>NZ_JACGFN010000001.1:2700000-3000000 GCF_016950255.1 Pectobacterium brasiliense | reverse complement strand
CCCTGAATCCAGACTTTCACGCAGCAAATCGACATTCAGAGAAAAATATCCCAGCAAATCAGGCAGCGGCGTGCCGGATAATTTACGCGAGCTTTGTGCCAGTAATTGCTGTGCTGCCGGGTTGGAATAGTGAATCGCCAGATCGTTATCCAGCAATAAGATGCTGTTTATCAGGGAATTTAGGATCTGCCCAGCATCGGGCAGCGTGCCTGTTGCCATAACGCAGACTCCCGCACCAGCATGGTGCATTGTAGTGTGAATGATGGATGTTACGTCGCAACGGCCAATGCCGGTGGTGAAAAAAGCCCATCCGAAGATGGGCTGAAGCGTTTCCACGGCAACAAGAACAAACTTCTTAGTATTCTGTTGTTTATCGGTCATGGTCGGGTATCAGCACACCCAACCACGCCGAGGTAGAGATTAGACGCTGTAATACAGTTCGAACTCAACTGGGTGCGGCGTCATACGAACGCGGTCAATCTCAGATTTACGCAGTTCGATATATGCTTCGATAGCGTCGTCGGTGAACACGCCACCACGGGTCAGGAACTCGCGGTCTTCGTTCAGTGCAGCCAGGGCCTCGTCCAGAGAACCTGCAACTTTTGGAATCTCTGCTTCTTCTTCCGGCGGCAGGTCGTACAGGTTTTTGTCCATGGCATCGCCAGGGTGGATTTTGTTGATGATGCCGTCGAGGCCAGCCATCAGCAGCGCAGCGAAGCACAGGTACGGGTTAGCGGCTGGATCTGGGAAGCGCGCTTCGATACGACGTGCTTTCGGGCTCGCAACCACTGGGATACGGATTGAAGCAGAACGGTTACGGGCAGAGTAAGCCAGCATAACCGGGGCTTCGTAGCCTGGGACCAGACGCTTGTAGGAGTTGGTGGTCGGGTTCGCCAGGGCGTTGATAGCTTTAGCGTGTTTGATAACACCGCCGATGTAGAACAGCGCCATTTCAGACAGGCCGCCGTATTTGTCGCCAGCGAACAGGTTAGTGCCGTCTTTAGACAGAGACATGTGGCAGTGCATACCAGAACCGTTATCACCGAACATTGGTTTTGGCATGAAGGTCGCGGTTTTACCGTAGGCGTGAGCCACGTTGTGCACGACATATTTGTAGATCTGAATTTCGTCAGCTTTTTTGGTCATGGTGTTGAAGCGGGTAGCCACTTCGTTCTGACCAGCGGTAGCCACTTCGTGGTGGTGAGCTTCAACAACCAGACCCATTTGCTCCATGGTCAGACACATAGCAGAACGGATGTCCTGTGATGAATCGACTGGTGGAACTGGGAAGTAGCCGCCTTTCAGACCTGGACGGTGACCTTTGTTACCGCCTTCGTAGGCTTTACCGGAGTTCCAGTAAGCTTCGATATCGTCGATAGCAACGTGGGAACCGGAAGTGCTGCTGCCGAAACGGATGTCATCGAACAGGAAGAATTCTGGCTCAGGCCCGAACAGGACGGTATCGGCAATGCCGGAAGAACGCAGGAAATCTTCCGCACGTTTCGCGATAGAACGCGGGTCGCGGTCATAACCTTGCATCGTGCCTGGCTCGAGGATGTCACAACGAATGATCAGTGTAGAATCTTCGAAGAACGGGTCGATCATTGCGGTGCTGGCATCGGGCATCAGAACCATGTCTGACTCGTTAATACCTTTCCAGCCGCCAATCGAGGAACCATCAAACATTTTACCTTCTTCGAAGAAGTCGGCATTGACTTGATGAGCCGGAATGGTGACGTGCTGCTCTTTACCTTTAGTATCAGTGAAGCGTAAATCAACAAACTTCACTTCGTGCTCATTCAGCATCGTCAAAACATGTTCTGCGGACATACTTGGTTCTCCCGATTGGTCATTTATCGTCGTGGAACGAATATCGTTGTGGATTGATGTTGTTGCCGTGAGTAGACTAAAGCTAAAAGTGTGCCAACTTTTTAAATGTGTGCAATGTGTGGCTCCTTGGGGCTTTCTCACGTAAACCCACTGCACCATTATAGTCTAAAGCACCAAAATGGTGCTCCATATGTGAATTATTGCACTTATTTGGTGCATTCATGTTCGCTTGTAGCGCTTTTGCACCGTGAAAGGGATCACAAAGCAGGCAGCTCTAGGTTGTTTATCATAGATGCTTGTGATCTTGTTTAGTCCCTCGATTAATACGTGTACAATAGCGCGCTATTTCTAAATGCCTGAGGCAAAGCTGTGATCGAAAATTTGCGTAACATCGCCATTATTGCGCACGTTGACCATGGGAAAACCACCCTGGTTGACAAGCTGTTGCAACAATCCGGAACGTTCGGTGAACGTGTCGAAGCAACCGAGCGTGTAATGGACTCCAACGATTTGGAGAAAGAGCGTGGAATTACCATCCTCGCAAAAAATACCGCCATTAATTGGAAAGACTACCGTATTAACATCGTAGATACCCCGGGACACGCCGACTTCGGCGGCGAGGTTGAGCGTGTAATGTCGATGGTTGACTCGGTACTGCTGGTTGTTGATGCGATGGATGGCCCGATGCCGCAAACGCGTTTCGTGACCAAAAAAGCATTTGCCAACGGTCTGAAACCGATTGTGGTTATCAACAAAGTTGACCGTCCTGGCGCGCGTCCTGACTGGGTTGTCGATCAGGTATTCGACCTGTTCGTGAACCTGGATGCGACTGACGAGCAGCTGGATTTCCCGATCATTTATGCTTCTGCGCTGAATGGTATCGCGGGTCTCGACCATACCGACATGGCGGAAGATATGACTCCGCTGTATCAGGCGATTGTCGATCACGTTTCTCCGCCTCAGGTTGAGATGAATGCGCCGTTCCAGATGCAAATCTCTCAGCTGGACTACAACAACTATGTTGGCGTTATCGGTATCGGCCGTATCAAGCGCGGTAAAGTTAAGCCTAACCAACAAGTTACTATTGTTGATAGCGAAGGCAAAACCCGTAACGGCAAAGTCGGTAAAGTTCTGACTCACCTGGGTCTGGAGCGTATCGACGCGACTGAAGCGGAAGCAGGCGATATCATCGCAATCACCGGTCTGGGCGAGCTGAACATTTCCGACACCATCTGCGATCCGCAGAATGTCGAAGCGCTGCCAGCACTGAGCGTCGATGAACCTACCGTTACCATGTTCTTCAACGTCAATACTTCACCATTCTGCGGTAAAGAAGGTAAGTATGTTACGTCGCGCCAGATTCTGGAGCGTCTGAACAAAGAGCTGGTACACAACGTAGCCCTGCGCGTTGACGAAACCGAAGATGCTGATGCATTCCGCGTTTCTGGTCGTGGTGAGTTGCACCTGTCAGTTCTGATCGAAAACATGCGTCGTGAAGGCTTTGAACTGGCCGTATCACGTCCGAAAGTTATCAACCGCGTTATCGACGGCCGTAACCAAGAGCCGTTTGAAAACGTGACGCTGGACATCGAAGAACAGCACCAGGGTTCAGTCATGCAAGCCATGGGTGAGCGTAAAGGTGATGTGAAAGACATGATCCCAGATGGCAAGGGTCGTATCCGTCTGGATTACCTGATCCCTGCTCGTGGTCTGATCGGTTTCCGTACCGAATTCATGACTATGACGTCTGGTACAGGTCTGCTGTACTCCACGTTCAGCCACTACGATGACGTGCGTCCAGGTGAAATCGGCCAGCGTCAGAACGGCGTACTGATCTCTAACGGTCAGGGTAAAGCTGTCGCGTTTGCGCTGTTCAGCCTGCAGGATCGCGGTAAGCTGTTCCTCGGACACGGTGCAGAAGTGTATGAAGGCCAGATCATCGGTATTCACTCACGTTCTAACGATCTGACAGTAAACTGTCTGACCGGTAAGAAACTGACCAACATGCGTGCATCGGGCACCGATGAAGCCACCACACTGGTTCCGGCGATCAAAATGTCTCTGGAACAAGCGCTGGAGTTCATCGATGACGACGAACTGGTTGAAGTTACGCCACAGTCTATCCGTATTCGTAAGCGTCACCTGACCGAAAACGATCGTAAACGCGCTAGCCGCGGCAGCAAAGACGTCTAATTTCAGACGGATTTGTCTTGTTACGCAACAGGGCACCTTCGGGTGCCCTGAATTTTATGCGCTTTCTTCCACTTTAACCTTTCCTTTATATTTCCTCCCTATTCAGTTTCTCCATTTCCCGCTACAGTGAAAATCCTACGATTACGTCAGGAGGTCACTGCCATGCTGTATATCTTTGATTTAGGCAATGTCGTCATAGATATTGATTTCAATAGAGTATTGGGTGTCTGGAGTAATCTGAGCAGCGCGCCGCTCGCGACGTTGCAAGAGCGCTTTGTCATGGACGACGCGTTTGAACAGCATGAGCGGGGTGAGATCAGCGACGAGGAATTTGCCACCAGACTGTGTCAGGAAATGGGTATCGCCCTGAGCTTCGAACAATTCACCGCTGGCTGGCAGGCTATTTTTGTCGCGTTGCGTCCTGAGGTTATCGACATCATGCAGCGCCTGCGTCAGGAAGGGCACCGCGTGGTGATTCTGTCGAACACCAATCGCCTCCACTGTTCACACTGGCCTGCGTTATTCCCAGAAGTGGCAACGGCGGCTGACAAACTCTACCTGTCGCAAGAGATTGGATTACGTAAGCCGGAGCTAGCGATTTACCAATATGTCCTGACAGAGGAAGGCGTTCCGCCTGCGCAAGCCGTCTTTTTTGACGATAATGCCGCGAACGTCGATGCGGCACAAAGCCTGGGCATTCACAGCATTCTGGTGACCGATCGTCAGGTGGTGCCGGATTTTTTCGCCATGCAGGCGACGACGGCTAAAGCATGATTTATATCGCAGGGGCGGACATCGCCCCTATTGGGAATGATGACATCAGGAGTAGTCGGGTTTTATGATTGCGCTAATTCAGCGAGTATCCAGCGCCAGCGTTACGGTAGAAGGCAGTGTGGTTGGGGAAATCGATAAAGGTTTACTGATCCTGCTGGGCGTTGAGCAGGGCGATGACGAACAAAAAGCCACGCGACTCTGCGAGCGCGTGTTGGGTTACCGCATATTCGGTGACGATGACGGGAAAATGAATCTCAATGTTCGTCAGGCTGGCGGCAATGTGCTGGTGGTTTCGCAGTTTACGCTGGTGGCTGATACGCAGCGTGGCATGCGGCCTGGATTTTCTCGCGGTGCGCATCCTTCTGAGGCCGATCGCCTCTATCAATATTTTGTCGGACAGTGTCGTGAGCAAGGCGTTCACACGGAAACAGGGCAGTTTGCGGCTGATATGAAAGTGGCATTAGTGAATGATGGCCCGGTGACGTTCTGGCTACAGACATAGGGCTGTGACGTCTGGGGTTGTAAAGTCATAAGTTTGTAACGCTATTGTCTTATGAAGTGCTATCGCCGTTGCTGTTTCGCGTATAAATTTGCTTCAACAGTCTGATCTTATGAACCCCGATGTCATGAGGCATCTCGGTATAGAGGAAGGGTTATGTATCATTTGAGAGTACCCAAAAGCGCGGAAGAACTGGATGCGTACTATCAATTTCGCTGGGAAATGCTGCGCAAACCTCTACGCCAGCCGCTGGGTTCTGAACGTGATGCTTACGATGCTCTGGCACATCACCAAACCGTGGTGGATGAGCAGGGAAGGCTGGTCGCGATTGGGCGTCTTTCTATCAATGCAGATAATGAAGCGGCAATCCGTTTTTTAGCTGTTCACCCCGACGTCCGAGGGAAAGGGTTAGGCACGCTGCTTGCGATTACTCTGGAGTCCGTTGCGCGTCAGGAAGGCGCCAAGCGCGTGGTCTGTAGCGCCCGTGAAGACGCAATGGATTTCTTCTCCAAGCTGGGTTTTGTTAATCAGGGAGAGATTACCGCGCCACAAACCACACCTGTGCGGCACTTCTTAATGATTAAACCGGTGGCGACGCTGGATGACATTTTGCATCGCCCTGACTGGTGCGGACAGCTGCAGCAGGCCTGGTACGAGCACATCCCCCTGAGTGAAAAAATGGGCGTGCGGATAAGCCAGTACACCGGAAAGCAATTTATTACCACCATGCCTGAAACGGGCAATCAGAATCCGCATCACACGCTTTTTGCCGGCAGTATGTTTTCTCTCGCTACGCTCACCGGATGGGGGCTAATCTGGCTGTTGCTGCGTGAACGGCACCTCGGTGGAACGATTATTCTGGCGGATGCGCACATTCGTTACAGTACGCCAGTGAGTGGCAGACCGAACGCCATCGCTGATTTAGGGTCGCTTAGTGGCGATCTGGATCGTCTTGCTCGTGGGCGTAAGGCGCGCGTGCAGCTCAATGTTGAGCTTTTTGGTGATGACAATAAAGGGGCGTTATTCGAAGGGGTTTATATCGTACTGCCTGCTCAACCAGATGCACCACTGGAAGAGGGCGGGTCGGAAGCCGATTAACTCGCAGTGACCATATTATGATGGCCTTCCTATCGGAACATCACGCTGCATGTTAGCCAGCAGCATTTCGCCATAATAATACACGTGATTCTGACTGTGTGATGTTGCTGACAAAGTCCGTAGAGCGGGAGTAACGGATAGATCGTAAAGACGCTGCAAGTATGTCCATGTAAGCTCGGCTTGCGCGAATATGAATCTCATCCCTGAGATTCACCCTGCCGGGCCATCGCAAGCGACGTTCAAAAGCGTTCCTGACGCTTTTGTCCCTGGCGCAAACGCTTTACTCTTCTATTCCGTTACTCCCGTTTCCATTTGGCAAATCTATTTACCAACGGCTTGCGGCTTGGCCCCGTGTTTTGAAAACGTAATAATTATTGCGCTTCCGTCACGGTGCCCTGATGCATTTGCTGTCTGATGGGATGATCATTGCTGTCGACACCTTGTAGCGTGCCAGTTAGTGTAGGCTTCAGCGGCGTATCAGCGGCAAGCCGTCCATTCAGTTGCAATTGCAGATTTGTATTGCCCGTCGGTGCGGTTGCGGGTTCTGGCCATCCCCAACGCGTCAGAACATCCAGCGGTACGGCGCGTCCTGTCAGTGACAGGGAAAAATTGCGTGCCGGTTGCTGATTGATCGTTGCCTTGGCATCCAGCATGCCATTTTGCGTAAACGCGCTGAGTTCGTTAATGGCGATCTGATTATCGTCGGCTACCAGTGCCATAGAAGGACGGCGGACATCGACTTTATTAAACGTCGCGTTGCTGGCATTAAGATTCAACGATCCTGTCCACATTCCCCACTGGTGATTGCGAGCCAGTAGCAAATTGCTGCCGTAGCCATCTAATGCGGTTAGCTGGAAGGGGAAATCCGGGTTGATATCGATCAGCAGATTGCGGTTCGCCGTGAATTTTCGCACATTCACTTCTGCCAGCCATGATGGCAGGGTCGCTTGCCACCGCTGACGCCAGTCGCCGGGGAGTGTGTACTCCATCCCTGCGACAACAAAATCATTCAGCTCTAAACGGTGGTTACTACGCTGCCAACTGCCGTTGGTTCGCAGTAAACCGCCTTCCCAGTGCGTAGAAAACTGCTTGATGTTAACGCCCACCGGTGACAAGTCCAGATTCACGATAGGGTCGATAAGGTGCATGTTGCCGTTCACAATGTCAGTCGCATTGAATGACAGCGTTCCACCCTCGCTCTGCCAGTCATTCTGCTTAAATGTGACATTTTGCAGGGCAACATCAAGGTCGATAAACGCCCATCCCGGCCCTTCAATACGGGCATCAATCAGATCAAAGCGGTCAACGGTAACAGAAGGCAGTTCGGTAACGGGCTGCCAGAAGGCCTCCGGCGTTCTCTGCGTTTGCAAACGGACATTGCTGAGTCGCAGGTTACCGATCTGCCAACTGCCGTCTTCTGCGCGGCTGGCATTGCCCGTTAGCTGCCCCTGAGCGACATCCGCGCCGAAATTGCTCAGAATCAGCTGATTGTGGTTGATTTCGCCCTGAACCAATACCTGACTGGCGGGAATATCGTTGAGTTCGAGTGAGCGGGCGCTGAGCTGGAACTGCCCCTGTTTACCCAGCACATAGCCTGCCTCGGGCTGCCACGGCATCATGCCGCCGTTAATTTGTTGACCGTTCAGACGCCAATCGCCGTCCTTTGCCTGCAGTGCCATTGTACGCAGCTGTAGCACATCGGCTTCGATAGGGAGTGTGGCGGCCTGTGAGGAAAGGTTTAGCGTACCGCCTTCCAGTTCGAGACTGGCGAAGTGGCGCGGATCGGTAATTTGACGGGCGCTAAACCCGGCTGAAATCTGCTTTGCAGTGAGTGTCGGTGGCTGATTTTTCTGGCCAAAACTGACATCGGTGAGTTGGATATGATCGGCTGTTGACCAGTCATGATTAATTTTGCCCAGTGACAACTGGTAGTCGGTATTCTGGTTTACCCAATTACTCACCCAGCCTGCTGCCCAACTGGTTTGCAGTAATACATATACGACTACTAGCGCTAAAAAGGCCAGCAGCAGTAGGGTCAGCAATAATTTCCCGATAAATTTCATCGTGTCAGTCCATGCCAATCGTCAGGGAGAACTGTTCTTATGCCGCAATTTCCCTGAAGGCTCAATAGGTAATGCTGTTACAGACAGTAAAAAGCGAGCGGTGTTGCATCACCGCTCGCTTTTACATGAACTGAACAGAAATTATTGCGGGCTGGCGCTATTTTTCTTCGTGTGGGAAGACAATATTCAGCACGATTGCCGTAATCCCGCCAGCGGCGATACCGGAAGACAGTAATGTTTTAATCCAATCCGGTGCGAATTGCAGAATCAGCGGCTGCTGTGATACGCCAAGGCCAACAGCCAGCGACAGCGCAATAATCATGATCGCACGACGATTCAGCGGCTCACGGGACACAATACGCACACCAGAAGCGGCGATCGTACCAAACATCACGATAGTAGCACCGCCCAGAACTGGCTCTGGAATATGCTGCACAAATCCGCTAACGGCAGGGAACAGCCCCAGTGCGATCAGCATCAGCGAAACCACGAAGCCCACATAGCGGCTGGCAACACCGGTAAGCTGGATGACGCCGTTATTCTGGCCGAAGCAAGAGTTGGGGAAAGTGTTGAATACGGCAGAAAGGCAAGAGTTCAGGCCGTTTGCCAGCACGCCGCCTTTTAAGCGTTTCATGTACAGCGGGCCTCTAACCGGCTGCTCTGAAACGTCGGAGGTCGCGGTGATGTCACCGATGGTTTCTAACGATGTCACCATGAAGACCAGCATCAGCGGAATCAACAGGTTCCAGTCAAAGCCTAGGCCGTAATGCAGCGGTGTGGGCACCATAATCACCGTGTCGTTTTGAGCAGGCGCATTTTCCGGCAGCATTCCCATCAACCAGGCACCCAGATAACCCACCGCCATGGCAATCACCAGCGACGCGACGCGCAGGTAAGGGTTACGCTGGCGGTTAAGCAGAATAATAACCAGCAACACCACACCCGCTAAGAGTAAGTTCTTGGGGGCGCCGAAGGTGTTATTACCCATCGCAGCATAGCCGCCGCCGATGGAGGTCAGGCCGACTTGAATCAGCGACAGCCCAATGATCATCACCACAATGCCGGAAACCAGCGGGGTAATGATGCGGCGGGTTAAATGCAGGAAGCGTGAAAGAATGATTTCGGTGAAGGAGGCGACCATCAGCGTACCGAACAGTGCTGCCATCATCGTGGGAACATCTGCTCCGCCGTTTTTCAGCGCAAGTCCACCCATAATCAGCGGCGTCACGAAGTTAAAGCTGGTGCCCTGAATAGACAACAGACCAGAACCGACAGGGCCCCAGGTTTTAATTTGTAGAATAGAGGCCAGACCGGAAGCGAAAAGCGACATGCTGATGATGCGCTGCGTATCCTCAGCGGGTAAACCTAATGCCTGACAGATCAGTAGCGCGGGGGTAATCACCGCAACAAACATGGCAAGCAAGTGCTGACTGGCGGCGAACAGTGTTTGCGGCAGCGGCGGGCGGTCTTCAAGATGATAGATGAGTTCACTGCGCTGAGGTGCGGCGGCGGCTTCTGTTTGGGACGTTTCCGTGGTGGTAGTCATGATGTAAGTTGGCGTTCCTGAAACGACAAAGAGCGCATTTTAATGATCTCTTTGCTGAAAGCAAACGTTTGCTAACTCATCTTTTCGATATGAATTTTGTCTGACAAGCAAGACCTTATTATTTAAGGGGATACTTTTAGGGAAAATTCAGAATACATAGCCGCAATCAGGCGTTGGTGTACCGTGCGCGTTCTGGTAGCCAGCGTTCGATTAGTGCAACTGCATGCTCGGGATAGTGCTCATGCAAGTGGCGAGCAACACGCTGCACCTGTGGAATCAGCTCCTGATCGCGCAGGAGGTCAGCGACTTTAAACTCGGCATTGCCCGTCTGGCGCGTACCGAGTAATTCTCCCGGCCCACGAATTTCCAGATCGCGCTGTGCGATAACAAAGCCATCGTTGCTATCGCGTAGAACCTGGAGCCGTTTTTGTGCAGTCTTGCTCATTGGCGTTTTGTAGAGCAGCACGCAGTGAGATGCCACCGCACCGCGTCCGACGCGCCCGCGCAACTGGTGCAGTTGCGCTAAGCCCAGGCGCTCTGGGTTCTCAATGATCATCAGGCTGGCATTCGGTACATCCACTCCTACCTCGATGACGGTGGTCGCTACCAGCAGTTGCAGTTCGCCCTGTTTGAAAGCTTGCATCACCGCCTGCTTTTCCTGCGCTTTCATTCGGCCGTGAACCAATCCAACCTTGAGATTCGGCAGGGCAGCCTTCAGCTCTTCGCTGGTGGCTTCTGCTGCCTGCGCTTCCAGCAGGTCGGATTCTTCGATCAGCGTACATACCCAATAGGCCTGCCGCCCTTCCTGCTGACAGGCATTATTCACGCGTTCGATAATGTCGCTGCGGCGTGAATCGGGTATGGCGACGGTGGTGACGGGGGTTCTGCCCGGCGGCAGTTCATCAATGACGGACGTATCCAGATCGGCATAGGCCGTCATCGCCAGCGTGCGGGGAATCGGTGTCGCGGTCATGATTAATTGATGGGCATAAAAGCCCTGTTCTTCGCCTTTTTCCCACAGCGCAAGGCGTTGATGCACGCCAAAGCGGTGCTGTTCATCGATAATGACCAATGCCAGCCCGTTGAATTGTACCTGCTGCTGGAAAATAGCGTGCGTCCCGACAACCATGGAAACCTGACCGCTGGCGATGGCATCCTGCTGCGCCTGACGCGCTTTCCCTTTTTGTTTGCCAGCCAGCCAGCCGACTTCGAGCCCTAGTGGTTCAAACCACTGGCGGAAATTATGGGCATGCTGTTCGGCCAATAGCTCTGTGGGTGCCATCAGCGCGACCTGCTTGCCGTTGGCAATGGCGCGTAATGCTGCCAGTGCGGCGACCAGTGTTTTTCCTGAACCGACATCGCCTTGCACCAGACGCATCATCGGGAAATCTTTCGCCATATCCGCTTCAATTTCGGCTACGACACGTTCTTGCGCCTGTGTGGGTTTGAACGGCAGCGCAGCGAGCAACTGTTGCTTCAAACCGTCTTGCGCCTGTAGCGGCGAGGCTTTATGCCGTTGTTCCCCCGCTCGCACGGCGAGCATACTCAGGTTATGCGCCAGCAGTTCTTCCATAATCAGCCGCTGCTGTGCCGGGTGTTTCCCGTGCTCGAGCTCGCTGAGCTGCATATCCGGTGGGGGACGATGTAAGGTGCGCAGCGCATCTGGCAGGCTAATGAGCGATCGGCTTAGAGATTCAGGCAGCAGCTCATCGATGTGGTTGGCATCGAGCAACGCCAGCGCCTGATCGGTCAGTTTGCGGAGCGTGGCCTGACGAACGCCTTCTGTGGACGGGTAAACCGGTGTGAGCGATTCTTGTAACTCGACCTGCGTACTATCCCCCTGAACTCGATATTCAGGATGGATGATCTCCGCACCGATTTTGCCACGCTTGATTTCACCATAAGCGGTAACGCGCTGCCCCGGTGCGAGGCTGTTTTTCATCGCGGCGCTGAAATTGAAGAAGCGCATGGTCAGCATGCCGCTGCCGTCGCTGATTTGGCAGGTCAACATACGACGGCTGCCAAAGGTGATGTCGTTGCGTAGGATTTCACCTTCCACGGTGGCATACATACCGGGGAGGAGGTCGCCAATCGGGTAAAGATGCGTGCGGTCTTCGTAGCGCAGAGGTAAGTGCAGCAGGAGGTCCTGCACGGTTTCCAGCCCGAGTCGCGCGAGCTTCGCTGCCTGACTTGCACCCACGCCAGTAAGTGTACTCAGCGGTTGGGTGTTCAGCAGGCGGCCTTTCATCAGCACTCCGACGATTGCATCGCGGCCCACCACGGGGTATCCGCTACAATCTGACCCTGATGGTCAATATAAGGACGAGGCAGCCCTTTACGTTTTGCGACGCGAGCCAGTACTGGGTAGCCCCCTTCGAAAAGCAGGCGCTGCTGCTCTTCTTCATCCAACGGGCTGTCTTCACGCTGGTACATGCCCGCGATCTGGCGCTGGCGCTGGGCTTCATACAGGATCAACGCTGAGGCTACGGAGACATTCAGCGACTGCACCATGCCGGTCATCGGAATGATGATATCCCGATCGGCCAGTTTGAGCGCTTCGGCTGTAATACCGGTTTTTTCTTGCCCGAGCAGAATACAGGTGGGGCGGGTGTAATCAATTTCCCGAAAATCGACGGCATGTTCAGACAAATGGGTCGCCAAAACCTGCATGCCTTCAGCCTTCAGGTGACCGACTGCATCACCTATGTTGCGATGGGTTTTCACCTGCACCCAGCTATTGCTGCCTGCCGCGGAGGAGACCAGCGTTTTCATCCGGCTGGTGGGCCAAATCGCATGGACCTCATGCACACCGACAGCATCCGCAGTACGGATAACCGCAGAAACGTTATGAGGTTTATGCACCTGCTCCATGCAAATTGTCAGATCGGGCTGACGACAGTTGAGCATTTCTTTTATACGTGCATAACGTTGAGGGGTCATGACGATTAATTTCGGTTACGGTTAACTTTGATGACATCCGGCATCACGCGGATTTTACGCATAATATTGGCCAGATGAACGCGATCGAGAGTAGTGAGACGGATAAAGGCACTGTATACGCGGCCATCCTTCTCTTCCGTATTGATGCTCTGAATATTGGAGTTCGCGGCGTTGATCGCTGCCGTCAGGTTCGCCAGCGCGCCCTGATGGTTGAACATATCGACTTTGATTTCGGCGATGAACTCTTGTTCCGTCACCTTATCCCACTCTACCGCCATGAACTTTTCAGGTTCTTTCTGATAGCCACGAATATTGCGACAGGATTCATGGTGAATAACCAGCCCTTTACCAGGGCTGACGTGGGCAATAATCGGGTCGCCGGGGATAGGGCGGCAGCATTTGGCAAATGAGATCATGACGCCATCTGCGCCTTTGATCGGCAACTTGCGCAGCCCGGTAGTTCCCAGCTCAGATTGTTCGTTCAGCAGATTTTTCGCCACAACGACGCTCATGGCATTACCCATCCCAATTTCCGCCATCAGATCGTCCAGCGTGGCGAGCTTCATGCGCTCAAGCTCAAGCTGAATCGACTTTTCAGGGATGTCGGAGAGTTTGCGACCGTTGCCCAATGCGTGATTCAGCAAACGGCGACCGAGGCTTACGGAGTCATCGCGCTTGAGGTTTTTCAGCATCTGACGAATTTTGGAGCGTGCTCTGGAGCTCACCACGAAGTTAAGCCATGCGGCGTTTGGTCTGGCACCCGGAGCAGTAATGATTTCAACGGTTTGGCCGCTGGTGAGCGACTGTGACAGCGGGTAAGGCTGGCGGTCGACGCGAGCGCCGACGCAGGCATGGCCGATATCGGTGTGTACCGCGTAGGCGAAATCGACGGGCGTCGCGCCTGCGGGGAGTTCCACAATACGGCCTTCCGGCGTAAAGACGTACATCTCGTCAGGGAAGAGATCGGACTTCACGCTTTCGATAAATTCGAATGAGCTACCGGCGCTTTGCTGGAGTTCCAGCAGGCTTTGCATCCAGCGTTGAGCGCGTACCTGTGCGGTAGTGCTGCTTTCGCCTTCTTTATAGGCCCAGTGCGCGGCAACACCCATTTCCGCCATTTGGTCCATGTCGTCGGTGCGAATCTGTACTTCGACCGGCACGCCGTGCGGACCAATCAGAGACGTGTGCAGCGACTGATAGCCGTTGGCTTTAGGAATGGCAATGTAGTCTTTTACTCGACCTGGGCGCGGCTTATAAAGGCTGTGAACCTGACCGAGCACGCGATAGCAGGTATCCAACTCTTTCACGATGACCCGAAACGCGTAAATATCCATGATGGAATGAAAACGCTGCTCTTTCAGGTGCATTTTGCAGTAGATGGAATACAGGTGTTTTTCGCGACCGCTGACGCGGCAGGCAATCCCGGCTTCAGTCAAACGTCCTTCGATTTCCGACAGGATTTTCTGAATCATTTCCTTGCGGTTACCGCGTGCGGCCTTGACGACCTCTTTAATAACGCGATAGCGGTTCGGATACAGCGCCTCAAAACCCAGTTCTTCCAGCTCGGTTTTGAGGTGATGGATACCCAGCCGATGTGCCAGCGGGCTGTATATTTCCAGCGTTTCACGGGCAATGCGGCGGCGCTTGTCCGGGCGCAATGAGCCCAGCGTGCGCATGTTATGGGTACGGTCTGCGAGTTTGATCAGGATGACGCGAATATCTTGCACCATCGCCATGATCATTTTGCGAAAGTTTTCAGCCTGCGCTTCTTTCTTATCGCGGAACTTCAGTTTGTCCAGCTTGGACACGCCCTCTACCAGTTCAGCAACGCTTTTACCGAAAAGCTGTTCCATGTCCTGATAGGTGGCGGGGGTGTCTTCTATGACATCATGCAGCAGTGCTGCCATCAGCGTTTCGTAATCGAGACGCATCTCCGCCAGAATACAGGCGACGGCAACAGGGTGTGTGATGTAGGGTTCACCGCTGGAGCGAGTCTGCCCCTCGTGAGCATCACGTGCAACTAAGTAAGCCTGCTGTAAACGTTTGATCTGATCTTCTGGCAGATAACGTTGAATCAGCAGATTAAGGCTTTCAAAAATGTACAAGGGCGACTCGTGGTGTGATTAACGGCGGCCTTCAGCAATCGCGGTAACCGCCTGAATCTCTGCGGCTTCCTGCTCTTGCTGTTCCTGACGGTCACGAACATCCAGAATCTGGTTGTTGATCAGACCTTCTTCGATTTCACGCAGTGCGATCACGGTGTACTTATCGTTTTCTTCAGGAACCAGCGGATCTTTGCCGCCAGTCTGGATTTGACGGGCGCGACGAGCAGCGACCAACACCAGGTCAAAACGGTTACCAATTTTCTCTACAGCGTCTTGAACAGTTACGCGTGCCATAATGTGCTACTCCACAGGAAATAAAATGACTGCGCATCATACTGAAAGAGGCGTCAGTCTGCCAATAGTTTGGTGATTAATGCATCATGCCGAACCTTTTGTCTGCTCAAACGCAGACGTTCGGCGCGAATAATGGTTTTTAGATCGAGCAGCGCCAGATCGAAATCATCATTCACAATCAGGTAATCATACTCGCCGTAGTGCGTCATTTCAGCCACTGCCTGAGACATACGACGGGCAATGACTTCATCGCTGTCTTGTCCACGGCCGCGCAAGCGGCGAGCCAACTCTTCTTTTGACGGCGGCAGAATGAAAATACTGCGCGCGTGTGGCATCTGGGCACGGATTTGCTTGGCTCCTTGCCAATCGATATCCAGAAAAACATCAACGCCCGTCGCTAATACCTGCTCAATTGCTGGTCGGGATGTACCGTAGTAATTGCCAAAGACTTCAGCGTGTTCCAGAAACTCGTTATCCTGAATCATACGCTTAAATTCATCGACTTCGACGAAGAAATAGTGTTCGCCGTGGTTTTCTCCCGGTCGTTTCGCTCGCGTGGTATGCGAAATCGATACCTGAGTGTCGTAAAGCGGCTGAGTTTTTAATAACGCCTGAATCAGGCTGGATTTCCCAGCTCCACTGGGAGCAGAAACGATATATAACGTGCCTTGAGCCATAATGAAGTTTTATTAACGGTTACGGTGGTGAATGGTGATATGCAGCAGAAAAATGCGCATTTCCCCGCATTATACACGCCTATATGTCATCAGTCGCGCTGCGATAAATTCTCCGCTGACTGTTTTTTCGTTATGCCATCGGGAAAACTTTTTGCCAACGTTTCTTTTTTAGATTGCGGAGCGCGTTCCCGTCTTTTTTATCGCAGCTGCAAACGATGAATCATCTTGCGGCGCGTTTGGCATTTCTCCTTTTTTCGCCTCGTATTTTCCTCTCCGTTGCTATGTACTGCGACCCTTCGCTAATGGATGGCAGGAGGGTTTATGTGGCTCAGGATCCGCACATTTTTAATCATCATCGTCATGGGGGGCATCAGCAATTTTCCTGCCATGGCTGCGGTGTGCCCCGATTGGGATAGCACGCGTTCCGGCAAAGAAATTGATGCATTGCGTCACCAGTTAGAGCTGTGGGATGACGTGTATTACACCGAAGGAAAAAGCCCGATAGAAGATGACGTTTACGATCAACTGCGGGACCAGTTAAACCAGTGGTTAGGCTGTTTTCAGCCTAAAAACGCGATTCCTGCTCGGTTACCCGATAATGGCAAGCAGCTTCATCCTGTTGCCCATACGGGACTGAAAAAATTGTCCGATCGTCGACAACTGGTGCAATGGATCGCACCGCGTGAGGATTTATGGATTCAGCCAAAAGTTGATGGTGTGGCTGTTACGTTGGTCTATCAGCACGGTAAGCTCGTGTCTGCGGTTAGCCGGGGTAACGGCCTGCAAGGTGAAGACTGGACGGAAAAAGTGCGCCTGATTCCGGGAATTCCTCATTTATTAACCGATGCGCCTTCCTCATTGGTACTACAAGGGGAGCTTTTCCTGAAGATGACCGATCATCGACAGCGTATCCAGGGCAGCGTTAATGCCCGCTCGGTCGTGGCCGGTGAGATGCGTCGTCATCAGCCATCTCCCGTGTTGTCGCAGATTGGCCTGTTTGTCTGGGAATGGCCGGATGGCCCAAAGACGATGCCAGAGCGTCTGGAGAAATTGAAGGAAATGGGGTTTGCGATGACGGCGGACTATACCCATGCTATTGGGTCATTCGCCGATGCGGAGAAATGGCGCCATCACTGGTATCACAGTCCGCTGCCCTTCGTGACGGATGGCGTGGTTATCCGCCAGACTAAAGAGCCGCAGGGGCGCTATTGGCGTAATACATTAGCCGACTGGGCGATCGCATGGAAATACCCACCTGTGCATCAGGTTGCTGAAGTGGTTGATGTAGCATTTTCTGTCGGACGGACGGGTAAAGTCGCCGTAGTACTGAAGCTTAATCCTTTGAAATTGGATGACAAATCGGTCCGCCGGGTGAATGTGGGCTCGCTGTCGCGTTGGAAACAGTGGGATGTGTTGCCCGGCGATCGGGTTAGTGTCAGTCTGGCAGGGCAGGGGATTCCACGTCTGGATAATGTAGTATGGCGTAGTACTGAGCGGCCTGCCATCGTTTCCCCTAATGAACACGATTTCCATGCTTTTAGCTGTTTTCGGTATAGCGTGGCTTGCCAGCAGCAATTTCTGGCGCGCTTAGTCTGGTTGAGTGGAGAGCATGGCTTAAATCTGGCGGGAGTGCGTGAAGGGATGTGGCAGCGCCTGATACAGCATGATGTACTGGAGGATGTGCTGTCGTGGCTATCTCTGACGGAGGCACAGCTTAATGCGGTCAATGGTATGGGCGATAAGCGGGCGCGAGATATTTATACAAGCTTGCAGTCGGCACGGAATATGCCACTATCCCGCTGGCTACTTGCGCTGGGTATTCCTGTGCCTCGTTCTGCCAGTAGCGCATTGGATAATGTAGGTTGGCTGGCGTTACAGCAATGGACAGCGCAACAGTGGCGACAGTTCCCTGGTATTGGGGAGGGACGTGCGGAAGAGATTATGGCGTTCCTGAAGCACCCTATCGTGGTGGAATTAATTGCCCGATTAGATCGTGAAGGTATACATAGATAAGCGGTGGTGATTTTTCATAACAGATTGGGATCGTTCCTTTTATTTTTTCGTGGATTCATTCACATAAAAGGACAATTTTTTTCTGTTCCCCCCCACTTAATCATAAGTAAAATTTATAAATTAAAGATCTGCGCCTATTTGCTGTTTTGCGATATAGAATGCCTGATAGTCTGATTATTTCCGTTGAACTCAGGCATACGGATGTTGTCGTATAGCTTCAGATAATAAGAAAGGTTTGTTGGAGCACTTGTCATAATGAAGTTTGTAGCATCTTTTTCGCAACCCAAATTATCGTTTGTCCTGGCAATTTATATTGGTCTTTTTCTCAATATCTCAGTGTATTATCGCCGGTTTGATTATTTTTCACTCTCTGCTGGTAGTCAGGTTCCAACGTTTATTCCCGCTCTTGTCGAATTGACCGTGAGTATCCTATTTACCTTTTTCCTTATGAGGATTATTTCACTCGGGGGGCGCCGTTTTTATCGGATAATCGCTTCTCTCTTGGTACTGATCTCCGTTGCTGCCAGCTATTACATGACGTTTTTTAATGTTGTGATTGGCTATGGCATTATTGCTGCGGTCATGACCACGGATATTGATCTTTCTAAAGAAGTCATTGGTTTTCGTTTTTTCCTGTGGATGCTGGTGGTAAGTGCGCTGCCGCTGTTTTTGATCTGGAAGAACTCGCTACGTCATACGCTGATCGAACAGCTTAAATCACCGGGAAAGCGGTTGATTCCTCTTTTGGTTCTTATCGCCGTTGTTGCGCTGGTTTGGATGCCGCTTCGCTATATGGATAACGTTCAGTCAGTGTCCGAGCGAGAATCCAATGTGGATTTGCCCAGCTATGGTGGTGTAGTCGCTCACTCGTATCTGCCTTCTAACTGGTTGTCTGCTTTAGGATTATTTGCATACACCAAGTATGACGAGAGCCAGGATTCTTCTAATCTTTTCGATCCGGCTCAGCATTTTACCTATGTCCCGCCGAAAGGCATTGATGATACCTACGTCGTTTTCATTATCGGTGAAACCACCCGCTGGGATCATATGGGGTTGTTAGGCTACGAGCGAGATACGACGCCGAAGCTATCAAAAGAAAAAAACCTGGTCGCATTCCGCGGTCAGTCGTGTGATACCTCAACCAAACTTTCCATGCGCTGTATGTTTGTGCGAGAAGGCGGTACGGAAGACAACGCACAGCGAACGCTGAAAGAACGGAATATCTTTTCCGTACTGAAAGAGTTGGGCTTTACCTCTGAGCTGTTTGCTATGCAAAGTGAGGTGTGGTTTTACAATAGTATCGAGGCAAACAACTATTCTTTCCGTGAGATGATTGCGTCAGAGAAACACAATGACGGCAAGTCAGTGCAGGATATGTTGCTGGTCGACGAGGTCAAGGAGTCGCTGGCACGCTACCCCAAAGGTAAGCATCTGATTGTGTTGCATACCAAAGGTTCCCACTATCTGTATTCCATGCGCTATCCCCGCAGCTATGCGCGCTATCAGCCAGAATGTATGGGCGTTGATGCCTCTTGTACGCGTGAGCAGTTGATTAATGCTTTCGATAATAGCGTGCTCTATACCGATAGCTTTATTGATAGCGTGATTGATCAGGTGCGGGATAAGAAAGCGATTGTGTTTTATGCCTCCGATCATGGTGAATCCATCGATGATAACTATCATTTACACGGCACGCCGCGTCAGATGGCACCGCCTGAACAGTTCCGTTCACCGATGATGGTATGGACATCGGATAAGTTTCTGGCTGACGCCGATAATCAGCATGCGTTCGAGCAGTTGAAGGCTCAGCAGCGCGTTGGCAAAACACATCGCCATGAAGAGCTGTTTGATACGATTCTTGGATGTGTGGGATACACATCGCCTGACGGCGGTATTAACCCTAAAAATAACTGGTGCCAGAAATCTGCTAATTGACATGAATCACGGACAAGGACGTCGGTTTCAGGCTGTAAATACAAGAGATGGATACTTTAACGACAGCCGGAATCCTTTTGCTAAAAAGGTATTGACGCTCTAATAAGGTAGCAGTAATATGCGCCCGCATTCGGCGAGTAGCGCAGCTTGGTAGCGCAACTGGTTTGGGACCAGTGGGTCGGAGGTTCGAATCCTCTCTCGCCGACCAATTTTCTTCCTCAGTAAGTCATCCTCAATTTTTCTCCTGTTTCGAATCATCGTCTACTCATACTATCGGTTTAAAAATAATCTCGTTTTAAGAATATTTTTGTTTAAAAAATAGTCGCTTTGAAAAAATTACCTTTATGAGTGTGTGGTTTTACCTTCGTATTTTTTGGCGTCGAAAATTTCCATATTTTCTCGGCCTTCGGTTCAGAATGTTCCCAAAAATAGTGTTAAAAATAGCACATTAATTACTATGATTAATATGTATCTTTTTGTTTTTTAATGATTTAAATAAATATCAACTCGATTGTTTAAAAATAATGCTGACTTTACCTCTCCGTATTTAAATGTAAGTTTATGTGCGGTCAACATTCGCGATACTTATATATTCGCTTTGTTAAAACCGTCTTTTTATTCAAACATGGAAGATGTTTCGATCATGAAAAAAACAACACTGCTACTCTCCACTTTGATTGCTTGTGCTATGGGAATGTCTGCTGCTCAGGCGACACAAACCGTATCTTTGGGTTATGCTCAGGCGAAAGTCGATGATTTTAAAGATCCAAAAGGGATTACGGCCAAATATCATTATCAGGGCGATTCCGCTCTTGGCATTATTGGCTCTTTCACTTATGTGAGCGCGGAACAAACTGAGTATTATCAGAATTCAAGCAGTGATGTTTATCAGCTGAAATACTATTCACTCATGGCTGGTCCATCTTACCGCTTTAACGAATATGTCAGTGTTTATGGTTTGGCGGGTATTGGCCACGGTAAATCAAGTTGGGAAGAGGGAGATGCTGTCCGTGAATCGGGTAGTGAAAGTAAATCCAGCTTCGCTTACGGCGCCGGTATTCAAATTACGCCAGTAGCAAACTGGGCGATTGATATTGGCTACGAAGGCACGAAAATCGATGAAACGCGTGTAGACGGTTTTAATATTGGTGTCGGTTACCGTTTCTGATTTGCCTATTATTGAATACCGGTGGACAGGCTTCCGCCGGTTATTACTGCTTTTCCCCTTCTTTGTTTTTATTCATAAAGCTCTCAATCGGTTTATTACCATTGTAGTGAAGCCAGACCAGTAATGATTCATTGTCCATCGGCTTGGCATAAAGGAATCCCTGTATATATTTGACACCGCGCCGCTGCAAGTACATGAGCTGCTGTTCGGTTTCTACGCCTTCTGCTACAGATTGAAGCTTGATGCGATGGCTCAAATTAATAATGGCATCAAGAATCGGGGCTTCTTCATCCGGTGATGAGATTGCGCTGACAAATCCCTGATCTATTTTCAGGCAATCCAGTGGGAAGTTTTGCAGATAAGAGAGTGAACAGTGGCCGGTACCGAAGTCATCAATGGCAATCATAAAGCCATCTTCACGCAGCTGATGCAGGCGCTGTATGATTTCAGGGCCGTTGCTGATGAGGTTACGTTCTGTCAGCTCCAGTGTAATGCTTAATGAATGAGCGGCGACTTTCTCTGCGAAGCGGTGTACGTCTGATTCGAAACTTGGGTGATGTAAATGCTCCGCTGCAACGTTGAGCCCCAGATGAAACCCCGGTTTTACCTGCCAACTGGCGATATCTGACGCCACCAGATCAAATAAATGCCGCGTGATGGGAATAATCATACTTTCTGCTTCGGCGGCAGAGATAAATATATCGGGTCTAATCCACAGCCCATTACTGCGTCGCCAGCGCAATAACGTCTCTACTCCGGTGCAGGTTCTCGATTCCGCGTCATAGATAGGCTGGTAATAGACGGAAAATTCGCCGTTAGCGATGCCCTTACGGATTTCTTCGCGAAAGAATAGCTTACGTTTTTGCCAGTACCACATCGCTGTAGTGAAAAGCAGAGAGAGAATAATGGCCAGTGGCAGAAACGTGAAAAATGCCTGCTTCCAGTTGGTAATTTCCTGGGTGGCGGGAGCGGTAATATTGAGGGTAATCGGAAAGCGGCTCGATTTGATTTCAAGCGCAGAGGTAGAAAATAGGCTCCTGTGCGGCGTAATGGTTGGGCCCGTTTGAATCGGGTGACCGTTATCCATTTGCAGGATAAGTTGATAGCCCCGAATCTTGCTAATCGCAGTCATGAGATCGATCAGATATTGCGCATCGACCATGGCATAAGCGCCGTAACCCATAGGAGGCATTTGGACAAAGATCAGCGCTGGGCGTTCTTTGACGTTATCTGAACCAGCAATCGATAGGCTCCATCGTTCAGAAGAATAGGTATCCGGTAGCGGCTGCTGAATGACGCGGCTGAGTGGCGTCAGCGTGCTGCCAAACGTTGAAGAGCAATAGACGTCAGTATTATGGATAACGCCGATAGCGCGGAAGTAAGAAAAGACCGAGCCAAGACGTTGCAATTCATCGCCGATGACGTCGCAGGGCTGACCATAAAAGCGCTGGAGGCGATCCACCATCTGCCATGCCTGTGTCGAAATATTCTCGGCATGATTCATTGCGATTTGCGCAGTGGATTCCAAATCGCGCTTTACCATTAATCTGGACTCAACAAAGGTGAACAATAAACCAAGCAGCAGTGGCAGCATACCTGCAACCAGTAACAGCAATATGTTGATTTTATGTTCACTACGTATGAGGCTCATTCACATCTCCTTTCTGGCAGCAGAGGCCTGTGTAGAGACGTCCTTTTCTCCGTGAATCAAAGGAGAGTGCTGAATAGAGATTATTATAGTGTCTATTTACTAAAAGGCAGCGCCTGTGCACAGGCCCATGCTGAGCTCCACGCCCATTGGAAGTTATAGCCACCGAGCCAGCCGGTTACATCGACCACTTCGCCGATGAAATACAACCCCGGCACCGCACTGGCTTCCATGGTTTTGGAGGATAGCGCACGGGTGTCAACGCCGCCGATGGTCACTTCGGCTGTGCGATAACCTTCCGTACCGTTTGGTTGCACGCGCCACTGTTGCAGGCTCTGTTCAATCTGCGTTTGCTGTGCGCTGTTGAGCTGTTTCAATGTGACGTCCGGTAGTTGCCCTAACTCCTGTAGGCATTCAACCAGTCGTTTAGGTAGCCACTGTGCCAGCGTGTTTTTCAGGCTTTGGTTCGGGTGAGCGGCGCGCTCGTCATTAATAAGCTGAGTGAGATCGCGATCGGGTAGCAGATTGATGGTGACGAATTCACCTGCTTGCCAGTAGCTGGAGATCTGCAAAATAGCCGGGCCAGAGAGCCCACGGTGCGTAAACAGGATATTTTCACGGAACGTCACGCCGTTTTCTGTGGTGACGACGGTCGTCACGGAGACGCCGGAGAGCGTTTGCAGCTGTTCGAGCAGCGGCTTGTGTAGCGTAAAGGGTACCAGTGCAGCACGAGTTGGGAGCACGTTGATACCGAACTGTGCGGCGAGCTGGTAGCCAAATGGTGTCGCGCCTAGGCCGGGCATCGACAGGCCGCCGCAGGCAACGACCAGCGATGCACTCTGGAATGATGTGCCGTTGCTTAGCTGGACGGTGAACCGATCGTCTGATTTCTCCACCGAGGTCACTTCACTGCGCAGACGGAGGGTGACATTTGCCCGCTCACATTCTGTTACCAGCATGTCCACGATTTGCTGTGCGGAATCATCGCAGAATAGCTGACCGAGCGTTTTCTCGTGATAAGCGATGCGGTGGCTGTTGACCAGGCTGATGAAATCCCATTGGGTATAACGCGCCAGTGCTGATTTACAAAAGTGAGGATTGTGAGACAGATAGGCCGCCGGCTCTGCATACATATTGGTAAAGTTGCAGCGCCCGCCCCCGGACATCAATATTTTCCGGCCAGCCTTCTTGCCGTTGTCGAGCAGTAGAACACGCAGTCCGCGTTGTCCTGCCTGTGCCGCACAAAACATGCCTGCTGCACCAGCACCGATGATGACAGCGTCAAACTGTTCCACAATGCATTTCTCCGATGAGTGATTTTATCTTCTTGGATTGCCACAGGCCGATAAGCCATAGGGCGGCAAATTGTAGTGTTGGTTTTTGTTCGATACCAGCGTAACAATTTGCGTATTTTAGTAAAAATATATAATTATTTGATTTTTATTGATTAAGTGGTTTATCCACCGATCGTCGTCACATATTAAGTCAAAAAAATGTCATATTTCGCTTTTCCCGACCCCTGCTTGTCGCCGATAATGCGCCGCGTTCATGACCACTAAATGGCCTAACGTTTATGCTACATTTATTTGCCGGTTTGGATTACTACACTGGCCTGATGTTGATATTGGCTTTGTTGTTTGTACTGATGTATGAAGCCATCAACGGTTTTCACGATACTGCGAACGCCGTTGCCACTGTTATTTATACCCGCGCCATGCGTGCCGAGTTTGCTGTTGTTATGGCGGGTGTCTTTAATTTCTTCGGTGTACTGCTGGGCGGCCTGAGCGTGGCCTATGCAATTGTTCACCTTCTCCCCACGGATTTATTGCTGAACGTGAGTTCGGCGCACGGTCTGGCGATGGTCTTTTCCATGCTGCTGGCCGCCATTATCTGGAACCTGGGTACCTGGTACTTCGGTATTCCTGCCTCCAGTTCTCACACGCTGATCGGCTCCATTATCGGTATTGGTTTAACCAACGCGCTGTTGACGGATACCTCCGTTGTGGATGCGTTGAACGTGCCGAAAATGATCAGCATTTTCCTGTCGTTGCTGCTCTCACCGATTGTGGGGATGGTGGTTGCAGGCCTGCTGGTGCTGGTGCTGCGTCGGTTCTGGAACAACAGCAAAAAACGCAAGCGCGTGCATCTGACGCCTGTCGATCGCGAAAAGCAGGACGGCAAACGCAAGCCACCGTTCTGGACGCGTACCGCGCTGATTTTATCGGCAATTGGGGTGAGTTTCTCTCACGGTGCAAACGACGGTCAGAAAGGTATCGGCTTGATTATGCTGGTGCTGATTGGCGTCGCGCCAGCCGGGTTTATTGTCAACATGAACGCGTCTGGCTATGACATCAGCCGTACCCGTGATGCCGTTGTCAATTTGCAGGAATACTACAGGCAGCATGGCGACGCGCTGACGCATGTTATCGACCTGTCTCCGCCAGTGATTCCTACGCCAGAAAGCACGATTCCCGGCAACGGTCAGAAAGAGTTTCACTGTGACAGTTCACGCGTGATGATTGCGATTGACCGTACACAGGGCCTGCTGAGTAACCTGAAAAGTTACGACCAGTTGAACCCTGACGATCGCAGCAGAGTACGTCGTTTGCTGATGTGTATCTCTGACACGATGGATCGGGTGATCAAGCTGCCAGAAACGCCGGGCGAAGATAAGCGCTACCTGAGCAACCTGCGTAAAGACATGCTGCAGACGATTGAGTATGCCCCTCTTTGGATTATCGTCGCTGTCGCATTGGCGCTGTCTCTGGGCACCATGGTGGGCTGGAAACGCGTTGCAGTGACCATCGGTGAGAAGATTGGTAAGAAAGGCATGACGTACGCACAGGGCGTTTCGGCGCAGGTGACGGCGGCCTTGTCGATAGGCGTTGCCAGCTATACCGGTATGCCAGTATCCACCACGCACGTATTGTCCTCGGCGGTTGCCGGGACGATGATTGCGGACGGTGGTGGCGTACAGGGCAAAACGATAAGAAGTATTCTGCTTGCCTGGGTGTTGACGCTGCCTGTCTCAATGCTGATGTCCGGTACGCTGTACTGGCTGGCGTTGAAATTGATCTAATTGCGGTAATTCATCACGCATAAAATAAAAAAGGCGATTCTGTGGGGAATCGCCTTTTTACTTTTTATCGACGTTCATGGTGTCATACCAATGATGGTGTTAATGTGTGTAAGTACCCGCGTTTAATACCATATTGTCATCGCAAACAGACTGATGACGATAAGGCCACACAGGGCGGTCGTAAGCAGAAACTGTCCCCGCACTCGCTCGCAACGGCGAATAAACTCAGGGTCGTGATGATCAAGATAGCGTTGCGCGTAGATATAGCGTACCAGCCGGATTTGTTTACTTGGCTGGCCGTGCGATGTAAAGAAGCCACCCCCGTCAACGTATTGGTAAAGCAGCGGGTCACAGTCACGCAAAATCAGCAGTAACACGCGTAATGAAGAGTAGTACCTCGCCATATTGATGATGCAGACGATACATAAAGCCCAGAAAAGCGCAAATGTACTAATCATGCTTCCCTCCCGGTCGTTCTATTCGTCAGATTCGATGGCCATACCTTCCCGTTGTCCACCTGTCACCGATGACAAGCGTTACTCTTTATCCGCGACGCTTATCTACGACGTTTGTCTGTGACATTTTTCTACGAATAGTTATGCCACGCGCTTGCGCACGATTTTATTGTCATTTTGGATAGCCAACGGCATCACGGCTAGCCCCATTCTCGTTTTCCATCCCAGGGAGCGGCGGACAGGCTCACCGCTCCCTACTTGTAGTGTAGAAGAAGAATGTTCGTTTGTGCCAGAGAGGCAGGCGCAATCGGCATGAAGGACGATTTTCAACAAGATAATGTCCTTTCTGAAAGGAGAAGCTACGCGATTTAACTGTGAAAAGGAGCGGTTTCTACTACACTTATCAATAGAATTAACAGGTTTGAAAACGGGTTGTGATCGACTGAACAGTCCGATAGCGTGGACGAGTGCTATCCTGTAATCCGCTGTTAAGTATCAGATTGGCAGGATAAATATCTGCTAACCCTTAATTAGTCTTTACGGAAGGAGTCTTATTATGGCTTACAAACACATCCTTATTGCTGTTGACCTTTCTCCAGAAAGCAAAGTGTTAGTGGAAAAAGCGGTTTCAATGGCAAGACCGTACAATGCGAAAGTGTCGTTAATCCACGTCGATGTGAACTACTCCGATCTCTACACCGGGCTTATCGACGTCAATCTGGGTGACATGCAACAGCGTATCTCCGAAGAAACCCAGAATGCGTTGTCTGAGCTGTCCCAGAACGCGGGCTACCCTATCAGCGAGACGCTGAGCGGCAGCGGCGATTTAGGGCAGGTGCTGGTTGATGCGATTAAGAAATACGATGTCGACCTCGTGCTGTGCGGCCACCATCAGGACTTCTGGAGCAAACTGATGTCTTCTGCTCGTCAGCTGATTAATACCGTACATGTCGACATGCTCATCGTGCCGTTGCGTGATGATGAAGACGAATAAAAATTAGCTTTTCTTGCATTTTTTTTCAGTGATGAAAGGCACGGCTTCTTAGCTGTGCCTTTTGTTATATAACAAAAACTTATAGCAAATTTCTCTTCTCAAATCGCCAAAAAACCCTTCCTATCCCATTGGATTATAACGTTTATCTGAAAAGAAAACGCTTGCTTAAATATCCATCGCCAGTGTTATAGTCCAGAGGACACAACATCATTTTCACCGATCCCACAAGCTTCTGCGTGTCTAAAAATAAAGAAGCAGACGGGGACTTATTCGTTCAATCAGGAGCTGTTCATGGCACAAATCGTATCTCTGGCAAGTTTTCTTGATTCTGTTCAACAACGCGATCCGCATCAGCCTGAGTTTCTACAGGCCGTTAATGAAGTTCTTTCCACTCTGTGGCCTTTTCTGGAGCAGAACCCTCACTATGCGGATTACAGCCTGCTGGAACGATTGGTAGAACCGGAACGCGTGATTCAGTTCCGCGTCGCATGGACGGACGACAAAGGTCAGGTACAGGTGAACCGCGCCTGGCGTGTCCAGTTCAGCTCCGCGATTGGTCCGTACAAAGGCGGCATGCGTTTCCACCCGTCCGTTAACCTGTCGATTCTGAAATTCCTCGGATTCGAACAGACCTTCAAAAATGCGCTGACGACGTTGCCAATGGGCGGCGGCAAAGGCGGCTCGGACTTTAACCCGAAAGGGAAAAGCCAGGGCGAAGTCATGCGTTTCTGTCAGGCGTTGATGACGGAGCTGTATCGTCATCTGGGCGCGGATACGGACGTTCCGGCGGGCGACATCGGTGTGGGTGGCCGTGAAGTCGGTTTCATGACCGGCATGATGAAGAAACTGACCAATAACACCGCGTGCGTCTTCACGGGTAAAGGATTGTCGTTCGGCGGCAGTCTGATCCGCCCTGAAGCGACGGGCTACGGCCTGATCTACTTCACGGAAGCGATGCTGAAACGCCACGGTCTGGGCTTTGAAGGTATGAGTGTCGCGGTATCCGGTTCTGGTAATGTGGCGCAGTACGCGATTGAAAAAGCGATGGAACTGGGTGCACGCGTGGTTACGGCATCGGATTCTAACGGCACGGTGGTGGATGAGAGCGGGTTTACCCCAGAGAAACTGGCGCTGCTGGAAGAGATTAAAAACAAACGCTATGGCCGCGTGGAAGATTATGCGCGCGAAGCGAAGCTGACCTACCTCGCAGGCAAAACGCCGTGGGAAGTACCGGTAGACATCGCGCTGCCGTGTGCGACGCAGAATGAGCTGGATCTGCCTGCGGCGCAGACGCTGATTGCTAACGGTGTGAAAGCCGTGGCAGAAGGTGCCAACATGCCAACCACGATCCCAGCGACCGATGCGTTCCTGGATGCAGGCGTGTTGTTTGCGCCGGGCAAAGCGGCCAACGCCGGCGGCGTAGCGACATCTGGGCTGGAAATGGCGCAGAACGCGGCACGTTTGGGCTGGAAAGCCGAGAAGGTGGATGCGCGTCTGCACCACATCATGCTGGATATTCACAATGCCTGTGTGCAGTACGGCGGTGAAAACAGCCAGACTAACTACGTGCGCGGTGCCAACGTGGCGGGCTTTGTAAAAGTGGCCGACGCGATGCTGGCGCAGGGCGTCGTGTAACGACTGTTTACTTAAAGCGCCTGCATTCGCAGGCGCTTTGACTTTTCATTTATTTATCTAAGTGTTAGCGACATTTCTTGCTGGACACCGCTTCCTGCCTTTCTTTATCTTAATCAGCATTGCGTATCGTCAGTCTTCTGGTACAACCCGTTCCCTTCAAGGCTTACACCATTGTGAAAATCAAACATCTTCCTTTCGATCAGAATCGTAATGGCTGGTCGGCAGATCTTATCGATAAACCGAATTACCCGCAGCAGCGCGGAAAAACAACGGCGGACTGGCTGGTGATCGGCGCGGGCTATGCGGGGATTGCCTTTGCACAGCGTCTGGCTGAACAGCGCCCGGATAAACACATTATCCTGCTGGATGCGGGGGAGATTGGCGACAATGCCTCTGGGCGTAACTCTGGTTTCGTTATCGATTTGCCGCACAACATCGGCAGTTCGACGGCCGAGCTGGAAAAAGCGGCGGCGTATCGTCGCCTGTTGCAGTCCGGCGTGGCGCATCTGAAAGAGAAGGTGGATCGTCATGCTATCGCGTGTGACTGGAGCGTGGCGGGGAAATATCACTGCGCCGTCAGTTCAACGTTTAACGGTCTGATCGATACCTATGTCCGCGAATTGGACGATTTGGGTGAATCCTATCAGGTGGTGGAAAAAGACGAGCTTGCCCGGCGCCTCGGCACGTCTTTCTATCATCGTGCGGTGTACACCCCCAATTGCATTTTGCTAAACCCGGCGGCGCTGGTGGTCGGGCTGGTGGCGAATCTGCCGAAGAACGTGACGGTTTACGCCCATTCTCCGGCGTTGAATATCGAAACTGGATCGCGCATTCGCGTGGAAACGCCCTATGGAGAGATTCAGGCGGATAAGCTGATGATGGCGATTAACGGCGCGGCGCGCGGCCTGCCGCTGTTCAATGGCCGGGTGTTTGCCGTGGCGACCTTCGCGACGCTGACGGAACCACTAAATGCGGAACAGCTAGCACGTATGGGCGATATGCCGGACTGGGGGCTGACGCCGGTCAATGCGCTAGCCAGCGCGACGCTGCGCTATACGCGTGACCATCGTTTCCTGATTCGGGAGCATGTGAAATTTACCCCGGAGCTGGTCAATAGCGCGGTAGAAACCGGACGCCATGCGCGTCGTCACGCGGCTATTTTTGCCCGGATGTTCCCGCAGTTGAGCGATGTGAAGATGGCGCATACCTGGTCAGGATTGATTAGCGTCACGCGCAACGGCGCGCCAATTTGGGGGCAGCTAAGCGATAATGTGTACGCGTCCGCAGGTTGTAACGGGGCGGGGCTATCGAAGCAAACTGCTGCCGGGCATATTCTGGCGGATTTGGCGCTAGGTGAAGACAACCCACTGATTGGCGATATGCAATCGCTCGGACAGGCAAATTACTTGCCGCCACGTCCTTTCCTGGATGTGGGCGTGAACGGCTACCTGACGAGCGAACGCTGGAAAGCCCGCAGCGAGAGATAATACAGCCTGCCAATGGCAGGCTGTGCAGCGTCTTTACGATCTCTCCATTATCACCGCTCGACACAGGCGGTCAGCGATCTTGGATTCCCGCTGAAGTGTCGGTTAGTTAATGGCCGCGATAATCGTCAGTTGATCGTTCAGCCGCTGTTTGGTCAACGCGTTGGTGGCGCTGTCGCGCTGTTGCGTCAATTCCGCTACGCGTTTTTCTCTCTGTGCGGTATCCGGCAGCAGTAATGCTTTCACGTTGATGGATTGCACGTTGCTGTAGCGACCGTCGTCTGAGGTTGGCACGCTGATTTTCCCGTTGTTGAGCAGCGATTCGATGATGCGGCGTTCGCGCTCATAGCCCTGCAATCCTGCCAGCTTCCAGCGCTGCGGCACCGTACCCTCGTATTGGCCTTTTTTCACTTCGGTCAGATAGCGGATGGTCAGGTTACGAATTGTGCCTGCCTCTTCGCCATATTCCACTTTAGTATCCGACAGTACCGGGAACTGCATGCCTTCCAGCACGCCGCCTTTCTGCGTCAGGTGGCCCATGCGGTAGCTGTTCATGCCCAGACGAATCGGCATGTCGTCGGTAACCGGCGTGCCGTTATTCATTTTCAGGTCGGTGATGCGCTGCCCGGCGGGTTTCGTCAGATCGATGGTGTACGTCACGCCGTCGAAGAAATCATTGGTGGAATACTTGGACGCGCGGCGCTGCGGATTGAAGCTGTAAGTCACATCGCCATCCTGCAACTGGTTGAAATAACCCGCTGACCATTCCATGTATTTCTTCAGTTCTTTACCGGTGAGCTGATAAACCGTGATCTCGCCGCCAGCGTATTGATAGTTAAAGGCAATGTCTTTCGCGGCGATGGTGCCGACGTTCAGCTTAGGCCGGTCGTTATCGATTTGCAGTGCGACAACCTGCGCTTTAGGGGCGTAATGACGGCTGGCTTCCTGGAACAGGGCGCTGATGCCCGTGTCCTGCACGTGTACCTGAGGAATGCCTTTCACGGCATCTTGCGGCACCAGATCGTGCCCGAGGAGCTGCGCAATCGGACGGTTAGCGTTGGCGCGCAGGGTATTGTGATAAGGCTCGTAGATGTCTTCCATCTTGCGGTCAGAATCCACGTCCTTAATCGAATAGGTATAGCTGTCTTTGTTGATCAGCACGTATTTGCCATTCTGCTGTTCAAACTGCAAATCGATGCGCGACAGTGCGCGGCCATATCTGTCCGGTTCGGTGACGATCACGCCATTAATCACCTCTTTGTCCACTTTTACGTGCATATGGCCTGCGACGATGGCGGCTAATTCAGGATTCGCGCGGGCAATATCACCGACGCCGGTGCCCGGTCGTTGGTTCTCGTTATCGATGCCCATATGGGCGACGAGCACGATGGCATCCACGTTGCCGTGGATTTGCTGGATAACGGTTTTGACCGCCCCGACGGGATCGGTAAAGTTCAGCCCTTTCACGCGGTCAGTGCCTTTGGCGAATTCCGCGGTCATCGGCGTATCCATACCGATGATGCCAATCTTCACGCCCTGTCGTTCGACAATTTTATAGGCGGGTAAGTAAGGTTTACCGCTTTCCCAAAAAATGTTGCCCGCCAGCGCGGTGCCTTTGAACTGGTCAAGCGAAGTGGAAAGCACGTTCAGGCCGAAATCGAACTCGTGGTTGCCCAGCACCCAGACGTCATAATTCAGGGCGTTAAAACCGAGGATCATCGGGCTGGTTTTGTCATTCTTGAAGGTTTCGACAAAGTTGCCCTGAATGGTATCGCCCGCATCAACCAGAATCACATTCGGCTGCTGCGCACGAACCTTATGCACCTGCGTGGCGATCTGACTCAGGCTGCCAGCCATGTTGGCGGTGTCGGTGGCATAATCCCAGGGAACAAAGGTGCCATGCAGATCGGATGTCCCCAGAATCGTAATATTGACGGGTTCTTGAGCGGCCATAGCAGAAGTACTCAAACAAAGCAGAAGTGACAGAAGCGTTTTTTTCATTATGTCATCTTAGTGTCATAAAAGGTGATAGCGTGGAATTATGCGATTTGCTTCTCATTAGTGCCACAGACTTTGCAAAAGCAGCGTAGGAAATGCGAAGCAGGCTAAGTTTTTAGTCGCCGATACGCTTAGCGTCGCGGCGATGAGATTGTTCAGGCGGGAAGATAGAAATCAAAACGGTGGCTTTTGGTTTCCAGCATAGACTGTGCCGGTACGCCAGCCAGCGGCGGTGCATAGTCTGGCCGCTTCACCACGACGCGTTTTTTCGCCAGCGCACGGGCGGGCTCCAGCAGCGCATCGGCATCGTCATCCGCACCCACCAGCGACTGAAACACCCGCATTTCTTTCTTCACCAGCGCGCTCTTTTGTTTATGTGGGAACATCGGATCGAGATAAACCACATCCGGCGGCGGCGTGATATCGCGCAGCGCGGTCATGCTCGACGCGTGCAGCAACGTCAGCCGCTCCCGTAGCCATGGGCCAATTTCTGCGTCCCGATAGCCACGCTGCAATCCGTCGTCCAGCAGTGCCGCAACCACTGGATTACGCTCCACCATGCGTACGTGGCAGCCTAATGCGGCCAGCACGAAGGCATCGCGCCCCAGCCCGGCCGTCGCATCCACGACATCCGGCAGGTAATCTTTTTTGATACCGACAGCTTTGGCAACAGCCTCGCCGCGTCCGCCGCCAAAGCGGCGACGGTGCGCCATCGCCCCACCAACGAAATCCACGAAAATAGCACCGAGCTTCGGTTCGTCCTGCTTACGCAGTTCCAGACGTTCCGCAGTCAGCACCAGCGCCATGACCGCATCGGGATCGGAAACCAGACCCCAGCGTGCGGCCAGAGAAGATAAGGCGCCACTATCGGCGCCTTCCTCTGCGATTAAGCAGATGCTCATCCTTTGATGCCGTAATGCGCGAGCATGGCATCCAACTGAGGTTCACGGCCACGGAAGCGTTTGAACAGCTCCATCGGCTCTTCGGAGCCGCCGCGGGTCAGGATGTTATCCAGGAATGACTGGCCGGTTTCACGGTTGAAGATACCTTCTTCCTCGAAGCGGGAATAAGCATCCGCCGCCAGCACGTCCGCCCACAGATAGCTGTAATAGCCTGCGGCATAGCCGCCCGCGAAGATGTGGCTGAACGCGTGCGGGAAGCGGCCCCAGCTTGGGCTTGGCACCACGGCCACCTGCGCTTTGATTTCGGCCAACGTCGGCAGAATCTGTGCGCCTTTCGCAGGATCAAACTCGGCATGCAGGCGGAAATCGAACAGGCCGAATTCCAGCTGACGCAGAATGAACAGCGCGGCCTGATAGTTCTTCGCTGCCAGCATTTTATCCAGCAGTTCCTGCGGTAGCGGTTCACCGGTTTCGTGGTGGCCGGAGATAAAGGCCAGTGCTTCCGGTTCCCAGCACCAGTTTTCCATGAACTGACTCGGCAGTTCGACCGCATCCCAAGGTACGCCGTTGATGCCAGCGACACCGGCGGTATCGATCTGGGTCAGCATGTGGTGCAGGCCGTGACCGAATTCGTGGAACAGCGTGGTGACTTCGTCGTGAGTAAACAGCGCGGGTTTGCCGTTGACCGGACGGTTGAAGTTACAGACCAGATAGGCGACTGGTTTTTGCAGTTCACCGTTGCCTTTACGCAGTTTACCCGCGCAGTCGTCCATCCAGGCTCCGCCACGCTTGTGTTCACGGGCGTATAAATCGAGGTAGAAGCTGCCGCGCAGTTCACCGCTTTCATCGAACAGATCGAAGAAGCGAACGTCCGGGTGCCAGACATCGACGTCTTTACGCTCTTTGGCGGTGATGCCGTAGATGCGTTTAACCACTTCGAACAGGCCGTTCACCGCGCGTTCTTCTGGGAAGTATGGGCGAAGCTGCTCGTCGCTGATGGAATATCGGTGTTGCTTCTGCTGTTCGCTGTAGTAGGTGATATCCCAGGCCTGCAATTCTTCTACGCCGTAGTGTTCTTTGGCGAAGGCACGCAGCTGCGCGAGTTCTTCTTCCGCCTGTGGACGAGCGCGTTTCGCCAGATCGGTCAGGAAGTCGAGTACCTGCTGTGGGTTTTCCGCCATTTTGGTCGCCAGCGACTTGTGCGCATAGCTGTCGAAGCCCAGCAGCTGTGCCAGCTCGTGACGCAGTGCCAGCTCTTCTGCCATCACCTCACTGTTGTCCCACTTACCTGCGTTCGGCCCCTGATCGGAGGCGCGCGTGCCGTAGGCACGGTACATCTCTTCGCGCAGCGCCTGATTGGTGCAGTAGGTCATCACTGGCAGGTAGCTTGGGATATCCAGCGTCAGCAGCCAGCCGTCTTGTTCTTTGGCTTCAGCCTGCGCCTTGGCGGCTGCCAGCGCGCTTTCCGGCATGCCATCCAGCTCGGCGACGTCGGTAATCAGCTTGCTCCAGCCCATCGTGGCATCCAGCACGTTGTTGCTGTACTGCGAACCAAGTTCGGAAAGGCGAGCGGAAATTTCGCCGTAGCGTTTCTGTTTTTCCGGCGACAGGCCGATACCGGACAGCTCAAAATCGCGCAGCGCGTTATCCACGGATTTTTTCTGCGCCAGGCTCAATGCGGCATAGTGCTCGCCGTCGCGCAGGCTGCGATAGGCCTGATAGAGTCCGGCATGTTGGCCGACCCAGGTGCTGTGTTCAGACAGCAGCGGCAGACATTCTTCATAAACCGCACGCAGCTCTGGGCTGTTCTTCACCGCGTTCAGGTGGCTGATGGGGGAGAAGATGCGGCCAAGACGATCGTCGCTGTCTGCCAGCGGTTGGCACAGATTATCCCACGTAAACGGCCCCGCTTGCGCCACCACGCGTTCTACCGTCTCGCGGCATTCATCCAGTGCGGACTTCACCGCAGGGACAATATCTTCCGTTTTGATGCTGGAGAACGGGGGCAGGGTAAATGAGGTCAGTAATGGATTCGTCATGGTGCCGTCCTGATAATTGTGGGTGATCTCGTTGCCGGTAAGTGGAATCTGTTGAATAAAGGCCGGCAAGGCGGATATCTACTGCGGATTAATCACTAAGATGAGGTCAAGCGCCGTGAAAATCAATGGCGGAGGCGGTGCACCTCGTGAGCAACGGTGCGTTTTTTCGTCATAAAGCATCCCGTACGTTACCTGAACGCGGTCGTTAACACTGTGCTAAAGACGTTTCTCTGAAATTTTTTGCACTTTTTCTGCCCGATTTGGTTTTTCGCGTGACCTACCTGATGTGTCTTTTTTTTCAATATTTCAGGGGAATGACAATGGCGATAAATAATCATAAGGGTGGGGGCATCGCGCATAAACCTACCTTGGCTGTAGCGCGGGCAGTGCATCTGGCGCTGTCCGGCGTGTTGATCTTGAGTGCCGGAACGGTCAGTTCGACGCTGGCGGCGGAAACGGTCGCTTCTGCCGCAGCACCGACAGTGGCGTTTTCCATTCCGGCAGGGCCGCTCGGATCTACGTTGCAGGCTATTGCCAGCCGCGCCAATGTCATTCTCACGTTTTCTCCCGATCAAACACAGAATAAAACCAGCGGGAGCGTGCAGGGAACTTACACCGTTCAGGAAGCCTTTGCGGCTGCGCTGGCGGGAACGGGACTGAGTGCGGTCCAGACGGCCACGGGCTATCGGCTGGAATCCACGCTTGCCGCCGTGGGAAGCGACGGCAGCCTGATGATCCCGACGCTGTCGGTTGTTGGCGGAACATCGGACAGCGCCGCCGCCGGACGTTCGGTGTTGCGTCAGGCCGATGTTGACCGCGTCCAGGCCGATAATATTGCCAGCCTGCTCGATAAGCTCCCCGGCGTATCGATGGCGGGGTCTCCCCGTCCGGGTGGGCAAAGCCTGAATATCTGGGGCATGGGCGACATGGAAGACGTCAAAGTCGTGCTGGACGGCGCGCCAAAAGGCTTTGAGAAATACCGTCAGGGCTCGGTGTTTATTGAGCCTGAGCTGATTAAGCGGATCGACGTCGATAAAGGGCCGCATGATATTCGCAGCGGCAACGGCGGCTTCGGCGGCACGATTCACGTTGATACCAAAGACGCTGGCGATTTGCTGTTACCGGGAGAAAATTTCGGCGGGATGGCCAAATACAGCTATCACACCAACGATCGGCAAAATATTTACAGTGGCGCGCTGTATGGCCGCACGGAAGACGGAATGGCTGATGGCCTGCTCTACATGAGCAAGCGCGATGGCGACAACATCGAACGCCCTGACGGCACGCGCTTTGTCTATTCGACCAGCGATATGGCGTCCTATTTACTGAAGACTAACATCTATCTGACGGACGCTCAGACGCTGACGCTCTCTGCCATGCGCTCCGAATCTGACGGCTGGCAGCCGTTTGCTGCGAAGCGTGATGATATGACAGCACCTTCACAAAGGGACATTGATCGCTACGGTTGGGAAGAAGCCTGGCTACGCAAGCTGGTTTACCGCGATCAGGTGGATAAGAACTACTCGCTGAAATGGAACTTTGCGCCGGAGGATAAGCCGTGGCTGAATCTGACGGCGTCATTTGCCACCTCAAAAACCGAACAGCATGACAAACGCCCTGATTCGGCGTCACAAGACAGTTTTCTGGGAACGCTGGGGAATGAAAGCTGGGTGAGCTATAAAGATCAGCTGGCGGAGGTCAGTAACGAAAGCCAGTTCACGACCGGCCCGCTCGATCATAAACTGCTGGTGGGTATGCGCTGGCACCAGCATAAGCGCGACACGCTGATCTATTATCCATCCGGTAAGAATAACGCCGAGTATAACTACGGCTATTTACAGCCTTACTATATGCCGGCTGGCGATCAGGAAACGCGTAGCCTGTATGTGCAAGACGCTGTGACGCTGGGGAGCGTGACGATTACGCCGGGTGTGCGTTATGACCATGTGACCAATACTGGGCGGCCCAACGTTGCTCCGCGTTATAACAGCAGCAACCCGGCTGCGGGGCATGACTACAACAGCGTGACCTATACCGGCTGGTCGCCACGCATTGGGGCGTTGTGGAAGGCGACGGACAATCTGTCGCTGTTTGCCGATGCCAGCCGTACCTGGCGTGCGCCCGTCATTGATGAACAATATGAAGTGCAGTCAGCGACCTCGGGTGTGCCGGGAAGTAGCCGTAATCTGGACGTGGAAAGCATCAAAGCATTTCGGCTGGGGGCGATTCTGGACTTCAACAACCTGATGCTGGAAGAAGACAGTCTGCAAATCCGCACCACGCTGTTCCGTAACCGTGGCAAAAACGAAATTTTCAAACGCACCGGTGTTTATTGCGCGGCATCTTCCCAGACGGGCAGCAATTCCTCCTGCGCCGGGCCGTTGTCGGTTTACCGCAACCTGCCGGGATATACCATTGAAGGGGTTGAGATTGAATCCTTCTACGACAGCCGCTGGCTGTTTGGCAGCCTGTCTTTCTCTTCGATTCGTGGAGAACGTGATGCATCTCCGCGTAATCCGTGGGGCAATAAAACCTGGGTTGCCGAAATCCCACCAACGACAGCACACGCCACGCTGGGCACCAAAATTCCGCGTCTGGATATGGCCGTAGGTTGGACGGGGGACTTTGTGCGCAAGCAGGATCGTTCACCTACAGATGGCGACCCGCTCGCTTCTGGCTGGGCGTTACCGAAGACGAAGGGATATGTGCTGCATGGTCTGTTTGCCAGTTGGCAGCCGCAGACGATAAAAGGATTCGAAGCGCGTGTGACGGTTGATAACCTGCTGAATACTGACTACTACCCGTATCTGGGCGAATCCGTATCCGGCGTAGGACGTAACGTGAAAATCAGCGTGTTACAGCGTTTCTGATTGCGATGTTCGGGGCGGTTAGGCTCGCCGCCCCGTTAGCGGATGATGTTGCATGGGCGTAATGCAAATTCAGCAAATTTGAATAATTTTCATTTCGGAACTTGACAGTCAGAGGGAAAAAACATAAATAAGAACGATTATCATTCTTATGTTTAAATAGTGCTCTGGGGTAAAGTTCGATGGTGAGGAAAGCGACGGCCAGCGTTAATGACTTTGCCCAGCAGCTCTATTTCGATCACCACCGCTGGTTGTGTAACTGGCTGCGTCATAAACTGGACTGCTCCCAGCATGCGGAAGATCTGGCACAGGACACGTTCCTGAGCGTGCTGATGAACCCAGAACTGCTCACTATTCGCCAGCCGCGCCCGTTTCTGGCTACCGTGGCTCGCCGTTTGGTCGCCAACCATTACCGCCGTAAAAAGATTGAAGATGCCTATCTGGATGTGCTGAGCACGCAGCCGGATGCCTGTATGCCCTCTCCAGAAACGCGTCTGCTTACCCTCGAAATTCTTGAACAGCTTGATGCTGCATTAGACGGCCTGCCAGCGCCGGTCAGGGAAGCTTTTCTGCTGGCGCATCTCCACGGTATGCGCTACAGCGACATCGCCGAACGCTTGCGGGTTTCCAGCAGTTCGGTGAAACAGTATCTGCAACGCGCCAACCTCCAGTGTTTCTTTGCGCTGCCACTATGAACGATCGCACTTTTTATCGTGACCGACAGGGTCAGCCGATTCAGCCGGACAGCGCACGTGAAGCCGTGGCGTGGCTGACGCAACTGATGTCCGACAGCGTCACGGAACAGGATCGCCGCGAGTGGCAGCGTTGGCGGGAAGCCTCGCCGGATAACGAACAGGCGTGGCAGCATATCGAATCCGTGTGTGCCAATCTCGGTCAGCTTAACGCTCGGGCAGCACACCAGAGCCTGTCGACGCTTAACGGTATGCAGCGTCGCAGCGTACTCAAAGCGCTGGCGATTCTCTGTCTGACCGGCGGCGCTGGCGTGGCGGGATCGCGCACCGACCTCTGGCAGTCGTTGACGGCGGATTACCAGACGCAGGTCGGTGAACAGCGCCATGCGGTATTGGATGATGGCACGACGCTGCTGCTGAATACGCAGACGGCGCTGAATGTGGCCTACGGTGATGACCTACGCCAGCTCACGCTGATTCGCGGTGAAGTCATGATCGAAACCGGTCAGGTGGAGAAGGCCGCGTTGTATCCGCGTCCTTTCATTGTGACGACGGCACAGGGAAAAGTGCAGGCGCTGGGGACGCGCTTTAGTCTGCGAGTACAGGATGAACACACGCAGGTGGCGGTGTATGACGGCGCGGTAAGGCTTCATCCGCAGCAGAACGGTCAGGATATACAGGTGGTGAAAAGCGGGCAGACGGCGACGTTCACCACGCAGCGCTGTGGCCAGATAGCGACGACGGAGGCAGAGCCTTCTTGGGTGAAAGGACAACTGCTGGCAGATAATCAGCGTCTGGTGGATTTTGTTGATGAACTGAGTCGCTATCGCAGCGGTATCATTCGTTGCCAGTCTGAGGTGGAGAGCCTGCGGTTTTCCGGCGTCTTCCCGCTGTCGGATACCGATAATATTTTAGCGGCGCTGGTCGAGGCGCTCCCTGTACAGGTACGTTATTTCTCTCGCTACTGGGTTCAGATTGCTGCGCGATAAAATATCCTGCTAAAACGTAATAACATTACTTTTTATGCTGTTTTCACTTTTTTTCTGCCCGATCCCCGTAGCTGAACGACTTACTATTATCTGCTGTCCGTTTTATACCTAACGATGTGATGAAGAACGCATGATGATCTCCTCAGAGCCCCATTCATTGAGAGTGCCCCCCTTTCTCCACGGCGAGGGGCAGTAGGCTAATGGCTGCACAGACGCTGAAATACAATACGGTGCGGCCCGCCACGACGGTTCGTTGGGGGAGCGGCTGGCTGCTGGCATTGGCGCTACACGCCGGGCTGATTGTCTGGATTAGCTACCATGCGCTTGATTCTTCCATTGAAGCGCCGCCGCCCGCCATGATGTTAATGGTGGCGGATAGTGTGCAATCAACACCCAGCCCTCAGGATGCGCCTGTCGGCCCGCAGCAGACGCTGTCCACGCCGCAAGAAGCGGCGACTCAGCCGGAAAAAATGACGCAGGAGGTGCCGCTGCTTGCGCCCGCGCCGAAACCGGTGATAGCGGCGGCACAAAAGGAAAAGCCGCAGCCGCAGAAAAAAGTGCAGAAAAAAATGGAAAAACCGGTGCAGGAGACCACGCCACAGGAAGAGATTGCGCCATCGGAAAAACCGCCCGCACCCGTCACCAGCGCGCCGCTGCCGGGCAGCAGCCAGCAAGTTGCTGCGCCGTATAACAGCGATGCCGCGCAGATGCACAAAGGGGTGGCGGACTGGAGCAGCCAACTGCTGGCACACCTGAGCCGCTATAAACGGTATCCGGCGCAGGCGGTGCGGCAGCGATTGCAGGGCGTCGCCCAGATTCGCGTGACGTTGGATCGGACGGGGAACGTGCTGGCCGTTTCGTTAGCCAGCAGCAGCGGCGTGATGCCGCTGGATAAGGAATCTGTCGCCTTGCCGCAGCGTGCTCAGCCGCTTCCGGCTCCGCCAGCAGAGGTGATAGGGGATAATGCGCAGCTCACCATCACCATCCCCATTAGCTTTGATTTACGGGAAGCGCGCCGCTAACTGGCGTTCACTAGCGCGGCGTGTGCGCATCATAGCCTGCATAAAAAAAACCGAATCGCGTACGGGTTGCCTTGTTCGGTAAAGAACTCTGCGACTCTCTCCCGCTCCAGCCCGTAGCGGCGTGACAACAACCCTGCCTCGAAGGCGGCCTGCTGGCGGTCGCCCTTGGTTTCAGCCAAATTGTGAGCATAGCCACAGATATAGCCGCGCCGATAGTCGTAGCAGTAGGGATTAATGTCGTTGGTGGATTTTGGGTTGGCGGATCTCAGCCCCGCGAGGACGCCCCGCTCAAAATGGTTTCCCATGATAATGCTCCGTGAATGATCGTTATATAGTAAATAATATAACGCTTATTTATCACTCACCAGATCTGTTGAAAAATATTCCTGAATCTGTCGTGCGCGGTCTTTTCCCGATCAGTATGTATATACTATTGCCCTGCTCGCCGAACGGGCTACTGATCTGCGCCTGATGGGCACTCTGGGAATAAGTAGTGTACGGAATGGTTAAATAAGGAATAACAGCATGACGCACCCGCAAGACGCTTCTCTGGCGATTGGTATCGATCTGGGCACGACGAACAGCCTGATTAGCGTTTGGCAACATGGCGAGGCCCACCTGATACCGAATGCGCTGAATGATCACTTCACGCCCTCGGCCGTCAGTATTGATGAAGACGGTAGCATTCTGGTTGGTAAACCCGCGATTTCCCGTTTGACCACGCACCCGCAGGTGTCGGCGTCGCTGTTTAAGCGTTACATGGGGAGTAAGAAAGCCTTCCGACTCGGGGATAAAACGTTCTCTCCCGCCGAACTGTCGGCCATGGTGTTGAAATCGCTCAAAGCCGATGCGGAAAGTTACCTCGGGCACCCCATTAAGGATGTGGTGATCTCGGTGCCAGCCTACTTCAGCGATGAACAGCGTAAGCAGACGCGTTTTGCGGCAGAACTGGCCGATCTGAATGCCGTTCGCTTAATCAATGAACCCACCGCTGCTTCTATGGCCTATGGCTTACACACGCAGGAGTTAGGGCGTTCGCTGGTCTTCGATTTAGGCGGCGGCACTTTTGACGTCAGCGTGTTGGAATACGCGTTTCCGCTAATCGAAGTACACAGCTCGGCGGGCGACAACTATCTGGGTGGAGAAGACTTCACGCAGGTGATGGTGAAAACCTGTCTGAATGCGTGGAAACTTGAGGATTCGGCGATTCCCGCGACCGATCTGGCACGTCTTTACAGCCTCGCAGAAGCGTTAAAATGTCAGCCTGGCTTTCCTTCTCAATCGAATGAGCTGGTATGGCACTGGCGCGAGGAAGAATGGCGCATCGTACTGGATAATGAAGAAATCGACGCCGCCTGGCTGCCGTTGATGAACCGCATTCGCGCGCCAATAGAACAGGCGCTGCATGATGCCCGCCTGAAGCCTGAGCAGCTAGACCATGTGGTGCTGGTCGGCGGGGCATCAAAGATGTCGGTTATCCAGAAGCTGGTGGCCAGGCTGTTTGGCAAATTACCTTATCAGCATCTGGATGCCGATACCGTGGTCGCCAAAGGCGCGGCGGTGCAGGCCGCCTGTCGGTTGCGTGAGCAGGACATCGAAGAAGTGATCCTGACGGACGTTTGCCCGTATACCCTCGGGATTAAAACCGCCAACGACAAACAAAGCGGTCTGTTTTCCCCGATACTGGAGCGCAATACGGTGGTGCCGACCTCGCGGGTCGAGACGTTTTCCACGGGTTCCGCCGGACAAGACAATATCTGCATCGCGATCTATCAGGGGGAAAGCCCTTACGTCGATAACAACGTGTTTATCGATGAATTCACCATGCCGATAAAAGCGAAATCGTATAAGCAATCCATTGAAGTACGTTTCAGCTATGACATCAATGGGCTGCTGGAAGTGGATGTTAATCTGCCGGACAGCGGCGATAATTTCACGAAAGTGATCGATCGCAGTCCGACCGGCCTGAGTGCCGAGCAGCAGCAGAAAAGTCATCAGAAACTGCAAGCGCTGAAGATCCACCCCAGAGATAACTTGATGAACCGCAACCTGCTGGCGCGGCTGGAAAAAGCCTGGGCGCAGACGCGTATGGAAGAGCGGGAACAGATTGGCTTCTGGCTGCGGGATTTTGAACAGGTGTTGGCAGGGCAATACTCTCCGGCGATTGACGAAACGCGGCAGCGTATTGAGCAATATCTGGATGAGGTATCTCGTTGATATTTGGGCGGCGTGTCATTGCTACGCCGCCCGATTCACTGTCGTCAGCTAGGCGTGGTGTCCGTTTCGACTTTCTTGCCAGCCGGCGGCGGCCCGAATTGGTTCCAGCGCTTAAGACTCGGTGTCAGCAAGGGGAGCAGCAGAAACAGCGGTATGAGTAGGGTGAAGAAACTCATCACCCACGGCATATTGGAACCGATATCGTTATAGCGTCGACGCGTCGCACTCAGCAGATTGAGCACGATGAGCACCATCAGCAGCCCTTCAATAAACGCCGGTGGCGACCCAATCCAGTCACTCGCGCGATAGAGAAAATAGCTTCCCAACCCGGCCTGCATCAGAAAACCGAGACGGCCGATGCGAGCGTTCGTGCGCCACAGTTGCCACCAGTAGCTCTTTTTAGCCTGTGATGCCTGGAACTGACGTTCACGCCGATCGGCACATTGCAGCAGCACTTTCGACACCAATCTCAGCGTAACGTCTTCGTGCGGATAGGACAGATGTTCGGTTAGAAATTCCTGATCGCTGTTATCGAATAATGACGTGTCATCCTTCGCACAGTTCTGAATCAGCTTGCCGATGAGCGTGACCCGTTTGTCGTCGGAGAGCTGTTTTAGCTGTTTCTCCAGTTCATCCGACCCTTCGGTAAAGGCAGTGCGGATCGCATCTTCCTGCTCCCTTTCTACGGAAATAGCGGCCAGCCGCTCAAGGTGTTGCCCGACCTGTTCTTCCTCTCCCATAAGGGCATAACACGCGTGGAAAAAGATCTGGTAGATGATGGGCGATTTCGCCAGTTCCGCCTGCCAATGCTCATCGGTAAGATAAAAATGGCTTGCAGCGGACTCGCTGTAAGTCTCCCTGCTGCTGAGATATTCCTCAATAGACGCGGGGAAGTTCATCCAGCAGTGATAGTGCAGCGGATCGGTGAGTTCCAGCTGTTTTTTCAACGGCGTTACCGCATCACCATCGTGGCACTCTGCCTTGCGGAAGAGCCGAGAGAGCGAATGTGCAGGGTGGGTTAAGGCCAGTTCGGGCAGCACCGATTGACGCGGTAAACCCAGACAAGAGGTTGGATCGGTCATCATTAATGCGATCAGAATAGCCTGTCTCAATTCCTCTTTAGCGCTGAGATCCTGCGGTGTCTCCGCTCCTTGCGGCACCAGAGACACATCGCACTGGTAGCGTGCGGATAGCTCGACCAGACAATCGTTGATCGGGTCGATGTCTTCCGTATGTATGCCGCTGCGATACAGCTTGTTCAACTGATTCAGCGACAGCGGACGCCATTGTCGCAGCCAGGTTTGCGCTTGTAGCCAGGCGGACGATTTCTGGTTAGTGAATATGCTGGGCAACGTTTCTTCTGACGGCGAATACAGCCATTCCGTGAAGGCGTGAATCGCGCCGGAAGTGTGCAGCCAGGATAGGCGCTGTGTCGCCTGAAACTGTAATCCCTGTAAGATCAACGCATACAGCGGTTCCTCGGGCAACGGCTGCGCCAGAATGTCCTGCAACAGGCGTTCATTACCCACGGTTAACATGCTGGCGTGCCAATACAGGCGATCCTGAATCGCCTCCCCGCTGTGCAGCAGCAGATGTCGGTAGATATCCTGCAAATCCTGTTTGCCCAGCTTCCAACGGGCATAGCTTTCTGCCATAGGCGACAGCGGCAGTTTCAGCGCCTCCCCCCAGCGTATCAGCATCTGGGTGTTGTGCTGAGAAATGAAGAAACGCTGGCGCGGATCGTCCAGCGCTAACCCTGTCAGGTCTGGCGCTGGCGTATAGTTGAACGACTGAATCAGTAAGGGAAGCGCATCCGGCTGATGCTGTTTGCACCAGTTAATCAGCCATTGTTCCGCCTGTGCATGGCGGGTTTGCTGATAAAGCGTCAGCCACAGCGTAAAGGCCTGCTCGTTTTCTCCGGTAAGCGAACAGAGGCTGGCGCTGAGTTCGAGCCATTCCGCGTCGTGTGGAGTCGCATCCAACTGTTGTAGACAGTAATCGCGCAGGATGGCGTTGGGTACACCGGCGTGGCTGTGCCAGCGCACGAGCTTTTGCATCAGCGTAGGGCTATCGGGCCAATAAATTGCGGTCGGGGTGCGCAGCAGGGTGCCCAGCATGAACGCCGGCCGATTCCAGTACATGCCATTGGCCTGCTGGAAATAGAAGATAGTTTCCAACTGTGCGGGCAGATTCAGGTGCGATAGCAGGGAAAAATCGAACAGATCCTCATAGCCGAGTGAGTCGAGGAAGTGGCGGACATCTTCCACCCCGTCGCCGGACAGCTCCCCTTGTCGCTGTTGCCAGCGCAGGCGTTCGGCCAGTATGCGGACACAGAGAATTGAGATACAAGACTCACTCATCAAGCGCTGAAGCAGCGGCCAGCGAATGCGATCGATCACTTCGAAATCCTGCTGATTCAACAGCTGAATGTAGCGCTCCCAGTGCAGCGGAACGAAACGTTCGGCTGGGTTGCTTAACAACTGCTCAAACGCGTTAACCAGCGCTTCTTCCTGTTCAGCGGAGGCCTTCTCGGTTGCCGAGGAGGCGTTTTGTGATTCGGCGGGGGTCTGCTCTTCTTCACCCGACAGTACGGGATTCTTCGCCAGCTTACAGGCGGTGTCGTACGCATCGCGCAGCTGTTTAAAGCCCTCGGGGTCGGTTTCCGGGTGAAACTGCGGTACTTTCTGACGATAAGCCTGACGGATAACATCCAGATCCTGAGTCGGCTCAATGCCTAGTCGCTGCCAGCATTGTGTGTCCATTATATTTCTGCTTCTGGTAAGGACTCGGGCTTATCCATTTCTATCGGATCAACATCCCAGTCGAGGTCATGAATCGGGCAGTCCGGGTGAGTATAGAGCGTGCCGATCTGGTCAATGTAGTCAGGATTCTGGCTAGCGTTGCTGAAAATGTAGCGCTGGCACTCAGGGTCTTCTTCATCCAAGGTGAGCCAGTAGGTGCGGCCGATTAAGAACGCCGCGTAATAATTCTCCCAACTGCGGTAGTAGTAGCGCGCCCTGTCGGCCAGCCGGGTGTGAATCCACAGGTTCTCTTTCTCGCTAATCCAGCCGTTGAGTAATCCGATGCGGCTCAGGAAACTCATGCGCCCCAGATCCCAGGCACGGATCCCGCCTTCACCGCATAGCGCGGCCGTTTCGCTCACCAGCGCGAGTGCACCCTGTACGTCTTCAGATTGATTGGCGCAGTGCTGCTGCCATTCGGATGCCGTCAGGTGGTGCCAAAGGTGATAGTAATACGCCAGACGCTCGGCGTGGCCGCCGTCTGTCATATCGTTAATCATTGAGATCAGGCCTTCGCGGGAAGTGATGCCCCAGCTGTTGCTCAGACTGACGGGTTCACCGGGCTCATAAAAGGTCGGCTCGTAGAAGCGGGCACCGTACTTGATGTTGAGTGCGACCATCGGGGCGGAAAGCGCCATCAGCCAGCGCTGATATTCAGGTTCCATCAGAATAACGTCCAATTCCATCATGGTTAGCGTGCGATCGTACTTTATCTGCCTGAATATCGGTAGTTTTCAATCGAATGAAAAACGGCCATGTTTCTCAATTTACTGATTTAAGACGATAAAAATGGCTGGTTTGCGGGGCGGCTCGCAGAGGGGAGCGTTTGACGGGATATTTTCCGTCGCAGGCGGTTATACTGTCGGTTAATCGACGTTATTTATAAAAACTTCACCGGAAAGCAAGCATGCTAAGTTACCGCCACAGTTTCCATGCCGGCAATCACGCCGACGTGCTGAAACACACCGTTCAGAGCCTGATCATCACTGCCCTGAAAGAGAAAGAGAAACCTTTCCTGTATCTGGATACCCACGCGGGTGCGGGTCGCTATCAGCTCAGCGGCGAACACGCCGAACGCACAGGCGAGTATCTGGATGGCATCGCGAAAATCTGGCAGCGTGACGACATTCCGGCTGAACTTGAACCTTACATGCAGGCCGTACGCACCTATAACCACAACGGCCAACTGCGCTATTACCCCGGCTCCCCGCTGATTGCGCGCCAGCTGCTGCGTGAACAGGACAAACTTCACCTGACTGAACTGCACCCCAGCGATTTCCCATTGCTGCGCAATGAATTCCAGAAGGATTCGCGTACCAAAGTGCTGCGTGATGATGGCTACCAGCAGTTGAAATCCCAGCTGCCGCCGCTTTCCCGTCGCGGCTTTGTACTAATCGACCCACCGTATGAGCTGAAAACGGACTATCAGGCTGTGGTGAAAGGCATTCAGGAAGGGCATAAGCGCTTTGCGACTGGCGTCTTTGCGCTGTGGTATCCGGTGGTGCTGCGTCAGCACATCAAACGCATGCTGAAAGAGCTGGAAGCCACGGGCATTCGCAACATTCTGCAAATTGAGCTGGCAGTGCTGCCGGACAGCGATCGCTATGGCATGACGGCGTCTGGCATGATTGTGATTAACCCGCCGTGGAAACTGGCATCTCAGATGAAGAGCGTGCTGCCGTGGTTGCATAGCGTACTGGTACCAGAAGGCACCGGACATACGCTGGTGGAGCAAATCGTACCGGAGTAATGCGCACCGTTGCGATGGGTGACATGGTTGGTTTTTCCTATCACAACCATAGGCATAACCTTGATTCGGCGTATGGCTCTGGCGTTACACTCTAGGCAAATTTTATTCACTTAAGCATGGATACACTGATGACCAAACACTATGACTATCTTGCTATTGGCGGCGGCAGCGGCGGTATCGCGTCTATCAACCGCGCGGCGATGTATGGACAAAAATGTGCGTTGATCGAAGCAAAATATCTGGGCGGCACCTGCGTCAACGTCGGCTGTGTGCCGAAGAAAGTGATGTGGCATGCGGCGCAGATTGCCGAAGCGATCCATCAGTACGGGCCGGATTACGGGTTCGATACCACGGTAAACCAGTTTAACTGGGGCACGCTGGTTAAGAACCGTAGCGCTTACATCGATCGTATCCACCAGTCATACGATAACGTGCTGGGCAAGAATAAGGTCGATGTCATCCACGGTTTTGCCCGCTTTGTCGATGCGCACACGGTGGAAGTGAACGGCGAGAAAATTACGGCTGACCATATCCTGATCGCGACGGGTGGTCGTCCGGTTCACCCTGCTATTCCCGGTGCGGAATACGGTATCGATTCTGACGGCTTCTTTGAACTGGATGCACTGCCGAAGCGTACGGCTATCGTCGGTGCAGGCTATATCGCGGTAGAGATTGCCGGCGTGCTGAATGGGCTGGGTTCTGAAACTCACCTGTTTGTACGTAAACACGCACCGCTGCGCAGCTTCGATCCGCTGATTGTCGATACGCTGGTGGAAGTGATGAACACCGAAGGGCCGACGCTGCATACCGAATCGATCCCGAAAGCGATTGTGAAGAACGCGGATGGCAGCCTGACGCTGGAGCTGGAAAACGGTCAGTCACAAACTGTCGATTGCCTGATTTGGGCGGTTGGTCGTGAACCCGCGACGGATAACCTGAACCTGAGCGTCACCGGTGTAGAGCTGAACGACAAAGGCTACATCAATGTCGATAAATTCCAGAACACCAACGTTCCTGGCATTTATGCCGTAGGTGATAACACTGGTGCGGTTGAGCTAACGCCGGTTGCTGTCGCGGCGGGGCGTCGTTTGTCCGAACGTCTGTTTAATAACAAGCCGGACGAGCATCTGGATTACAGCAACATCCCAACCGTCGTCTTTAGCCACCCGCCGATTGGCACCGTTGGGCTGACCGAGCCGCAGGCGCGTGAGCAGTACGGCGACGATCAGGTGAAAGTGTATAAATCTGCCTTCACCGCGATGTACACCGCCGTTACGCAGCACCGCCAGCCGTGCCGTATGAAGCTGGTCTGCGTGGGTAAAGAAGAAAAAATCGTCGGCATCCACGGCATCGGTTTTGGTATGGATGAGATGCTGCAAGGCTTCGCGGTCGCCGTCAAAATGGGCGCAACCAAGAAAGACTTCGACAACACCGTCGCCATTCACCCGACTGCGTCGGAAGAGTTTGTGACGATGCGATGATGGAGTAGGAAAGCGGGTCTTACTGCTTTTCTGAAAAACGAAAATGTGCTGGTTGAATAGTGAACTATTTGGCCGGCATTTTTTTATTCTCAGGTTTTTTTATTCCCAGGTTAATGTGGTTATCTCATTCGCTCACTCGCCAGATGATAAACACCGCTGCGCCCACGTTTGCCTACCGCCACTACGGCGATAGTCAATATGTCGTCAATAACCTCATAAACCAAACGAAAGCCTGACGCTCGGAGCTTTATTTTGTAGCAGTCCTTCACCCCCCGTAACTTTGCCGAAGGAATATGGGGATTTTCGCAGCATTTTTTTAGTTTTTTGGCAAATTGCTGCTGGATGGTTTTATCGAGCTTGAGCCATTCTTTCAGCGCATCTTCCCTGAATTTGACGCTACAGCTCATAGGAAACTATCCAAATCCACGTCAACCAGCGGCTGGTTTTTACGTTCACCGATTAGCTTAACCAGTTCTTGATCGTCCAGCGCATCCAGCATTTTTTCGTAGAGATCCGCAGGAATGCAATAAAACGCAGGCTGGTTGCGGTTCAAAATAGCGACAGGTAGACCATCGCCAGCATTGACCGTCGCCATCGGGTTCTTTTTCAGTTCACTGACGCTAGCACTGGTATCACTCAATATAATATTCGGCATGACAGACCTTTAATGACGGTTAATAGGTCTTTAAAATAAGCAATAGAAGACCTGTTAACAAGTCTTTTGATGATTTTTTATCCCCGCTCAGAACGGCCCCTGGCCTGTGAGATGAAGAAAATGCTGCTTTTATCACGACATTCATCCGAATGGTGATAATGATTATCGTTAGTGTTTTGTTTATGGTAAGTTGCCGTGAATAGGGTTTATCCCGTGAACTGATTTTCCTTACAAAACATACGGTTTTCTCACTATGTCTTTAGCTACCCGTACAACGTCTTCCGCCTATCGGCTGTTCAATTTACGCTTAGAGAGTAAGACGTTACTCTCGCCTTCATTAGTACGCTGTGTGTTCACTGGCCCGGAAGTGCGCCAGATGAAACTGGACGCGCCGGATCAGCGCATCAAGCTGCTGCTCGCCAGCGAAAGCGGGGAGCTGACGCCGATGGCCGTGAGCGATACCTGGTATCAGGACTATCTGGGGCTGCCGCGTGAGCGTCGTCCGATTTTGCGTACCTATACGCTGCGTTCTGTCTCACAGGAATCACAGCAGGCAACAATCGATTTTGTGCTGCACGGTGATACCGGGCCTGCTTCAAGCTGGGCGAATCACGCTAAGCCGGGTGAGACGCTACAGATTGTCGCGCCCAATGCAGAGGCCGATGGCGACAGCGGCGGCTATGAATGGGCACCGCACGATGGCGTTGAGCAGGTACTGCTGATTGCAGATGAAACGGCGCTGCCTGCGGCAATGGGAATTCTTGAACAGCTGGCTACCCAGCCTTCTCCGCCGTCGGTACAGGCTTTTTTTGAAGTGCCAAAAGCGGCTGACTGCGTGACATCAGGCGACTTCCCTTTTGCGCAGATTCACTGGCTGCCGCGTGAGGAAACGGGCAGCACAGTGTGGGGCGAACGCCTGCTGGTTGCGGTTCAGCAGGACGTGAATATTCCTGCCAGCGCCTGTACTAATCGTGATGAGATTGCACAGGAAACGCCGGAAGACGAGCTACTGTGGGAACGGGCAACGGCACATCGCCCGTTTTACGCCTGGGCGGCGGGAGAGTCTTCCGCCATCAAACGGCTGCGCCGCTATTTGCTCGACGAGCGGCACCTCGATAAAGAGACGATCAACTTTATGGCGTACTGGTCGCATCGCTAAGAGAAACGTCAGGAGGGAGATTCCCTCCTGTGTCTATTTTCCCATCATCTCCGCCAGCTGTTGTGCATCCGGCAGCCCGACCACTTGCTGTAGCTCATTCTTATCATTCAGGTAATAGATGGCGGGCGTGACGTTTTCCCCCAGTTCATCCATTAGCCGCTGATTATGCTGAATGTTATTCCAGATATCGCGTGATGAGTTTTTGGGGAACGGAGGCACCGTTTTGCCGTTCGACAGTTCATATTTATGCCAGGCTTTAGCCGGATCGCTGGCGGCAAGAATCGCGGCGGCATAACGCCCGCTTTCCGGTTTAATGACGCCGACCAGCAGCGTTTGCAGTTGGACTTTCCCTGCTTTTACCCACGGCTGTGCCTGCTGCCAGAACTGTTTGCAGTACGGGCATAACGGGTCGGCAAAGACGATGATTTTACGCGGCGCATCCTTCGCCCCTTCGGTGATAAACGGCGCCTGCTGTAATTTCTGCCACATCTCCCGACCGGCAGGCACATACACTTCCTGCTGAATTAGCGCTTCACTCAGGTTGTTACCGTGTTCGTCATACATATAGCCCGAAATGGCATGCTTACCGTCCGGCGTTAAATAGATGGTCACCCCTACGCCCTGATAACTAACCAGCCAGCCTTGCACGCCGCCGGGGGCAGTGAACGGTTTGATGATCGTAATGCCCTGTTTTTCGATACTCTTCACCGCCTCTGGCAGAGTGTCTTGCGCCAGCGAAGATGCGGAAAACGTCAATAAAGCGAGCGTGAGGAAGAAACGTTTTATCATGGTGTTGCGCCTGTATCGTGAGTCATTGCCTGCCGGATAGCGTAGCGGAAGGTAAGCGATCGGAGGAGTTTATTTGCGCTTTTTGAACCAGGACCAGATTGATTTTCCTGATGTCTCCGAGGTGCTTGCTGGCGATGGTGCATCGTCAAAAATCTCTGCCAATGCATCGAGGAAATGGTATTTCTCTGGCCGTAGCGTGTTGAAACTCCGGCCACCGTCATCCTCAAGACGGATATTGACGTTGCCTGCGTTTAACTCCTCCATCATCCAGTGGACGAAGGCATCAAGACTGGGAGCGATGGCTATTTTCCTGTCTTCGTCACGTCCACAGTTGATTACCTGTCCACGCGTACCTTGTACATCGGGATCCAGATCGACCGCCAGATAGTTGCCGCCCCAGTCATAGGCGAAGGGAATCCACAGTGGATTGGCATAAACAGGCTTAACGTAGTGAGGGGGCGTAGATGACATCCCGTAATTCAAGCTGGTGAGATCGTCATCGCTTGATGTATTCACAATCTCTCGCCATCCATCGACTTCTTGCATGACGCGCGCTAGCGGTAAAAAGCTCATGCCATACCACAGGCCGGTATTCTGTTCCATACGCTGCCCGTTGTGCCAGCGATACAGCGCGAGAAAATCATCCGGCACTGCTACGCCGATGTGCTCTATAAAGGCATCGAGCTCGCTTTGCGCTGCGCCGGGGTTTAGGTCTTCTGTTACTTCAGGCAACTGATTGATTAACCAGCTTTCTAGATCATCGAGTCTGTGCATCTCATTTTTCGCTATCGTTGTGTGATGTTGAGTTGCATGGCCTGGCTGAAGAGATGGATATGACCATGCCCTATCGTCTATTAGGTAGAGATTACTATAAGATAGCGTGTCCGCTAACCTGCCTCATTCTCGATGAGGATGGCGCGTTTTGTGGTTTTCCCTGCTGGAGTGATGAATTACCGTGACGTTGACCGAATCGCTGATTGCTTTTACGTTTGCCGCGACGATATTAACCCTGACGCCGGGTTTGGACACGGCATTGATTCTACGCACCGCGACCGTTGAAGGCAGTAAGAAAGCCTTCCATGCGGCGTTTGGTATTCAAGTCGGCTGCCTGATTTGGGGCGCGATGGTGGCGTTTGGTCTGGGAACGCTGATTGCCGCGTCGGAACTGGCCTATAACATCCTGAAATGGTGTGGTGCGGCGTACCTCTGCTGGCTGGGTCTGCAAATGATCCTGAAACCCAGAACCGAGCTGGTGATGGCGGCGTCACAAGACATACCGAAGCCGCAGAACTGGTTTCTCCGTGGCATGTTGGGCAACGTGTTAAATCCAAAAATCGGCGTGTTCTACGTTTCACTCCTGCCGCAGTTTATCCCTGCTGGCCATTCAGTAGTGCTGTGGACTTACCTGCTTGTTCTTATTCACGTCTTTATCGGCACGCTGTGGTCGTCTACGCTGATTGCCGCTACGCGCCCGCTGTCGCGTTTTTTGCGTCGTGGTTCCGTAGTGAAGTGGATGGACCGAACGACAGGCATTATCTTTCTGGCATTCGCCGCGCGTCTGGCTTTTTCCCGGCGGTAGGACAGCCCTAGCATCGAAATTATCGATAAAGACCTCCCATACCTCAGAGCCTGCCGAACAGTAGCGCGATGAGCGTGAGGAGCGCTTTACTGAGCGGCTGCCCTTTCTCTTCCGCTAACAGATAGAGTGGGGTGGTGCGCCTTTCCCCCTGTTGCAACGGTAATATTTGCAATTCTCCCCGCGTAATGTGCTCTGCGATTCGTGCTTCCGGCAGCCAGCCGTAGCCCACTTGATGCAAAACGGCCTGCGTGGCGGCTTCAAACGTGGTGAATGTCCAACTCTCGGCGGAGGAAGGCTGCTTATGCGGCGTCGTGCGCATCACGATCTCGACACAGGGATAGCGAGACAGATCCTCATGGCTTAACGGCGTGGGGAGTGAGAAAAGTGGGTGATGGCAATGTGCGACAGCGACAAAATCAACGTTCATCAGCCATTGTCCGGCAATGTCGTCGAGTTCACGCTGTGTGATGACGTAAATATCCGCATCCCGTGCCTTCAACTGTTCCGGCGTTTCATTACGTAGCACTTCGGTCAGGTGGATACGTGTGGCCGGATGCCGTTTTTGAAAGGTGCTGAGCAGGTGGAATAGGCGATCTTTGGGGAAGGTGCTGTCAACAACCAGATTGATGCTGGACTGTTCACCCATTTTCAGAGAATGGGCGCGCGCTTCCAGCGCATGAAATGAACGTATTACGGGCCGCACCTGCGCGAGTAGATTTTCGCCCTCTGGCGTGAGCTCGGCTTTGCGTCCGTGGATCGTGAGTAGCGCGATGCCCAACCGCTCTTGCAGCAGAGCAAGCTGGTAGCTGACCGAAGACTGGCTGCGATGAAGCGCATTCGCCGCCTGTGTATAGCCGCCCAAATCAATAACTGCCTGAAGGATTTCCCACTGTTCCAGCGTCGTCTTTGCCAGCATCTTTTATATATCTAAATATTGAATGATTTTCCCTGAAAAATAGCGTTATTCATCGAATTAATAAAGATCTAAAGTGAATTCACACACTTCAGGAGAACAATCATGCCTTCATTCAATCAACATGATCTGAGCCATTTTGTAGGGAAACACCTGGTATATACCTATGACAATGGCTGGAATTACGAACTGTATGTCAAAAATGCCAACACCATAGACTATCGCATTCATAGCGGTATCGTGGGTAACCGCTGGGTTAAGGATCAGCAGGTGTATATCGTGCAGGTTGCCCGCGAGGTGTATAAGATTTCATGGACAGAACCGACGGGAACAGACGTCAGCCTGATCGTGAATATTGCTGATAAGGTTTTCCACGGCACTATCTTCTTCCCGCGTTGGATCATCAATAATCCAGAGAAAACAGTGTGCTTCCAGAACGAACACATTGCTGAAATGGAAGCCTATCGCGATGCGGGCCCTGTGTACCCGACCGAAGTTATCGATGAATTCGCCACCATCACGTTCATCCGCGACTGTGGTGAGAACAACAATGAGGTCATCAACTGTCCTGCCAGCGAATTGTCTGCGGATTTCCCTGCTTACCTGAAAAAATAAAGACTGAAAGGCGACACGCAGCCGTGCCGCCTGATTCGCTAGAGGGCAACGCTGATTTAATGCTCCGGCCAGAATGGTTCGCCTAGCGTGAGCATCAGTCGGTTGGCCCATGAGAAGAAGGCGGCTGACTGCACCACATCGATAATCTTTAGCGTATCCAATCCCTGTTCTTGCAGCTGTTTCAGGTCATTTGCGTTGACCTGCGCGGGCGTGGCGGAAAGGCGTGCCGAGAAATCGATAATCGCCTGCCAGCGCGGGCTTTGACCGATGCTTAAATCCCCGCCGGGGACGACGTCCAGCAACCGCTGCACATCGCCGTCCTGCTTGGAGAGCTGGCTGGCTTTACGCGCGTGTACCGAGGCGCAGTAGATGCAGCCGTTGACCTTGCTGGTGACGGCGGCGATCAGTTCGCGCTCCTTGCGCGGCAGGCCGCCTGCGGTATAGAAAATCCCTTTATCCGTCAGCGTGCGCTGCTCCAGTACCGGAAGGTTGCGGCCTAGCAAGCGGAAATAGTCGGAATCGGTGTGGCCGAAGCGCGCCAGAATCGCCTGCTCATCGGCATTGAATTCGGCTAACGGTTTGGGGGCGATCCACGGTTCCCAGCCCAGCTCTGCCTGAGTAAACGCCTGCGGTGCAGACTTGCCGCTGTGCGTCTGCGGTTGGGTATGCCACTGACCTGCAACAGCGGCCTTCGAATGCGGTTGGCTGACGCGATGGCCGGCAATCAGGCGATAGCCGCGCAGCAATCGGCTTTGAAAATTCACAAACGCAATGAGCTGCGACAGCGTCACGATATCGTCTACCGACCAGCCCGCCTGCTCCAGCGCGTTGACGTGGGATGCCGAGGCCTGCACAGGCGTTTTCGTCAGACGCTCGGCATGGTCCAGCGCCAGCTGTAGTGTCGGTGTCAGCGTGGGTTCCGGGAAGTCCGCCAGCCGCTCGGCATAAAAATGCTGTAGCTGATCGTCCTGCTGCCAGCCGCTGATTTTGGTCGCAAACCAGAAGCGCAGCGATAACGGTAATGTCGCATCGTCTGCGGCATCGGCGTTAAACAGCGCGTCGTAGCTGCCCTGAGTATGGCGAGTTGCCGCATCACGGGTTTTTCTGGCGGCGGCGAGGGCAGAATCCGGGCTGATTTCAGCCAGCGCGTCCAGTACGTCCTGAGTGTGTAACGTGTTAGCGTGCGTCATGCAATCTCCTGCCCGAGCGGGCTTTTCTGTTTGACGGCGGGTCTCCAGCCCAATGCCGGGGCTACCTGAGTGGCAATCAGTTCAAGCGAACGAAGAATCAGCGCATGCGGCGGATCGATGGAATGCACCTGGAATGTCACATCGGTCGCACGCTCCAGAGAACTGTCTGCCTGAAGTGACGTGATGACATCCTGCGCGGTGCCAACATGGCTATCGAACGAGGCGATCAGCGCCTCTACCGAGTCGTGAGGGATCGGGCGGAACGTGCCAGAACGGGCGGAGGAACGATTAAGCCCTTTTTCTGCCAGACTCAGCGCTAATTGACGATCGTCAGCCACGAAAACGCTGCGCGAGCTGAGGATGCGTGGTGCGACGCCCGCAGGCAGCGCGGCCAGATAGGCGTCGATCATCGGGTTTTGCAGATCGGCGAGCGTGGCATCTGGGAAGTGTTCCGGGCGTGGCTGGGTGCGAGAGAGCATCAGGCCATCGCCTGCTTTACCGGCTCGCTCCGCGCCTTCGATAGAAAACGTGGCCTGCCAGACGCGCTTATCCAAATGCGGCGCGGCAGGGTAGAGCTGATTACCGTCTTCGCTCAAGGCTTCCCCCCGCCACGCGGCGCGCAGTTTTTCCAGATAGCGCCCGAGGATCTGCCCGCGCTGTGTGCTGTCGTGGCCGAATGCGGCAAATGAGGACGGCGTGCCGCCGGAACCTACGCCGACTTCTAGCCTGCCGTTGCTGAGTAAATCGAGCACGGCAGTATCTTCCGCCACGCGCAATGGCTCTTCCATCGGCAGCGTAATCACGCCGGTACCGAGTTGGATACGTTGAGTACGGGCAGCAACCAGCGCCAGAAACACCAGAGGTGAAGGCAATCCGCCTTCATCGGCGTGAAAATGATGCTGTGCGACCCAGGCGCTGTCGAATCCTAATTGTTCGGCTTTGACGATCTGTTCCGTCGCCAGCCGATAGCGCTGCTGGGCGGAGACGTCATCCAGCAATCGCGTGAAAAATCCCAGCCGTTTCGTTGTCATTCTACAGTCCTTGGTTTAGTGCGAATGGTGAATCTGAGCGTGGTGCGAGCGGTCAAAAGCCGGGTGTTGCTGCCCGGGGATGGCCTCGATGAGTTCACGGGTGTAGCGATGTTCGGGTTGGGCGAAGATCTGCTCCACCGGGCCGGATTCAAGCTGTTTGCCGTGGTACAGCACGGACACGGTGTCGGCGATTTGGCGTACCACTGCTAAATCGTGCGAAATGAACAGGTACGTCAGCCCGAGTGATTCCTGTAGCTCGGCCAGCAAACGCAGAATCTGCGCCTGCACGGTGACATCCAGCGCTGAGACGGCCTCGTCCAGCACCAGCACCTGCGGTTCTAGCACCAGCGCTCGGGCGATGGCGACACGCTGGCGTTGGCCGCCGGACAGCTCACGCGGTTTGCGTGACAGCAGCGCGACCGGCAGGGCAACGCGTTCGAACATCTCATGAATTTTTCGCTCCCGCTGCGCGGCGGTATGGCGATTAAAATTACGCAGCGGTTCCTCGACGATGTCGTAGAGACGCTGCGACGGATCGAGCGAGCTAAAAGGGTTTTGATAGACCAACTGGATTTTCTGCCGGAACTGCCGCAGCGCTTCACCCTTCAGATGCGTGATGTCGGTTCCGTCGATCAGAATGCGTCCCGCGCTAGGGTGATGGAACCCGAGCAGGCTGCGCGCCGTGGTGGTTTTGCCGGAACCGGACTCGCCAACAATGGCGTGCGTTGTGCCGCGAGCTACGCTGAAAGAAACGTCATCCACGGCACGAAAATGTTCCCCTTTGCGGCCCGACAGGGGAAAGGTCTGCACCAGATTTTCAACCGAGACAATAATGTCGGAAGCATGGTTGCGCGGTGGACGCGGAGTGGGATTAAGTGACGGCACGTTTGCCAGCAGCGTGCGGGCATAGTGGCTTGAGGGCGCGCTGAGCACCTCAAGCGTTGGCCCCTGTTCCTGAATATAGCCGTTCTGGAAGACCAGCAGCCGATCGGCACGCTCGGCCGCCACCCCCAGATCGTGCGTGACGAATAGCACTGCCGTTCCATTTTCGCGCCGCAGTTCATCAAGCAGATCGAGAATACGTTTCTGCACCGTGACGTCCAGCGCGCTGGTGGGCTCATCGGCAATAATCAGCGCAGGTTTTAGCGCAATGGCAATGGCGATGAGGACGCGCTGTTTCATGCCGCCAGACAGCTCGTGCGGATACTGCTTTGCCCGCAGCTCCGGCTGGTTTAGCCCTACGCGTTCCAGCAGCGCCAGCGTTTTCTGACGGATAGTCTGACGATCTTCCCGCTGATGAATGCGCAGAATCTCGTCCACCTGCTCGCCGATGGTCTGCACCGGGTTCAGGGAACTGGTGGGATCTTGCGGGATCAGGCTGATCTGTGCACCACGCACGCTATCCAATCGCTTCTGCGACCAGCCGCTGATATCCACGCCGTTTAGCCGAATCGCGCCGCGTGTGAGCCTGCCGTTCTCGGCGAGTAAACCGATGACGGCCTGCGCAGTGGTCGTCTTTCCTGAACCGGACTCTCCCACCAGCGCCACCACTTCACCGGGCTGAATATGGAAAGAGACGCCTTCCACCACGGTCTGCTCACGATCGTCACCGCGATAGGCAATCGTGACATTCTCCAGAGCCAGTACGGGTACGGCCGCGCTGGTTTGTAAGCTGGCTGACAGGCTCATCGTTCCGTCCTCCTGATCGACTGGCTGATACGGTTAGCGGACAACACAACGAGTACGACAATCAGGCCGGGGAAGGTGGTTAGCCACCAGGCGGTTGCGATGTAGTTGCGGCCTTCTGCGATCAGCAGTCCCCATTCCGGCGTGGGCGGCGGTGCGCCGTAGCCGAGGAAGCTCAGCGTGGAGATAGCCAGAATCGCGCTGCCGAATTGCAGGGCGGCAAAGGCGAAAACGGTGGTCAGTGAGTTCGGCAGGATGTGTCGCCACAGCACGCTGAAAAAGGTGCCGCCGCTGCCATAGGCGGCTTCGACGTAGTCGCTGTGGCGCACGCGCAGCACTTCTGAACGCACCAGTCGCGTGAAACTGGCGACGGAGGTGACGCCCACGGCAATCGCGGCGTTAACCGTGCCGAAACCCAACAGGATAATGACGCTCAGTGCCAGCAGCAGGCCGGGAATGGCCAGTAACACATCAATGCTGCGCATCACGACGCTATCCAGCCAGCCGCCAACGGCACCTGCCAGCAGGCCGAACAGGCTGCCGAGCACCAAACCCAGGCCGACGGCGATAACCGCGCCCGAAAGCGAGTGCACCGCGCCATAAACGATGCGCGCATAGAGATCGCGCCCCAGTTGGTCGGTACCGAGCCAGTAGTCAGCGTCAGGTGCCAGCCGCTGTGCGCCCGCGATGCCTTCCGTTGGGCTATAGCCGGTAAACCAGCCGGGAAACAGCGCCCAGAGCGTGACGGTCAGCATCACCAGCCAGGCTAGCACCAGCCCCGGCTGAAAGGCGTAGCGGCGCAGCAGAGGTCGCTTGCGCAGAAGAGGAAACGTAATTTTTTCCAGCTGTACGGTAGTCATAGCGTGGCTCCTGTCGTGCTTTTCAGGCGCGGGTCGAGAAGGGGATAGAGCAGGTCGACGGCCAGATTGACGACAACAAAGGCGGCGGCGGAAATCAGTACGATGGCCTGCAATACGCTGCTGTCCTGATAGTTCACGGCTTCCTGCGTCAACTGGCCGAGCCCGTTACGGCCAAATACGGTTTCGGTAATCAGTGCGCCCGCAATCAGCTCGCCCAACAGCAGGCCGGCGATGGTCAGTGTGGGCAGCATCGCGTTGCGGGCGATGTGTCGCCAGAGTACGCCGCTGCGGCTGGCGCCTTTGGCACGGGCGACGGCAACAAACGGCTGGGTTTGCACCTGATCGATGCTGCGCATTAGCACTTGGGCAAGCGGAGCGGAAATCGGCAATGCCAGCGTGAGAACGGGCAAAATCAGCCCTTCCCACTCGCCGGGGTTAATCACCGGGATCAGCCCCAGACGGAAAGAGAAAATTTGAATCAGCACGATGCCCAGCCAGAAGGTTGGCACGGAAATAAACAGCGACGGCAGAGATTGCAGCGCGGTTCGCAGCCACTGGAACGGCGTCATCGTCGATAAGAATGCGAGGGCAAACGCCAGCAGACCAGCGGCAATGAAACCCAGCACCGCGAGCAGCAGCGTAGGCGGCAGATTCGCGGCAATCAGCTCGGTGACTGGCACGCCCGCCTGAAGAGAGAGGCCGAGATCGCCACGCAGTATCTGGGCTATCGCATGAAAATATTGCGTGAGTACCGGTGTATCGGCACCGTAGGACAAACGCAGCTGCGCGATCTGCTCGGCGCTCAGGCCGAGCTCCGGGTTTTGGAACTTGATCAGTACCGCATCACCCGGCATTGCCTGGAGCAGGATGAAAGATAAGGTAAATGCCGCCCACAGGACGAGCAGTGCCTGACCGATGCGCAGTGCCAGATATCGGTTCATGATAGCCTCTCTGTTCTGTATTACTTATCCAGCCAAGTGTTGTAGAAGCTGGGGCGGCCAACGGCTTCAAACGCGATGCCTTTCGTGGTGGGCGCACCCGCAAATACCTGCGGTTCTTCGAAAATAGGAATGACGTAGGCCTGATCGATCAGGTAGCTCTGCACCTCTCCAACCAGCGCCAGCCGCTTGCTGCGGTCGGTTTCTGCCGCAATGCCATCCAGTAGCGTATTCAGATGTGAATCTACAAAGGTGTTCACCTTGTCGCTGGAACCGCCTTTTTGCAGCAGGACGTTACGTACCGTCGGGTAATACTGGCTTTTCAGCACATCCGGGTCGGCACGGCCTACCATCGCCGGAGCCACGCCGGTTTTCAGCGGATCCAGGCTATCGACGGTCTTGCTGCCCGCATCGCCCGCCAGCACGTTCAGCTTCACGCCGACTTTTGCCCACTGTTGAGAAACCAGCTGTAAGGTTTCTTTATTCTGCGGTTGCGGCAGGGATTCATAGGCGGTCAGCTCCAGCGTTTTGCCGTCCTTTTGTCGTAATCCCTGCGAGCCGATTTTCCAGCCTGCGTCATCTAACAGTTTGTTGGCCTGTGCGGGATCGAACGTGAGCTTGCTGGAGAGATCGACATAGCCAGCGGCGGTTTTAGCCAGTGGTGACGTGGCATGTGGGTAGTTGTCTGAGAACAGCGTATTGATGATCTCTTTGGTGTTGGTGGCGTGCAGCAGCGCTTTACGCACGCGGATATCGGCGACCAGCGGGTTATCCGGACGGAAAACCACGCTGTTATTGACGCCGCGCGTCGGCGGGGCATAAAGATTGAAGCCCTGACTCTGCACCCGCTTCTCATCATAGGCCTGAATCTGACGAATGAAGTCAGCCTGACCGGATACCAACGCGCCAATACGCACGCTGTCTTCCGGGGTGACCAGATAGGTAATGCCGTCCAGATAGGCGCGTCCCTGATGCTTCGATTTAACCGGTGCCCAGTTGTAATCCTTACGGGCGGTCAGCTTCAGTTCGCGTCCCAGTTTCTCGCTGCTCACCACGAACGGGCCGGAGCCAATAATGTTTTTAGCATTGCCTAACTGATTGAAATTGCGCGCAAGCGTACTGAGAGAAACCAGACCGGAACCGATGGTTGCAGTCCCTTGCAGAAAGCCTGGAGACGGCTTCTTAAAGTAAAACTTCACCGTGAGCGGATCGATTACTTCACTGCGCAGGTAGTTATTGATGACCTCGGAAACCGGTTGGTTGAGTGCCGTATTCCCTAAACCGTAGGTATCGAAGTTTTTCGCTACTGCGTTGGCATCCAGCGGCGTGCCGTCAGAGAAGCTAACACCCGGACGAATCTTGAACGTGTATTCGGTGTTATCCGCGTTAATGGTCCAGGATTCTGCAATCCACGGTTCTACCTCCAGCGTTTCGGGGTTCTGATACGTCAACTTATCGGTAATCTGGTTGAGGATGCCGCCATTCGGGTAAAACCCGCCTGCGGGCGTATAGAGATTGGTATGTGCCTGCTGCTCCAGATAAATCAGCGTGCCGCCGATTTTCGGTGCGTCGTTCGCTGCCTGTGCACTTAACGCACCACCCAGAAGGAGCAATGAGGCAAAAATAGTGAGTTTCTGATGAGGATGCAAAAAAGTCGCCACGATGGTTTTCCCTACATGTGATGGTTTTTATTAAATTTGTTTTTTTTATCAGGTGAATACGCGTATCGATTACGTCCTGAAACGGGGAATACAGCAGAAGACGTTAACCGCTCGTTACAGCCGATACTTCCATAGGAGGTAGGAAACAGCAAAGAACAATACCGGTATTGGTTATCCAGTTTTAGGTAGAAAGAAAACGAATAGCGTTAATAAATGGGAGCATAGTTACGTGGGGGAAATATATTGATAGTGCTTTTTGAACGAACCTTTTAAGATCGAAAAAATTCAACGCCGTATAGTCAATTTAAGATATTTATATTATGCGTTTACGCTTTCGATTTACGCTGTGCATGGCAGTATTATTGATGCTTTCAGGGTGTGGTGCATTATCAAATATATCTATTGATGAATCGGATGCTGATGTTCTACGGCTTGCCTGCTACCAAGATTTAACCGCTGAGGTCGATCGTCTGGCCGTGCCTTTCCTTAAACAAAAAGCGATACCGGGCTTGGTTGTTGGGATATTAACTGCGGATGGAACGATGCGGAGTTGGGGATATGGCTTTACGGACAGCGATCACCGTTACCCCATTACGGGCGATACCCTGTTTGCCGTGGGGTCGGTGAGTAAAGGGTTTATGGCGGAAACCACGGGCATTCTGGTAAAGCGAGGCATATTACGCTGGGAGGATACGCTTGAAGAACTCCTGCCTGGTCAGATTCTCTTAAGCGATAGCGCAAAAAAGATCACCTTACTACAGTTGGTTACCCACACTTCGGGCTTACCTCGCCAGATGATGGATATGCAGATGCTGGGGCTTTTTGCCGAGTATCTATTTACTGGGAATAACTTCTATACGCTATTGGATGACGATCGCGTATTGGATTATTTGGCTGACGTTACGTTACCGGCGAATCCAGAGCCGACTTATTCGAATCTTGGCTACGCCATTCTGGGGTATGTCCTACAGCTAAAAACGGGGGAATCCATTGATCGGTTGGTTAATGAAACTATCATCGAACCTCTCAGACTAGAAAACACCAGTTTTACCCCACAAAAACTAACGCGCTTTCCCTACCGAGCAATTGGTCACGCTGGCGATCAGCCCAAATTTATTATGCGCGGTAAGCCGATACCTGACTGGCACTTTTCTTCCAATATGGTAGGCGCTGCCAGCTTGTACACCAGTGCCAATGATCTGTTGAAATTTGCCCGAGCACATGTTTATCCGACGGGCTATTACGCACTGGACGAAGCCATAAATGATTCAATGAAGACGTATTACAATCGTACCAAACAGGCGGCCAATATTGCCTGGATTACTGATGAGGTCGGCTCACAGCATATTACCTATCAGGTGGGATATATTGGCGGTTATTCAAGTTATATCGGGTTAGATCGCCAGAATCGAATTGCCGTGGTTGTTCTGCAAAACAGCTTCAATTGGGATAATAGCCTCGGCCATACGCTTATCTCGCGTATTGGTCAGGCAATGCATTATCAGGGCGTATGTAAGATTTAAAAAAGCGGTTTTCTACATAAGTTCCGACCCACACGTCTCCAGAAACGAAGCAAACATCGTGACTGGAGCGTGAAGGGCATTTGCAAGCAAACGCTTATGTCATATACGACTTAAGGCTATTTCAAAACCTGTGGATTCACGCAGTTTTCTTTTACCTGACCGCTCAGGGCGGCAATCAGGTTGTCAACGGCGCAGGCGGCCATGCCGTAACGGGTTTCGTGCGTAGCAGAACCAATATGCGGCAGCGCCACCACGTTAGGTAAATCCAGCAGTGGAGAATCGACGGGCAGCGGTTCTTTGACAAACACATCCAGAGCCGACTTATTCGAATCTTGGCTACGCCATTCTGGGGTATATCCTACAGCTAAAAACGGGGGAATCCATTGATCGGTTGGTTAATGAAACTATCATCGAACCTCTCAGACTAGAAAACACCAGTTTTACCCCACAAAAATTAACTCGCTTTCCCTACCGAGCAATTGGTCACGCTGGCGATCAGCCCAAATTTATTATGCGCGGTAAGCCGATACCTGACTGGCACTTTTCTTCCAATATGGTAGGCGCTGCCAGTTTGTACACCAGTGCCAATGATCTGTTGAAATTTGCCCGAGCACATGTTTATCCGACGGGCTATTACGCACTGGACGAAGCCATAAATGATTCAATGAAGACGTATTACAATCGTACCAAACAGGCGGCCAATATTGCCTGGATTACTGATGAGGTCGGCTCACAGCATATTACCTATCAGGTGGGATATATTGGCGGTTATTCAAGTTATATCGGGTTAGATCGTCAGAATCGAATTGCCGTGGTTGTTCTGCAAAACAGCTTCAATTGGGATAATAGCCTCGGCCATACGCTTATCTCGCGTATTGGTCAGGCAATGCATTATCAGGGCGTGTGTAAGATTTAAAAAAGCGGTTTTCTACATAAGTTCCGACCCACACGTCTCCAGAAACGAAGCAAACATCGTGACTGGAGCGTGAAGGGCATTTGCAAGCAAACGCTTATCTCATATACGACTTAAGGCTATTTCAAAACCTGTGGATTCACGCAGTTTTCTTTTACCTGACCGCTCAGGGCGGCAATCAGGTTGTCAACGGCGCAGGCGGCCATGCCGTAACGGGTTTCGTGCGTAGCAGAACCAATATGCGGCAGCGCCACCACGTTAGGTAAATCCAGCAGTGGAGAATCGACGGGCAGCGGTTCTTTGACAAACACATCCAGACCCGCGCCCTGAATCGTTCCTTTCACCAGGGCTTCCGTTAGCGCATCTTCATCCACAACGGCACCACGACCGATATTAATCAAAATGGAGCTGGGCTTCATTTTTGCCAACTGCTCGCGGCCAATCAGATGATGAGTTTCCGCCGTGAGCGGCAGCGTGATACAGAGGAAATCAGACTCTGCTAATAGCGTATCGAGATCGCAATGGCGGGCATTAAAACGCTGCTCGGCTTCGGCGTGATGGCGGCGTGCGTTGTACAGAACCGGCATGCTGAAACCAAAGTGGGCGCGTTGCGCGACGGCCAGACCAATGCGGCCCATCCCCAGAATACCGATGGTTTTATGGTGAACGTCGGTGCCAAACCAGTCGCTGCCGACCCCTTCTTTCCATTCGCCCGCCTTGACCCGCTCGGCCACTTCCACGACCCGGCGCGCGCTGGCGAGCATCAGTGCCAGAACCGTATCCGCCACCGTTTCTGTCAGCACGGTCGGAGTGTGCATGAGTATCACCCCTTTTTCATTCAGCGCGTCGACGTTAAAAGTATCGTAACCAACTGAAATGGTGGAGGCCGCACGTAAACGCGGCGCGTGTTGCAGGAAGTCTTTATCGACTTTACCACCGGAACCAATGATGCCTTCGGCCGTTGCCAGAGCGGGGTGGTCGAGGGAGGGAAAGGCGTCAAGTTCAGTAACGGTGAAGTGTTGGTCTAAACGAGCACGCAGGTCGTCAGCAATTTTTTTATACAGGATAACGCTAGGTTTCATCACAAACTCCAGCAGATTAAGGAAGTTAACGTAGAAATAGCTCATCGAATAATCGCGTAGCTGGCGAGAGACTGCAAGCGATACCGCCCCCGCATCTGCCCAAGGTTAACCGTGATTAATGGGGGATTTGCACGATTGGGATGATGAACGATCGCATATAGACGCGCCACCGCCGCATGTGGAATGCCTCATGAACGGCGCGAGGTCTCCTTACTATCATTTGATTAATATATTTCCTTTGTGATTGATATCACTCATTTTCGGGTAAAGCATTACTGTGAAAAACCGATAATCCTATCTACGGGGATGTTTTAGACAGGGTTTTTTAATGGGGGCGGAAATGCATTTTTTTACCAGGATTATGAGTAATCTCAAGGTTTCTCATAAGCTGTATGGCGGTTTCGGGATTGTCCTGTTGTTGGTCATGATCGCGTCTGGCGTTGGCGCTGTACGATTTTTTATCATCCACGATCTGTATGTTAAAACGACAATGTTGAATGAAATGAATCACTATCTCGATCAGTCAAAAATGGCGAGGGTAAAATATTCATTCACCTTTGCGGATGACAATATCAAGAATCTCAATACCTACATTAGTCAGGCAAGCCAGCAAAAAGAAAAAGCGAAAGCACTTACGTGGGACACAGAATATCTATCTGATTTTAATAAGCTTGATCAAGATTTCGTAGATTATGATACCGATCTGAATACCATGAAAACTGCCGCAAACGCGGTGGTCGAGACGGCAAAGAAAATCAGCCAGATGAATGCCTCCGATGCGTTAACGGCATTTATGACCAATCTCTCTGTCGGCGCGGATGAAAATGCGTTGTCTATGCAGAAGGACGCCCTCTCACTGCTGTTCCTGAAACTGGTCAACAGCACCTACACCTTACAAAGAGAGAATAGTGAAGTGGCGTTTAACGCGCAGAAGCAGGTCTATGCCGAATCTAAGGCATCCTACGATGCGCTGGCATCGTCGGTCAGCGGCGATCGCCGTCGCGTAGTGGATTCATTTTGGCAAGCATTTGAAAATTATCATCAAACGGCAGAGCAGTACTACGCGCGACTGGGGCAGTTAAAAACCACAGATGTTAAATTCCGGGCAACCGGAGACAGAATGACGAGCGATATCGGCAGTATTCTGCAAAAGCTCGGCGCGAAGAATGATGACATTATCAATAGCTCCGTGCTGCAAACGTTGATTTTAGGGGCGATTGCCATCGTATTCGGGTTATTGATCGCCTGGTCTGTTACTCGACAAATTACCCGACCTATTATCACCAACCTGAAACTGGCGGAAAGGATTGCGGGTGGCGATCTTTCAGCGAATGTCACGGTGGAACGGCATGATGAGCTGGGGCAATTAACGACAGCCATGATGGTGATGACGGAGAAATTACGTCATTTAATGACCGATATTCGTCAGAGTGTGTACAGCGTTGAGAGCGCTTCTTCTGACATCGCATCGGGCAATAATGATTTGTCATCGCGTACCGAGCAGCAATCGGCGGCGATAGTAGAAACCGCAGCCAGCATGGAAGAGCTAACGGCCACCGTGAAGAACAACGCCGATAATGCCCGACATGCCAGCCAGATTGCCGGAGAAGCCTCAACCAATGCCAACCGCGGCGGGGATATTATTAACCGCGTGATTAATACTATGAGCGATATTTCGGGAAGTTCGAAGAAGATCGCTGATATCACGACGGTGATTAATAGCATCGCATTCCAAACGAATATTCTGGCATTGAACGCCGCGGTGGAAGCGGCCCGAGCGGGTGAACAAGGGCGGGGATTTGCCGTAGTTGCCAGTGAAGTTCGTAGCCTTGCCCAGCGCAGTTCACAGGCTGCAAAAGAGATCGAAGGTCTGATTTCAGAATCGGTTGCTCGCGTAAATACCGGAACTGACCTGGTTTCTCAGGCAGGAACGACGATGGATGACATTGTGGCTTCTGTGAGCCGCGTAAATGACATCATGGGGGAAATTTCCTCCGCATCGGATGAGCAGAGCCGCGGTATTGCACAAATCGGCAGCGCGGTGGCCGAAATGGATACCACTATCCAGCAGAATGCCTCTATGGTGAGCGAATCCTCAGCCGCGGCGAATTCGTTGCAGGAACAGGCCTCGAAGCTGGCAAAACTGATGTCAGTTTTCCGCATATCTGATTCGGATGTTGCCGGTCTGCCAAGACTGCAAGGGGCGAGTACCGGAAACGGGAATTCGGGCAACAAGGCAGCGCCTCGCCTGCCGACGCTCGCGTCGCGGGACAACGGGAACGATAACTGGACAACGTTCTGATATCCCGTTGAGTCGATGACTCAGAAATGATCGATTGAACCGGAGGGAGTGATATTGGCTGCTCCCTCGTTCGCCCATTGCATGATGAGTGCGGTGGCCTGTGTATCCTGATTGACGTTTTCCTCAACGATGACAAATCCCTGCTTATGGTAGAACCGGCAGGCGCGCGTATTCTGCTGATACACTTCCAGACTGAGTAAGGGGTACTGTGCCTGAACATGCTGGATCAGCGCTGTACCAATCTGCTTGCCATAATAGGCGTGTTCCACAAATAGCGCGCCGATGAACCGTGCTTCCAGCACGCTGATAAAGCCGATGAGGCTCCCCTGCTCCTCATAAACCCAGCTTTGCGACTGGGGAATATAGATCTCACGTACCGCGCTGGCACTTTCTTGCCAGTAACCTTCACGAATAAACGGATGCGCCAGAGTGGTGCTCTTTAGCCAAAGCTGCATCAGCGGTTCGAGATCGGGGTCGCGGTAAGGTCGAATCATGAGATGCTTTCCTGATGACAAAAGCAGTCGGTGACATGGTCGTTGACCAATCCACCTGCCTGCATGAAGGCGTAACAGATGGTTGAGCCGATAAATTTGAAGCCACGTTTCTTCAGGGCTTTGGACATGGCATCTGAAACGTCGGTTTTAGCTGGCACCTCGGCGAGCGAAGCGGGGTGATTGAGACGCGGTTGGTGTTCGACGAAAGACCAAATGAAGTGCGAGAAACTCTCCCCCTGACTTTCCATCGCCACCCACACTTTTGCATTGGTGATAATCGCCTCGATTTTTCCGCGATGGCGAATAATGCTGCTGTCCTGCACCAGCCGATCCACGTCATCTTGCGTCATCTGCGCCACTTGCTCAGGGTTGAACTGGTGGAAGCAACGGCGATAGTGTTCGCGTTTTTTCAGGACGGTAATCCAGGAAAGACCTGCCTGCTGGCCCTCCAGACACAGTAACTCAAACAGCTTCTGGCTGTCGGTGCAGGGTTTCCCCCACTCGTTATCGTGGTAATCCTGATATAAGGTGTCTTGTGTCACCCAGCCGCAGCGTTGCATACCTTTCTCCTGATTATGGTGAGCCGTTCATTGTAAGGCGTCTGTCGCAAGTAGGATTCGATCATGGCACTTATGTTGCTGTATATGCAACCAGTGTTTTGCGGGCGTGCTCGCAGATATGAAAGGTCATTTGCGGATGGGGCAGAAAGTCGTCGCGGAATCATGAATAATGTTTCGCCAACAGCTTAGGGCTGTTCATTCGCTCAGGGCTATATTCGCTCAAGGCTGTTCATTAGCTCAGGGCTGTTTATTAGTTCAAAGCTGTTCAATCGATCATAAGAAAAGCATAGACAGAGACAGGGGTACAGGGAATGGCGGTAGAGTGGGTAGCAGCCTATCTGGCATTAGGCGCGGTAGTTGGTTTTATGGCGGGGTTATTGGGTATTGGCGGTGGCGGTATTATGGTGCCCGTGCTAACGGCGCTGTTTGCTGCACAGGGCGTGGAGAATACGCATTTGGTGCATCTGGCGTTGGGAACGTCAATGGCGGCCATCGTCGTCACGGCAATTTCCAGCCTGCGTACCCATCATCAACATCAGGCGGTGCTTTGGCCTGTGGTGATGCGGATCACGCCTGCCATCCTGATTGGAACATTCGCGGCCACCTGGCTGGCGACGCTGTTACCGACGCGGGCGCTGGCGATCTTTTTCTCCTGCTTTATGGCCTACGTTTCGCTGCAAATGGTGATGAATATCAAGCCAAAGCCGCAGCGCCAGTTGCCCGGTACGGTAGGCGTGTCGCTGGCCGGACTGGTGATTGGCAGCATTTCGGCGCTGGTGGCTATCGGCGGCGGGTCGCTCACCGTGCCGTTCCTGACGTGGTGTAACGTCCGTATTCAGCAGGCGATTGGCACATCGGCGGCGGTTGGGCTACCCATTGCCCTGTCCGGCGCGCTGGGCTACATGATCAACGGTTGGTCGACGACTGGATTACCTGATTACAGCGTCGGCTATGTCTCTCTGCCTGCCGTTCTCCTGATTTCTGCCGTCAGCTTCTTCACCGCGCCCGTTGGGGCTCGTCTGGCGCACCGTCTGCCCGTGGCGACGCTGAAGAAGGCCTTTGCCGCGCTGCTGTTGCTGCTGAGCCTGAAGATGTTGCAGACCGTTTTTTCAGGCTGATCCTGAAATTTGAAAGATGATGACGGGGGATTTGCACTTGTTGCCGCATTCTGGCTGTATATCTTGCGGTCAGAGGGTATACTGGCGCATTCCTTATAAATCCACTTGTATCGCGCGCGAATCCAACATGCAAAAGTTTGATACCAAGACCTTCCAGGGCCTAATCCTGACGTTACAGGATTATTGGGCTCGCCAGGGCTGCACCATTGTTCAACCATTGGACATGGAAGTCGGCGCAGGCACTTCACACCCTATGACCTGCCTGCGGGCGCTGGGACCGGAGCCGATGGCTGCCGCCTATGTGCAGCCTTCTCGTCGTCCGACCGATGGGCGCTACGGTGAAAACCCGAACCGCTTACAGCACTATTACCAGTTTCAGGTCGTCATTAAGCCATCACCGGACAATATTCAGGAGCTGTACCTCGGTTCTCTGAAAGAGCTGGGTATGGATCCGACCATTCACGATATCCGCTTCGTGGAAGACAACTGGGAAAACCCAACGCTGGGCGCATGGGGCCTGGGCTGGGAAGTCTGGTTGAACGGTATGGAAGTCACGCAGTTTACCTACTTCCAGCAGGTTGGCGGTTTGGAATGTAAACCGGTGACGGGCGAGATCACCTACGGTCTGGAACGTCTGGCGATGTACATTCAGGGCGTTGATAGCGTTTACGATCTGGTCTGGAGCGATGGCCCGTTAGGGAAAACCACCTACGGCGACGTGTTCCATCAAAACGAAGTCGAGCAATCGACCTACAACTTTGAACACGCTGATGTCGATTTCCTGTTCAGCTGCTTCGAGCAATATGAGAAAGAAGCGCAGCACCTGCTGGCGCTGGAAAAACCGCTGCCTTTACCGGCTTACGAACGCATTCTGAAAGCGGCGCACAGCTTTAACCTGCTGGATGCGCGTAAAGCGATCTCGGTTACCGAACGCCAGCGCTACATTCTGCGTATTCGTACCCTGACCAAAGCGGTTGCGGAAGCCTACTATGCCTCGCGTGAGGCGTTGGGTTTCCCGATGTGTAATAAGAAAGAGAGCTAAGAGGCAGCGATGACTGACAAGACTTTTCTGGTGGAAATTGGCACGGAAGAGCTGCCGCCGAAGGCTCTCCGTAATCTGGCAGAATCTTTTGCCGCGAATTTCACGGCGGAGCTGGATGCCGCCAATCTGGCACACGGTGACGTAAGCTGGTTTGCCGCGCCGCGCCGTCTGGCGCTGAAAGTGGCACGCTTAAGCGCTTCTCAGCCCGATCGCGAAGTAGAAAAACGTGGTCCGGCGATTTCACAAGCGTTTGATGCTGAAGGCAAACCGACCAAAGCGGCAGAAGGCTGGGCACGTGGCTGTGGTATTACCGTTGAGCAAGCTGAACGTTTGACGACCGACAAAGGCGAGTGGCTGCTGTATCGCGCCCACGCGAAAGGCGAACAGGCGCAGACACTGCTGGCTGGCATGGTAAGCACTGCATTGTCGAAGCTGCCGATTCCAAAATTGATGCGCTGGAGCGACAAAGAAACGCAGTTTGTGCGTCCGGTGCACACGGTAACCATGCTGCTGGGTGAAGAACTGATCCCTGGTCAGGTATTGGGTATCGATTCCGCTCGTACTCTTCGCGGCCACCGCTTTATGGGGGAAGCTGAATTTACGATCGATAACGCCGAACAGTATCCGCAGATTCTGCTGGAGCGCGGTAAAGTCGTCGCCGACTACGATGCGCGTAAAGCGAAAATCAAAGCCGATGCAGAAGAAGCCGCACGCAAGATTGGCGGCAACGCCGATCTGAGCGACAGCCTGCTGGAAGAAGTCACCTCGCTGGTGGAATGGCCAGTGGTGCTGACCGCGAAATTTGAAGAAAAATTCCTCGCTGTGCCGTCCGAAGCGCTGGTTTACACCATGAAAGGTGACCAGAAGTATTTCCCGGTTTACGACAACAGCGGCAATCTGCTGCCAAACTTCATCTTTGTTGCCAATATCGAATCCAAAGATCCACAGCAGATTATTTCCGGTAACGAAAAAGTGGTGCGCCCGCGTCTGGCTGACGCCGAATTCTTCTTCAATACCGACCGTAAGAAGCGTTTGGAAGATCACCTGCCGCGTCTGGAAACCGTCTTGTTCCAGCAGCAGTTAGGTTCATTGCGCGACAAAACTGACCGTATTCAGGCACTGGCTGGCTGGGTTGCTGGTCAGATTGGCGCTGATGTGAATCACGCGACGCGAGCGGGTCTGCTGTCCAAGTGTGACCTGATGACCAACATGGTGTTCGAATTCACCGACACGCAGGGCGTGATGGGGATGCACTATGCGCGTCATGATGGCGAAGCGGAAGATGTTGCTGTGGCGTTGAATGAGCAGTATCAGCCGCGCTTTGCGGGTGACGAACTGCCGTCTTCTGCGGTGGCCTGTGCGCTGGCGATTGCCGACAAAATGGATTCGCTGGCAGGGATTTTTGGCATCGGCCAACATCCTAAAGGCGACAAAGACCCGTTTGCACTGCGTCGTGCCGCCCTCGGTGTGCTGCGCATCATCGTCGAAAAACGTCTGCCGCTGGATTTGCAGACGCTGACCGAAGAAGCGGTGCGTTTGTATGGCGATAAGCTGTCTAATGCCAAGGTTGTGGATGACGTGATTGAGTTTATGCTCGGTCGTTTCCGTGCCTGGTATCAGGAAGAAGGCCACAGCGTGGATACCATTCAGGCAGTATTGGCGCGTCGTCCTACCCGTCCGGCTGATTTCGATGCCCGCGTGAAAGCCGTCAGCCACTTCCGTTCGCTGGATGCCGCCGCGGCGCTGGCAGCGGCTAACAAACGCGTTTCCAACATTCTGGCGAAGTCTACCGATACGCTGAACGAGAGCGTCAACGCTGCCGTACTGAAAGACGCGGCGGAAATTACGCTGGCAACGCACCTTGTTGTGCTGCGCGACAAACTGACGCCGCTATTCGCTGAAGGTCGTTATCAGGAAGCGCTGGTTGAGCTGGCCTCACTGCGTGAGCCTGTCGATGCGTTTTTCGATCAGGTGATGGTCATGGCGGAAGATGAGCAGGTTCGAGTGAACCGCCTGACGCTGCTGAGCCAACTGCGTGAGCTGTTCTTGCAGGTTGCGGATATTTCCGTCCTGCAATAACGACAATCGCGTTACGTCATCCCCACCCCCGAGTCGGTTTGTCCGTTCGGGGGTTATTTTTTTCCGCGCCGCAAAACGTCCCGCTTCACCCCGCGATTTCGATCCGTACCGACTGACGACTCCGTTGGTAAAATCCTATGGTCGCCCCGTGTATCTCGATGCTTAAACAATCGGTATTCGTTGTCAGACCTGGCCTTTTTCTGCACAGCCAGCCTGATTCGACTATGCTTATGTCGTAGAAAAACTTGTCATGGAAAATCCGTCGTCAGCGTGTTTTTGTCTGAGTAAAGCAGGACTGGCGGGGCAGTAAGCATAACAGGAGTAGGGAATGAGAAGGCTGATGACGTACCGTTCACGCTGGCTGCTGCCAGTTCTGGTTATTCTGGCGGCATTGCAGCTGGCTGCCTGTGGTGACAGCGAAGCCGATCAGCGGAAGGCATTCGTTGCGTTTCTGCAAAGCGTGCAGTCGCAGCAGGATGGGAAATTGCCGACGTTGACGGAAGAGCAGAAGAAGAATTTTGGCAATTTCACTAACGATTACGAGATCTTAACCACCTTTTCTCAGCAGTTTAATCAGGCGATGTCTGGCAGTTTAACACCGATGCTGGGGCAAATTTCCCGTATTCGTGTTCCTAAAGACTATCTGACGCAGCGTGATGATCTTCGCCAATCCATCGGGGCAATGAACCTGTTGAGCCAGCATGTGCAGGCGGCGAAAGTGCAGGCGGACAACGCCCATCGGCTGCTAAAACAGCCCGAAGAAGTGCAAATACCCTATGAGCGGTTGTATGCACGTACGGTAATACAGCCCACCAATGCGCTGCTACCCGCCATTCCGAATGCGATTGCCTTCGCACAGAGCCTGATCCAGATCGGCGATTTCCTTCAGGCTCAGGGCGATCAGGCGGTGTTTAATGGCGCGTCTGTGCAATTCCGTACGCCGCAACAGGTGGCGCAATATAACAGCATGGTGGCAGCGTTACCTCTACAGCAGCAGAATTTAATGAATGCGCTTAGAGGAATAACTGGCGTGAACTATCCCTAACTGCGTCGTGCCCTGACGCTTTAACGATGCGATATGGCAGAGAGGCATTCTGGATAAGATGCGTGTGGCTGGTGAGAGGGTGAAAATAAATTGTGATTAACATCACATAAATAAAACAAATACAGACCTGTAAAATGTGATTCAAATCACATATAAGGCGCGGTGTTTGTCTAAAAATCTGTTTAGTTTTTCATTTTTAACGGTTTTTTGTGAAGTAAATCACCTATTTGTATCGTTGATGTAGGGGGGTTGTGTGATTTTTGTCACGTTACCGCCATGGAGTTGCGGTATGAAAACAGCGTGTTAGAGTCCGCGCTGCATACAGTAATAATGACGGAAGCCTTCTTGTGGTAATCGGTGTTTTTATTGCCACGCCGTCTCACGATAATTACCACGCGCTCTTATTGTCAGCGCGTTTCAATAGGGGTGTGTTTTTATGCTTTCACCAGATATTAAGATCAAGGTGCAAAACTTTGGTCGCTTCCTCAGTAATATGGTGATGCCCAACATTGGCGCATTTATCGCCTGGGGTATTATTACCGCGCTGTTTATCCCTACTGGCTGGTTCCCCAATGCAACATTGGCGAAGCTCGTCGGTCCGATGATTACCTATTTACTGCCATTGCTGATTGGTTATACCGGCGGACGTCTGGTATTCGGTGAGCGTGGTGGTGTGGTGGGTGCGATTACGACGATGGGTGTGATCGTCGGGACCGATATCCCGATGTTCCTCGGCGCCATGATTGTGGGCCCGTTGGGCGGCTGGACGATCAAGCGTTTTGACCGCATGGTCGACGGTAAAATCAAGAGCGGCTTTGAAATGCTGGTCAACAACTTCTCTGCCGGTATCATCGGTATGTTGTTGGCAATCCTGTCGTTTTTGGCAATTGGTCCGCTGGTTGAAGTCTTCTCTCAGGTGCTGGCTTCCGGCGTTAACCTGATGGTGCAGAACAACCTGCTGCCGTTTACGTCTATCTTCGTTGAACCGGCGAAAATTCTGTTCCTGAACAACGCCATTAACCACGGTATCTTCTCACCGCTGGGCATTCAGCAGGCGACGGAAACGGGAAAATCTATTTTCTTCCTGATCGAAGCGAACCCAGGCCCGGGTATGGGCGTGCTGATGGCGTACATGTTCTTCGGTCGTGGTAACGCGAAAGAATCAGCACCGGGTGCGGCGATTATCCACTTCCTGGGCGGGATTCACGAAATCTACTTCCCTTATGTGCTGATGAATCCGCGTCTGATTATTGCGGTGATTCTGGGCGGGATGACCGGCGTGTTTACGCTGAGCGTGCTGGGCGGCGGTTTGGTTTCTCCTGCGTCTCCAGGCTCCATTCTGGCGGTGCTGGCGATGACGCCAAAAGGCGCTTACTTCGCTAACCTCGCAGCTATTGCAGCGGCTTTCGCCGTGTCCTTCATCGTGTCGGCGATTCTGCTGAAAAGCACCAAGCAAAAAGAAGAAGACCTGAGTGACGCAACGCGCCGCATGCAGGAAATGAAAGCCTCTTCTAAAGGTACGGCGACTAACGCGGGTATCAGCGGCGATATGAGCACCGTGCGTAAAATCATCGTAGCGTGTGACGCCGGTATGGGTTCCAGCGCGATGGGTGCTGGTGTGCTGCGCAAGAAAGTTCAGGATGCCGGGCTGGCCAACATTTCGGTGACTAACAGCGCGATCAATAGTCTGCCGGACGATGTCGATCTGGTGATTACGCACCGCGATCTGACCGAACGTGCGATGCGTCATGCGCCGCAGGCACAGCACATTTCGCTGACCAACTTCCTTGATAGCGGTCTGTATAGCGATCTGGTGGCGCGTCTTACCGCAGCACAGGGTGCCGTGAAGTCTGAAGCTGTCGCGACGCCAGCACCTGCTGTCGCCGACACACAGACTAACCTGTTCCAACTGGGTGCAGGTAATGTGTTCCTGAATCAGCGTGCGACAGACAAAGAGCAGGCAATCCGTTTCGCCGGTGAGCAACTGGTGAAAGGCGGCTATGTCGAGCCTGCGTATGTTGAAGCGATGCTGGAACGTGAAAAGCTGACCTCCACCTATTTGGGCGAATCGATTGCCGTGCCGCACGGTACGATTGAAGCGAAAGATCGCGTGCTGAAAACGGGTGTGGTTTTCTGCCAATATCCTGAAGGCGTTCGCTTTGGCGATGAAGAAGATGAGGTTGCGCGTCTGGTTATCGGTATTGCCGCGCGCAACAACGAACATATTCAGGTCATCACCAGTCTGACCAACGCGCTGGATGATGATGCCGTCATTGAACGTCTGGCACAGACCCAAGATGTTCAGGAAGTACTCGACTTACTCTCCGGTAAAAAGAGTGCCTAATTAATATGGCTAGGGCCGCCTGCGGGCGGCCTCTTTTTATGTTTTTTTAAGGTTATGTCTCATGAAAGCATTACACTTTGGTGCGGGTAATATTGGCCGTGGGTTTATTGGGAAATTGTTGGCCGATGCCAACGTCGAACTGACATTCGCTGATGTCAATCAGCCGCTGTTGGATGCCCTGAACAGCCGTACAAGCTATACGGTGCGGATTGTCGGCGATAACACGCAGGTTGATACCGTGAGCAACGTGAGCGCCGTTCACAGCGGTAGTCAGGATGCCGTCGCGCTGATTGCCGTGGCCGATCTGGTGACGACCGCTGTGGGGCCGCAGATTCTGGAAAAAATCGCCGGAACTATCGCTCAGGGGCTGGTTAAGCGTCATAACGACGGCAATACCCGGCCGTTGAACATTATTGCCTGTGAAAATATGGTGCGTGGCACCAGCCAGTTAAAACAGCATGTGTTGAAACTGCTGCCGGAAGGCCATCAGGAATGGGTGGTTGAGCATGTGGGATTCGTGGATTCCGCCGTGGATCGCATCGTTCCTCCTTCCGAAGCCGGCAGTGACGATGTGCTGGCGGTGACGGTAGAAACCTTCAGCGAATGGATTGTCGATAAAACCCAGTTCTGCGGTGAGCCGCCAGCGATTCCCGGCATGGAACTGACCGACAACCTGATGGCATTTGTCGAGCGTAAGCTCTTTACGCTGAATACTGGCCATGCGATTACGGCCTACCTCGGCCAGCAGGCGCGTCATCAGACGATCCGCGATGCGATTCTCGACCCGAAAGTCAGAGCCGTGGTCAAAGGTGCAATGGAAGAGAGCGGCGCGGTGCTCATCAAACGCTACGGTTTTGATGCGGAGAAACACGCGGCCTATATCAACAAGATTCTCAGCCGCTTTGAAAACCCGCATCTGCACGATGACGTAGAGCGCGTTGGCCGTCAGCCGCTGCGCAAGCTGAGTACAGGCGACCGTTTGATCAAGCCGCTGCTCGGTACGCTGGAATACCATTTTCCGCATGACAACCTGATTACCGGCATTGCTGCCGCGATGCATTATCGCAGTGAACAGGATCCGCAGGCGCTGGAACTGGCCGAGTTAATCCGTACTCAGGGGCCGCAGGCGGCGCTGGTGCAGATTTCTGGTCTGGATGCTGACAGCGAGGTTGTCGCGCAAGCAGTGAATGTGTATAACGCCATGCAGTAATCGGCGTGTCTCGTCATCAGGCAGGTGTGGTCTTTTCGACACGGTGTAAGGTATACGGGCGACGTCGGGGATAGGATGTCGCCACACCTGCCGGTAAGCATGCTGCCGAGATGGGGGATGCTGTGGGCGGGGTAAAAGGGTCGAGAAGTGACGATGGAAGAAACACAGGCGTTTGAAAACCGGGTTCTGGAAGCGCTGAACTCAGGGAAGACCGTGCGCGACTTTATGCTCTGCGCCGTCGAGCTGTTAGCTGAAGCGGTCAGTATCCTGATGTTGCAGGTGTTCCGTAAAGATGACTATGCGGTGAAATATGCCGTTGAACCCCTGATGACGGGAACGGGCCCGCTGGGCGACCTTTCCGTGCGCCTGAAACTGATTTATGGCCTGGGAATGATCAGCCGTAAAGAGTACGAAGATGCGGAACTGTTAATGGCGCTGGGCGAAGAGCTAGCACACGACGATCGACATTACCGTTTTACCGATGATGAAATTCTGGGGCCTATCGGCGAGCTGCACTGCGTTGCGGCGTTGCCTACAGAACCCGCTTTGCCGCCGGGGGCAGACGCCGCCGAACCGCTTTTGGTGAGTATGCAACAGCAGCGTTATCAGCAGATGGTGCGCTCCACGCTGGTGCTATCCCTGACCACATTGATTGCGCAAATCAGTCTGAAAAAGGCGTTTTAATCCCATTCCGCTATATTACGTCACTGCGTCATGTCATGCGGTTCCCGCCTTCACGCAACTCGAATTATTTAGCGTATAGTGTATGCTGTGCCCCGCATTATTCTCCCGTTATATAGGTTATCTTTTATGAAAGAGCAGGAAAAAGCAGAGATCAAGCGCCTTAGCGACCAACTGGATAAGCTGACGCGTAAGCAGACCACGCTGCTGGAACAAGGTGATGCTGAAGCAATCGCCCTCAATCTGGAGGCCTGCGAGAAGCTAACGGCTGAAATCGAGCGCCTGCGTAACGTGAGAGAACAGAAGCTCAGCAAAGAAGCACAGAAACTGGCGAATCTGCCTTTCAAACGTGCGATTACTAAAAAAGAGCAAGCTGATATGGGGACGTTGAAGAAAAGCGTTCGCGGTTTGGTGGTGGTGCACCCGATGACGGCACTGGGGCGCGAGATGGGTTTAAAAGAGATGACAGGCTTCGCGTCGAAACCGTTCTGAGGTTTCTTCTCTGCGCAGACCGATGCTGGTGATGGATTCGTTGATGAAGCCCCTGTTTAACAGGGGCTTTGTCGTTTTTGGTACGGTTGTTGATATTAGCGCGGTGCGTGCAGACGATGCGTTTGGTCGGCAAACGCGATACCCGCTGGGGTGTCATCATGCTGTGCGTTTGCCAGACGGAAGACGGAAACCGCCTGCTTCAGCAGTCTTGCCTGTTCTTCCAGTGAGTCGGCAGCGGCAGAGGATTGTTCAACCAGTGCGGCGTTCTGCTGCGTGGTGCTGTCCATCTCAACAATCGCCTGGCTAACCTGGCTGATTCCGCGGCTTTGCTCATCCGATGCGGTGGCAATTTCACCCATGATATCATGCACCTGCGTGATAGAGGTGACGATATCATTCATCGTTTTACCGGCGTTGCCAACCAGCGTCGCTCCGCGTGATACCTGAGTAACCGATTCAGAGATCAGGCCTTCGATTTCCTTCGCGGCCTGAGAACTGCGCTGGGCAAGGCTACGGACTTCGCTGGCAACCACGGCAAAGCCGCGGCCTTGTTCACCAGCGCGGGCAGCTTCCACCGCGGCGTTCAATGCCAGAATGTTGGTCTGGAAGGCGATGCTGTTGATGACGGACGTGATTTCCGCGATACGCTTAGAACTGTTCTCAATCGCCGTCATGGTTTGCACCACGTTATTCACTTGCTCACCGCCTTGTTTTGCGGTTTGAGATGCGCTGATTGCCAGCTTGTTCGCGTGGTGTGCGTTATCCGCGTTTTGCTTAACCGTCGCAGTGAGTTGCTCCATGCTGGCGGCGGTTTGCTCAACGGCAGCGGCCTGCTGTTCGGTACGTGATGACAGGTCGGTGTTACCCGCGACGATCTCGCTGGACGCGTTAGAAATCTGGCTGACGCCGACGCGAATGTCATCGATCATATTGTGCAGGTTGTCATTCATTTTCGACATCGCACTCATCAACTGACCCAGCTCATCCTTACGCGTCGTGTTGATGGACATGGTGAGATCGCCTGTCGCGATTTTCTCAGCCATATTCAATGTGTTGCCAAGCGGTGTGGTGATTTGGCGTGAAATGAACCAGGAAATCAGCAGACCAAGCAGTAGCGTAATCAGCGCGGCGATACTCATTTGCAGCGTGGCATTGCGAATGTCTTCCTGCGATGCCGCCAACTGATCGCTGAGCAGGGATTTAACTACGTCGTTTAACTGTCCGGCGACAACCTGCATTTGCCCAGCCTGCGCCATTTCCTCCTCATAGGCCGGCATATAGGCCAGAACCTGTTCTTCATAATTGTTCATTATTGCCAGAACGGGAGACAGCGTTTCACGCTGTTCGGCAGACAGGCTTTGATACAGGAAGGTCAATGATGTTTGTGCTGCGTTGATGGCATCCGTCAGCTTTTCTTCGGATTCTTTATTGGTAGACAGTAATAACCCACGAACGTGGTAGCGGACGGCAATCAGTTTTTGGTTCAGGTCAGAAAGTAATAATTGAAGAGTAGTGCTGTTGTTGTCCGTCTTTAATTGATCGTTGAGCTGTTCTAGCGGTTTTTCTGTTGTCGAGATATTCCAACTTTTTCTGACGGCATCCTTTTTTCCCACTGCATTAATATAATTACTTTGTTTTTCCTGATAGCTGGTAATTAATGCCGGGATGCTGGCTATTTTCTTGGCATCACTCTCTGGCCAGTGAAATTCTTTTGCTTTTTCAGCGAGTTTACTCACATTGGCAATGTGCTCAACGTTCTTTTTTATATCATCAGGATTATAGGTGGTGCCGTATAATGCACGGTAATATTTAGCTTGGTTAATTTCATCATTAATATCGTTGCTTAAGTTAACTTTATTAATACTGTCTTTCAGCGAGCCAATATGCATAATGCCCGCGCCGGCAATCACCATGGTCATCAGCAGAATCAGGAAAAAACCCAATCCTAATTTTTTACCGACTTTTAGATTATCGAAATTCATAGCCATCACATCCCACCACTATATCGTATTGAGTCGAATTCACTATCCTGATGCACACTTGATTAGCGGTGTTAGCATCCCGGATTACCGCTTACCGAGCTTATCCCTGCAAAACAACATGATAAAAACCCGCAATAGATATCGGCACTTTACTCTGAAACTTTATGAGCCAATGAGCGAGGATAGCCAGCGTACATGCGGCTCGTCGTCCAGAGAGGGATAATAAAAAACTGGAATAACAGACTGTTATTCCAGTTTATATTCAAACGCAGAAGAGGCCTGATGGTATCAGGCACTCAGCGGTTTTATTTTTTTGCGCTAGCGAAACGGGCAGCGGCTTCGTCCCAGTTCAACACGTTCCAGAACGCTTTAGCATAAGCTGGACGAAGGTTCTGATATTTCAGGTAGTAAGCGTGTTCCCATACGTCCAGACCGACGATTGGGTAGCCAGACGCACCAGAAACAGCTTCACCCATCAGCGGGCTGTCTTGGTTTGCAGTAGACACTACGGCCAGTTTGCCGTCGTCTTTCAGTACCAGCCACGCCCAGCCAGAACCAAAGCGGGTTGCTGCTGCTTGCTCAAATTTCTCTTTAAACGCATCAACGCTACCGAAATCACGCTCGATGGCGGCTTTCAGATCGCCAGTCAGCGTCGTGCCGACTTTCAGGCCTTTCCAGAACAGGCTGTGGTTAACGTGACCACCCGCGTTGTTACGCAGTGCCGTTCTTTTCTCCGCAGGAACTTTATCCAGTTGAGCGATCAGCTCTTCAGCAGACAATTTAGCCAGTTCAGGCAGAGATTCCAGCGCGGCGTTAGCATTATTGACATAAGCCTGATGGTGTTTGGAATGGTGAATTTCCATTGTTTCTTTGTCGAAATGCGGTTCCAGTGCGTCATAAGCATAAGGCAGCGATGGCAGTGAATAACTCATGTTTAGCATCTCCATGGTAAAAAAAATGTTACGGCGCTGTGTTGTTAGTGCCGCGTAAGCAATACCTTCATTATAGTTAATTAAATGATATTGAAAATGATTATTCTCGAATGGGTGGTATGAATCAGATTGCTTTACTTCATGATAACAAACGCTTATGTCATTATTGCACTATGTAAAAACAAATTAATCTATGCCCATCGCCTGCAAAACGCCGTGACTCTAGCGGTGTTTCTTACGCGCTCAGACGCTGCGGATGTGTGTAGATAGTCGCATGCCCCGGCCGACAAAAACCGACCAGCGTCAGGTTGCAGCGCTGTGCGACCTCCACAGCCAGCGAGGTCGCCGCTGAGACAGCAAACAGGATTTCCACGCCGCACATGGCGGATTTTTGGACCATCTCATAGCTGGCTCGGCTGGAAACCAGCGCTGCGCCTTGCTGCCACCCCTGTTTCGCTCGGGTACCCAGCAGTTTATCCAGCGCGACATGGCGGCCGACGTCTTCGCTTCCCCCGGACAGCGTGCCGTCTGGCGCGACCCAGCTTGCGGCGTGAGTACAGCCCGTCACTTGGCCGATCTTCTGCACATCGCGCAGCCGCACCAGCGCGTTTTCAAGTTTGCTAAGGGAAAATGTCTGTGTGAAGGGTAGAGGGGCGAGCGGTTTGCCGATTTCCGCGAGCTGCTCTACGCCACATACGCCGCAGCCTGTGCGACCATCCATCGCCCGGCGGCGTTCTTTTAGCCCCGCGAAGCGTCGGCTCGAAAGCTCAATTTGTACTTCGATGCCATTACAGGCAGCCTGTACATCAATGCCGTAGATATCAGCCGGTGATTGAATAATGCCTTCAGATAAGGAAAACCCGAGAGCGAACTCTTCCAGTTCCTTCGGTGAGGCCATCATAACGACATGCGATATGCCGTTATACACCAACGCAACGGGCACCTCTTCCGCCAGCCAGTCAGACTGTGGCCGCAGCAGCGAATCGGGATGATAGACTGAATGTTGCGTTGCGCCTTCAAGGGCGGCATCCGCTGGTAAATGAACCCCTTCCACCTGAAATACCTGCATGTTAGTAACCCTGGAAATTAAAAGTATTATTTCACCGCGCCTGAAGGGATGCGACTTTTTCTCGTAAGAAACTGTGCGTCAACTCGAAGAGTTGCCTTCTTCTCTGGCCGAATCCTGTCGCTAACCCCATACCCCGTATAGGCTTAATTTAACTGTTTACTGTTTGCCTCTTTTTTCACTGCGGCATGGCCGCTCACCCGGAAATGAAAAGGAGACTGAAATGGCGCACGATAATCTCGAAGGCCGATCCGCGTCTGGCGAATACGGCTCTCTCAATCTGAAAAAACGCTATGACAATTTTATCGGCGGAGCCTGGGTTCCACCTGATGCTGGTCAGTATTTTGTCAATTTGACGCCAGTAACGGGTCAAGCGCTGTGTGAAGTGGCCAGTTCGTCAACGCGAGATATTGACCACGCGCTGGATGCCGCTCACAAGGCAAAAGCGGAATGGGGTGGCCTGTCGGTTCAGGATCGCGCGTTGGTGCTTAACCGAATCGCCGACCGGATGGAGCAGAATCTTGAGCTACTGGCGCAGATGGAAACCTGGGATAATGGTAAACCGATACGCGAAACCAGCGGGGCGGATGTGCCGCTGGCGATTGACCACTTCCGCTATTTCGCGGCCTGTATTCGCGCGCAGGAAGGGGGGATTAGCGAAATTGACGGCGATACCGTGGCTTATCATTTTCATGAGCCTCTCGGCGTTGTCGGGCAAATTATTCCCTGGAATTTCCCGCTGCTAATGGCCTGTTGGAAGATGGCGCCCGCGCTGGCTGCCGGTAACTGTATTGTGCTGAAACCCGCCAAACTGACGCCGATGTCGGTGTTGATTTTGATGGAACTGATTCAGGATCTGCTGCCGCCAGGCGTTATTAATGTCGTTAATGGGTCGGGCAGCGAAATTGGTGAATATCTGGCGACGTCGAAACGCGTTGCGAAAGTGGCATTCACCGGGTCGACCGAGGTAGGCCAGCAGATCATGAGCTATGCGGCGCAGAACGTGACGCCGGTAACGCTGGAGCTGGGCGGTAAATCGCCGAACATCTTCTTTGCCGATGTGATGGACAAGGAAGACAGCTTCTTTGACAAAGTGCTTGAAGGCTTCACGCTGTTTGCCTTCAATCAGGGCGAGGTCTGTACCTGTCCGAGCCGCGCGCTGGTGCAGGAATCTATCTACGATCGCTTTATGGAGCGGGCAATCAAGCGCGTTGAGGCTATCCGCATCGGTAACCCGCTGGATAGCAAAACCATGATGGGCGCGCAGGTATCCGCAGGTCAGCTTGACACCATCCTTAACTATATTGATATCGGTAAGAAAGAGGGCGCACGTGTGCTCACGGGCGGTCAGCGCAAGGCAATGCCGAGTGGGCTGGCGGAAGGATACTATCTGGAGCCGACGATCTTGTTCGGTAAAAACAGTATGCGCGTCTTCCAGGAGGAAATTTTTGGACCGGTGCTGGCGGTCACGACCTTCAAAACGATGGATGACGCACTGGAGATCGCCAACGATACGGAATACGGTCTGGGGGCTGGCGTGTGGAGCCGTAACGGTAATATCGCTTACCGGATGGGGCGCGGTATTCAGGCCGGGCGCGTTTGGACCAACTGTTATCATGCCTATCCGGCGCATGCGGCATTTGGGGGTTATAAGCAGTCTGGTATCGGGCGTGAAAACCATAAAATGATGCTGGAACATTATCAGCAAACTAAATGCCTGTTGGTGAGCTACTCTGATAAGCCGATGGGGCTGTTCTAGCACCTTACTTTGTAAGATCCCTGCGCGCTTGCCATCGGGGTGAGCGCGTATCGTTTAAATTCATGTGGGTTCCCGTAGGAATCCGTCCTTATCACTCAGATTTACCCGATTGTTGATAGCTGATCATTGATAGTTGCTGGTTGTTAATAATCGATTGTGCCAGCGCTTAACAACGGCTACGCTGTTTTGAATAGCGCTTTGCTTTCAAGAGGTTGTGTATGACGGATAAGATCGGCTGGATTGATAACCTGCGGGCGTTGGCCTGCATGATGGTCGTTCTGATTCATAGCACAACGTACTATATTACGGCGGGTGGCACGCCGGGCGACGGGCACTGGGATGTGGCGAATATTCTGAATTCTGCCTCGCGCGTCTGCGTTCCGCTGTTTTTCATGATCTCAGGCTACTTATTTTTTGGTGAGCGTAGTGCGGGGAAAAAACATTTTCTGCGTATCGGTTTATGTCTGCTTTTCTACAGTACGGTCGCGCTGATCTATATTGCGACGCTCACGCCGATTAATGGCCTGAATTCATTGCATCATGCGCTGCAAAAACCGATCTTTTATCACTTATGGTTTTTCTACGCGATTATCGTGATTTATCTACTCTCTCCACTTATTACTATCAAGCCGGTATCGGGTAAATATTTAGCCGTCTTGATTATCTTGCTGGCCGTTGTCGCTAACCCCAATACGGGACGAGTGGAATTTGAAGGATTTAAATTACTGCCCGTGAATCTCTATATTTACGGCGATACGTTTTACTATGTGCTGTACGCCGCGCTGGGGCGTGCGCTGGGCATGCTGGAAGTACCAAAGAAAGTCGTGCTAGCCGCCATCCCCTTCTTCATTGCGTGTGTCGCGTTGATTGCAATGGGAACGAAGCACCACACACTACTGAACGATACGTTCACCCAGACATTTTATATCTACTGTGGCCCGCTGGTGTTTCTGGCTGCGGTTAGTCTTCTGGTGGTGTTTAAGCACTACGGTAGCCAGCGGATTTTACCGGGCTTCGCCACCATTTCGCGCCACTCGCTGGCGATTTACGGTTTCCACGCGTTGATCATTCACTATCTGCGTACGCATGATGTGATGCTGCCATCCCACCCGGTTCTCGACATCTTCTCTGTCTTCGCCATCGCGCTGGGGGCCAGCCTGCTGCTTTCGATGGCGCTACAGAAAATCGATGTGCGACGTTGGGTGAGTTGACGATTCATCCGGCGTACCGGACGAACGGGTGCTACATCAGCGGACTAAGCTGCTGGTAGAGTGCCGTAAATGTACGCCTCCGCTCGGCATAGTCGGCGTGACGCTGGGGATCGGGGTGATGAATCTGTTCCAGCGGTAGCGGCGGCAGGAGTTCTGCCAGTGGCGTATGCGGATGCATGGCGATTTGCGCCAGACGTGCGGCACCCAGCGCAGGGCCGACATCCCCTCCCGTGCAGTATTCCAGTGTTTGACCGCTGATATCCGCCAGCATTTTCCGCCAGTAGGCGCTACGTGCGCCGCCGCCAATCAGCGTAATACTATCGGGCTTGAGCCCCGTCATATGCAGTGCATCCATGCCGTCGGCAAGCGCGAATCCCACACCTTCCAATACCGCTTTTGCCAGTTCCCGGCGTCCGTGTTGGTGGGTGAGCCCCCAGAATGCGCCTTTGGCATCGGGATTGTTGTGCGGCGTGCGTTCGCCGGAAAGATAAGGCAAGAACCACACTGGCGTTATCGTGTCATCGGCTGGTGTCGAGGCGATTTTCTGTAGCAGCGCGGGAACGCTCTCCGCGTGCGTCAGACGGGCGACCCAGTCGAGGCAGGATGCGGCGCTTAACATCACGGACATCAGGTGCCAGGTATTCGGCAGCGCGTGGCAGAAACTGTGGACGGCATGCTGCGGATTGCTGAGAAAGCCATCGCTGACGGCGAAGTAAACGCCGGATGTGCCGAGAGACAGCATCGCTTGACCCGTTTGATACAGCCCGACGCCAATCGCGCCTGCTGCGTTATCCCCACCGCCAGCAATAACGGGGACGGGATCCATGCCCCAGCGGCTGGCGATGTCAGCTCGCAGATAGCCGGTAATCTGGCTGCCTTCATACAGCGTGGGCATATGCTTGCGGCTCAACGAACAGGCTTCCAGTAGGGTATCGCTCCAGTCTCGTTTGGCAACGTCTAGCCAAAGCGTTCCTGCCGCATCGGACATATCGCTGGCAAATTCCCCTGTCAGACGCCAGCGGAGATAGTCCTTCGGCAGCAGAACTTTATCGATTTGGCGGAAGATCTCGCTTTCGTTTTCTTGCATCCATTTTAGCTTGGGCGCGGTAAAGCCCGGCATCATCAGGTTACCGGTAATCTGACGCGATGTTGGTACCTGTTGTTCCAGCGTTCGGCATTGGGCTGCGCTGCGTCCGTCATTCCAGAGAATCGCGGGGCGCAGCACATTCTGGCGTGCATCCAGCAAGGTCGCCCCGTGCATTTGCCCGGTCAACCCCAACGCTTTCACGGCACGAAGGCTATGTGCTGCAGCCAACCCGTGTAATGCCTGATCGGTTGCCTGCCACCAGTCTTCAGGTGCTTGCTCCGACCAGAGCGGATGCGGACGGGAAATGCTCAGCGCGGCGCTATGGCTGGCAACCACCTTGCCTGCTTCATCCAGCAGGATGGCTTTCACACCGGAAGTACCCAGATCAATACCGATATACATAGTGGCTCCTGATAAGCTCCTGCGACAGGGGTTAGTCTGTCGCAGGAGGTGTGGCGTAGTGAGCGTCCCGTTTTAGCCAAATTACCCGTCATACTTCAAGTTGCATGTGCGTTGGCTGCGTTCAGTCACCCGAATCACTTACCTGAGTAAGCTCATCGGGATTCCCTCTCTTGCCGCCTTCCTGAAACTCGAATTATTTAGGGTATAGGTGGCGGTTGACCAGATTTTCTAGCAATTCCTGCTGGCCACTCTGGTGCTGCGGTGCCAGTTGATGGCTTTCCGCATAGCGGGCGAGCGATTCCAGCGAGGCCTTACCTTGCAGGATTTGCTGACCCAGTTCCCCGTTCCAGCCCGTATAGCGTTTAGCGACTAGTTGATTGAGCTTATCATCTTCAACCATTCTGGCGGCAGCCTTGAGCGCGAGTGCCATCGTATCCATCGCGCCGATATGCGCATGGAAAAGGTCATAGCGATCGGTACTCTGGCGGCGGACTTTGGCATCAAAGTTCAGGCCACCCGTTGTGAAGCCACCCGCTTTGAGAATTTCGTACATGATCAGCGCGTTCTCTTCCACGCTGTTAGGGAACTGATCGGTGTCCCAGCCGAGCTGCGGATCGCCACGGTTCGCATCGACAGATCCGAAAATGCCCAGCGCGACAGCGGTGGCGATTTCATGATGGAAGGAATGGCCTGCCAGCGTAGCGTGGTTGGCTTCCACGTTGACTTTAATCTCTTTTTCCAGCCCAAACTGCTTCAGGAAGCCATAAACGGTGGCGACATCATAATCGTATTGATGTTTGGTTGGTTCCTGCGGCTTCGGTTCGATGAGCAGTGTGCCCCGAAAGCCGATTTTGTGTTTATGCTCGACGACCATCTGCATGAAGCGACCGATCTGTTCACGTTCCTGACGCAGGTCGGTATTGAGCAGGGTTTCATATCCCTCACGCCCGCCCCACAGCACATAGTTTTCACCACCCAGTTTTTGGGTCGCGTTCATGGCGGTGAACACCTGCGTGGCGGCCCAGGCAAAGACGTCTGGGTCAGGGTTGGTCGCCGCGCCTGCGCCGTAGCGGGGATGGGTGAAGCAGTTGGCGGTGCCCCACAGCAGCTTCACACCGCTATCCTGTTGTTTTTCCGCCAGTAAATCGGTAATGACCGCAAAGTTATGCAGATACTCTTTCAGTGAGTTCCCTTCCGGCGCAACATCGACGTCATGAAAGCAGTAGTAAGGCACGCTGAGCTTTTGAAAGAATTCGAATGCGATATCCGCCTTGCGCTTCGCCAGCTCCAGCGCGTCGCCTGACTGCTGCCACGGTCTGGCAAAAGAGCCGACGCCGAACATATCCGCGCCGTTCCAGCAGAACGTGTGCCAATACGCGACGGCAAAACGCAAGTGGTCCGCCATACGTTTACCGAGTATTTCCTGATCGGGGTTGTAGTGACGAAAGGCGAAGAAATTGTTGCTTTGGCTACCTTCATAACGGACTTTTTCGATCTGTTCAAAATAGGCTTGCATCGTTAACTCCTTAGAAACCACCCAGACGGAAGAGACGGGAATGGGATTAATTTTCGGAGTGGATGAAGGTTTCCTCAATTACGTTATTTCACACTGAAATTCAGAGAATTATTAAATGTGCGCTGCGTCGCAAAAATAAGGTGCTTTTACTCTGAATACGCTTCGCAATAGGTAACAAAATGAAAATGTGACTCGACAATAAAATATGACCCGTATCAAAAAACGGAAATTAAACCAAAAAACATAATTGGAGGATAAAAATCTGTAATTGATGGAGGGATGTTTAGCGACAATACTTTGCTGGCGATTGGAGCCTTAGGCCTTGCATCTTAAATAAAAAAGGTACGCTATGATGAAAGTTAACCATTTTTTACTCTCAGCTTGTGCCGTATTCACTTTAGCTTGTCAGCCCGGATTCGCGAAGGACGTTAAAATAGGTATGGCGATTGATGACTTGCGTCTCGAACGCTGGCAGAAAGATCGCGATCTTTTTGTTGAGCAAGCCAAAAAGCAGGGTGCTGATGTTTTTGTTCAATCAGCAAACGGCAATGAAGCGACGCAAATTTCTCAAATAGAAAACATGATTAATCGCGGTGTCGATGTATTAGTGATTATTCCTTATAACGGTCAGGTACTTGGTAATGTTATTGCGGAAGCAAAACGTGAGGGAATAAAAGTGCTTGCTTACGACCGCATGATTAATAATGCGGACGTGGATTTTTATATTTCATTTGATAATGAGAAGGTTGGAGAACTACAGGCGAAATATCTCGTCGATAAGGTGCCTGGCGGGAACTATTTCTTAATGGGAGGCTCACCGGTCGATAATAATGCGAAGCTGTTTCGTCAGGGGCAAATGAAAGTGCTCACGCCGTTGATCGAGAGTGGGAAAATAAAAGTGGTCGGCGATCAGTGGGTTGATGCCTGGCTACCAGAGAATGCGCTGAAAATTATGGAAAATGCGCTAACGGCGAACAGTAATAAGATTGATGCGGTTGTGGCATCGAACGATGCTACGGCGGGCGGGGCGATTCAGGCGCTTGCCGCACAGGGATTGGCAGGGAAAGTGGCTATCTCTGGTCAGGATGCCGATCTGGCAGCAATCAAACGCATTGTGGCAGGCACGCAAACCATGACGGTCTATAAGCCGATCAGCAAGCTGGCGAAAGACGCCGCAGATATCGCCGTGGCGCTCGGTTCTGATAAAGCCCCGGAATCCAACGCTAAATTAAATAATGGGTTGAAAGACATTCCTTCCTTCTTACTGACTCCGATTCCCGTCGATAAATCCAACATCGATTCCACCGTCATTGCCGATGGCTTCCACAAAAAAGCGGATGTGTATTAACGCACTCCACCGCCAATAGATTTCAGGATGTAGGAAAGAAATTTACGGGCCACGACATAGCGTTGTGGCTCGCCACTGTCGCAGGCGAGGCCTGAGACACCTGAATCACGGAGGCCAATGATGCCGCATCTGTTGGAAATGAAAAACATCACCAAGGTGTTTGGCGCGGTGAAAGCCGTAGACAACGTTAGCCTGATGCTGGACGCGGGTCAGGTCTTGTCGCTGTGTGGCGAGAATGGCTCAGGGAAATCCACCTTAATGAAGGTGCTGTGTGGTATTTACCCGTATGGCAGCTATGACGGGCAGATCGTGTTCTCTGGTGATGAGCTACGCGCCAACCATATTCGCGATACGGAGCAAAAGGGCATCGCGATCATTCATCAGGAACTGGCGCTAGTGAAAGAGATGACGGTGCTGGAGAACCTCTTTTTGGGCAACGAGTGGACGCGTTTTGGCGTGATGGATTACGACAATATGTATCTCCGCTGCCAGCGCATGCTGGAGCAGGTCAAACTGGCTGTCGACCCGAATACCAAAGTGGGTGAGCTTGGATTAGGTCAGCAGCAGCTGGTGGAAATCGCCAAAGCGCTGAACAAGCAGGTGCGTCTGCTGGTGCTGGATGAGCCAACGGCCTCATTGACCGAGCGGGAGACCGCAATCCTGCTGGAGATCATTCAGGATCTGCGCGATCACGGTATCGCCTGCATCTATATCTCGCACAAGCTTAACGAAGTTAAAGCCATTTCCGATGTGATTTGTGTGATTCGCGACGGGAAGCCGATTGGTACGCGTCCGGCTGCCGAGCTGAGCGAGGACCAGATTATTGCCATGATGGTGGGGCGTGAACTGACGGAGCTTTATCCCAATGAACCACATGTCATTGGTGAAGAAGTGCTGCGCGTAGAACACCTGACCGCCTGGCACCCTGTGAATCGCCATATTCGTCGGGTGGATGATGTCTCATTTGCTCTACACCGAGGCGAAATTCTCGGCATTGCCGGGCTGGTTGGATCAGGGCGTACGGAGACGGTGCAGTGCCTGTTTGGTGCCTATCACGGTCATTGGCAGGGCGACCTCTTTATTGACGGTAAGCCAGTGACCATCAGCAATTGCCAACAGGCGATGGCACAAGGCATTGCGATGGTGCCGGAGGATCGTAAGAAGGACGGCATCGTCCCGGTGATGAGTGTGGCGCAGAACATGACGCTGGCGGCACTCGACCAATTCACAGGGTCGTTTTCCATGCTGGATGATGCCCGTGAGCAGGACATCATCCGGCAGTCGCTAGCGAACCTGAAAGTGAAAACCTCCAGCCCAGAGCTGGCGATTGCCCGGTTAAGCGGCGGCAACCAGCAAAAAGCGGTGCTGGCGAAATGTCTGCTGTTGAATCCCCGCATTCTGATTCTCGATGAACCCACACGCGGCATCGACATCGGTGCTAAATACGAAATTTATAAGCTCATTAATGCGCTGGTAAAACAGCACATTGCCGTCATTGTCATTTCTTCTGAATTGCCCGAAGTACTGGGGTTGAGCGATCGGGTTTTGGTGATGCATCAGGGGCGGATCAAAGCGGATTTGGTCAATCGTGATTTAACCCAGGAACAGGTTATGGAAGCTGCATTGAGGAGTGAACATCGTGCTGAAAACATCGCAGTCTGAACAACAACATATCGCGGGCTCTGCTTCGATGCTGCAACGGTTGAAAAGCATCAATCTTCAGGTCTACGTGATGATTGCCGCCATCATCGCCATCATGCTCTTTTTCACCTACATGACCGACGGGGCGTACCTCAGCGCGCGTAATCTTTCTAACCTGCTGAGGCAAACGGCGATCACCGGCATTCTGGCGGTCGGTATGGTGTTTGTCATTATCTCCGCCGAAATCGATCTGTCGGTCGGTTCGATGATGGGGCTATTGGGCGGTGCGGCGGCGATTTTTGATGTTTGGTTTGGCTGGCCCTTGCCGTTGACCATCGTTGTGACGCTCGCGCTGGGATTATTGCTGGGCGCGTGGAATGGCTGGTGGGTCGCCTACCGGAAAGTCCCTTCTTTTATCGTGACGCTGGCGGGGATGCTGGCTTTTCGCGGCATTCTGATCGGCATCACCAACGGGACCACGGTTTCCCCGACCAGCGAGGCGATGTCGCAGATTGGGCAAAGCTATCTGCCTTCCGGCATGGGTTTTATGTTCGGTGCCATCGGACTAATGGTGTTTATTGCCTGGCAGTGGCGTCGACGCAGTAGCCGCGCCCGATTAGGGTTACTGGTAAATCCGCCCGCAGGCGATATTGGCCGTCAGACATTTACGGCACTGGTGGTGCTGGGCGCGATTTATCTGCTGAATGACTATCGCGGTGTGCCAACGCCGGTTCTGGTGCTGACGCTGTTGATGTTGGGGGGCATTTTTCTGGCGACGCGAACCGCATTTGGCCGCCGCATTTATGCGGTGGGCGGGAATATCGATGCTGCCCGCCTATCGGGCGTGAATGTCGAGCGCACCAAAATGGCGGTGTTCGCGATCAACGGCCTGATGGTCGCAGTTGCCGGGCTGATTCTCAGTTCACGACTGGGGGCGGGGTCGCCATCCGCCGGGAACATTGCTGAGCTGGATGCGATTGCCGCCTGTGTGATTGGCGGCACCAGTCTGGCGGGCGGCATTGGTAGCGTCGCGGGTGCGGTGATGGGAGCATTTATCATGGCGTCGCTGGATAACGGGATGAGCATGCTCGATGTGCCGACGTTCTGGCAATACGTCGTAAAAGGCGGAATCCTGCTGTTGGCAGTGTGGATGGATACCGCAACAAAGCGGCGCGTATGATGTGACGTCGAGTCTGCGAAGGAAATACGGGGCGGCTCGCAATAATCAGCAAATTATTTTGGCCTCTTGGGGCGCTGTGCTATTCAAGGAAGAAGACTTTATTCAAGGAACTTGCGATTAATGAGCGCCAACTGCCATGTTTGAAAAACGCTATCGCATCACGCTGCTGTTCAACGCCAATAAAGTGTATGACCGTCAGGTGGTTGAAGGCGTTGGCGAGTATTTACAGGCTTCCCAGTGTGACTGGGACATCTTCATTGAAGAGGATTTCCGCTGCCGCATTGATAACATCAAAGAGTGGCTGGGCGACGGCGTGATTGCCGATTTTGACGATGGTGAGATTAAACGGCTGCTACAGGATGTGAATGTTCCGCTGGTGGGGGTGGGCGGTTCCTACCATCAGCCCGAGGATTATCCGCCCGTGCATTATATTGCGACAGATAATTATGCACTGGTGGAAAGCGCGTTTATGCACCTCAAAGAGAAAGGGCTGAACCGCTTTGCTTTTTATGGCCTGCCAGCATCGGGTGGGAAGGGCTGGGCGCAGGAACGGGAGCACGCTTTCCGGCAGTTGGTTGCGGCAGAAAAGTATCAGGGCGTGGTGTATCAGGGAATGGAAACCTCGCCGGATAACTGGCAATACGCGCAAAATCGGCTGGCTGATTGGGTGCAGGGGTTACCACCGCAGACGGGGATTATTGCGGTGACGGATTCCCGCGCGCGCCATCTGTTGCAGGTCTGCGAACACCTGAATATTGCCGTACCGGAAAAGCTGTGCGTCATCGGGATCGATAACGAAGATCTGATTCGCTACCTTTCACGCGTTGCGCTCTCGTCAGTGGCGCAGGGTACGCGCCAAATGGGGTATCGCGCAGCGAAACTGCTGCACCAACTGCTGTTGAATCAGGCCGATGTGCCGCTGCAACGTATTTTAGTGCCGCCGGTTCGGGTGGTTGGACGTCGCTCAACGGATTATCGCTCTGTGCACGATCCTGCCGTTATTCAGGCGATGCACTTTATCCGCTATCACGCTTGCAAAGGGATTAAGGTTGAGCAGGTGCTGGATGCGGTAGGGATTTCCCGCTCGAATCTGGAAAAACGCTTCAAAGACGAAGTCGGCCAGACCATTCACGGCATGATTCATGAGGAGAAGTTGGATCGGGCGCGTAACTTGCTGATATCGACCTCGCTCTCGATTGGTGAGATCTCGTTGATGTGCGGCTACCCTTCGCTGCCCTATTTTTATGCCGTCTTTAAGAAAGGGTATGACATCACGCCGAAAGAGTACCGCGAGCGTTATGGGGAAGGTTATTAAGGCTATCCATAAAAGAAGGTCACGCAGGAAGGCGCGAGGGTGCGCGCCTTATCATTAGGTTGGTGAACGGTTACGCTGGCACGCGCCAGTAATCGTAATCGATGTGCTCAACCTGGAAGTTGGCGTTTTCTTTGTCACCGGTCAGACGGCTGGCGAGGGTAAAGGCAAAGTCGAATGTGACTCCCAGCCCTTTGCCGCTGATCAGATTGCCGTCTTCCACGACTTTCTCGTCAACATAAACGCCATCGGTCACGTCCTGCCATAAATTCCCGGAGCAAACGTAGCGGCGGCCTTTCAGCAGTTTGTTACCACCCAGCACGCGGGCGGCTGCGGAGCACAGTGGGCAAATCAGTTTTCCCGCGTCGTCGTGGCGACGGATAAACTCGACGACCATCGGGTTTGCGGCCAGATTTACCGTTCCCTGTGGGCCACCAGGAATGACTACGGCATCAAACAGCGTGTCCTGATTTCTTTCCAGCAGCGCATCGGCAAACATGCGAATATTGTGATAACTGTGCAGCTCCAGTCTGTCATAGCATGACAGCATGGTGACTTCTATCTTCATACGGTGCAGTACATCAATCACCATAATCGCTTCTGCTTCTTCAAACCCAGGAGCCAGCAGAACGGCGACTTTCTTAGACATAGCATCTCCAGCAATATGCAAGGGAAGGTGTTAACCGCAAGAGAATAGCAAAGAAATGTCGACAAAATGAAACGATGTTTTATTAATGTCGAGTGGGTCTCGTAAACAATTTTTGCTGCTTAGCTTGAAGAGAAGATAGCGCTATACTTGCTAACTTGGTCGTGAATTGGCCACGAATTTTTTTGCATGAAAGTATGACTCTTCTCTTCCTGTCCCGCCAAAAAGATGTTTAAATTATCACTCACTTATTTTGCATAAATATGCATTTGTGAGTGTGTCGATGTTGGTCATCGACCGGCCCGTTTAATGCAGGATGTGCACAGGGCCCGAGCGCTCATGAGTGTATGGCGTAACATAATGGTGTGGGCGACTCAGCTTATCTCCAGAGATCTTTCGAGCAGGGATATATATATGACAACGATTCTCAAGCATCTTCCGGTTGGTCAGCGTATTGGTATTGCGTTCTCGGGTGGTCTGGATACCAGCGCTGCACTGCTTTGGATGCGTCAAAAAGGTGCGGTTCCTTATGCGTATACCGCGAACCTGGGGCAGCCAGACGAGGATGACTACGAGGAAATCCCACGTCGGGCTATGGAATACGGCGCAGAAAATGCTCGCCTGATCGATTGCCGTAAGCAACTGGTTGCTGAAGGTATCGCTGCGATTCAGTGTGGCGCATTCCACAACACGACGGCGGGCGTGACCTATTTCAACACCACGCCGCTGGGCCGTGCAGTTACCGGTACGATGCTGGTTGCTGCAATGAAAGAAGACGGTGTGAACATCTGGGGTGACGGCAGCACCTATAAAGGCAACGATATTGAGCGTTTCTATCGTTACGGCCTGCTGACCAATGCTGAACTGAAGATTTACAAGCCGTGGCTGGATACCGATTTCATTGATGAGCTGGGCGGCCGTCAGGAGATGTCCGAGTTTATGTCACAGGCAGGGTTCGGCTATAAAATGTCGGCCGAGAAAGCCTATTCCACCGATTCCAACATTCTGGGTGCGACGCACGAAGCGAAGGATCTGGAATTCCTGAATTCCAGCGTCAAAATCGTTAACCCGATTATGGGCGTGAAGTTCTGGGACGAGAACGTCAAAGTGCCAGCAGAAGAAGTGACCATCCGTTTTGAACGCGGTCACCCGGTTGCGTTGAACGGCAAGACCTTTGCCGATGACGTTGAACTGATGCTGGAAGCGAACCGCATCGGCGGTCGTCACGGCCTGGGCATGAGCGATCAGATCGAAAACCGTATTATTGAAGCGAAAAGCCGCGGCATCTATGAAGCGCCGGGCATGGCACTGCTGCACATTGCCTATGAGCGTCTGGTTACCGGTATCCACAACGAAGACACCATTGAGCAATACCACGCCAATGGCCGTCAGCTGGGTCGTTTCCTGTATCAGGGGCGCTGGTTCGATTCTCAGGCACTGATGCTGCGTGATTCTTCTCAGCGTTGGATCGCCAGCGCTATCACCGGCGAAGTGACGCTGGAGCTGCGTCGTGGTAATGATTACTCCATCATGAATACCGTGTCTGACAATCTGACCTATAAGCCAGAACGTCTGACCATGGAGAAAGGCGACTCGGTCTTCTCGCCAGATGACCGTATCGGCCAGCTGACCATGCGCAATCTGGATATCACCGACACGCGTGAAAAACTGTTTAATTATGCTGAAACGGGCTTGCTCTCTTCCTCTGCCAGCACCGGTCTGCCGCAGGTAGGGCAACTTCAGGATAAAACAGAGAAATAACGCCCAGATTAATAATATAAAAATCCGGAATCGTCTCGCGCTTCCGGATTTTTTTTATCTGTTTATCATATGTTTATATTGGATTTTTTGCGCTGTCTTTTTGTGTATGAACTCTTGCTGACAATGCAGGTTGCATCTGTACAACCGCCGTGGAAAACGACAGAATACCTATAAATAACCAGCCAAGATAATAATCTGAAGGCGAAGGGTCTGTGGGATGGCGTATCGTTTTTTGAGGTTATGTATTAACTTTTCAATGGAGGAAAAATGTTAGAGATATTTGATGTAAATCACACCTTGTTGTCAGAAACGAAATCAGAAGAGCTATTTACCCTCAGAAAAGAGACGTTTAAAGATCGACTGAATTGGGCCGTGCAATGTACTGATGGAATGGAATTTGATCAGTATGATAATAATAACACGACTTATCTTTTTGGCATCAAAGACAACACCGTTATCTGTAGTTTGAGATTTATTGAAACAAAATACCCTAACATGATTACTGGGACATTTTTTCCTTACTTCAAGGAGATAAATATCCCTGAAGGGAATTACCTGGAATCTAGTCGGTTCTTTGTCGATAAATCACGAGCGAAAGATATTCTCGGCAATGAATACCCAATTAGTTCGATGTTGTTTCTTTCAATGATTAATTACTCAAAGGACAAAGGCTATGATGGAATATATACGATAGTGAGTCACCCTATGCTGACGATATTAAAACGATCTGGCTGGGGAATTCGCGTGGTCGAACAAGGTTTGTCAGAAAAGGAAGAAAGAGTCTATTTGGTTTTTCTTCCCGTTGATGATGAGAATCAGGATGCATTGGTTCGTCGTATTAACCGCAGCGGGACATTTATGAGCAATGAATTGAAGCAATGGCCTCTACGGGTACCTGCCGCTATTGCACAGGCTTGATGAGCTGTAATTCAACGCCGAGTCTGATGGCATGCTTGGCATTCAGGACACCAAGTTTTTTCACAACGTTGCCGATATGAAATTTTACCGTGCTGGTTTTGATGCCGAGAATAATAGCAACTTCCAGATAGGTTTTACCCATACTGGCCCAGTAAAGGATTTCATTTTCTCGCTGAGAGAATATTTCTTTATTATTTAATGGTTTTTTATTTTCAATCATCTCTCTGCAAAGGGAGATGATTTTTTCATATGCATCAATTAATAGCATCTGAAAGGTGTCTTTTTTCTCTTCAATGAATGTATCAATATCATCTGGATATGAGCTGTCCACGATAATCGATAGCATAGCCAGATTGTCGCCATGATCGTGAAGGACAAAAGTATATCCGTTGATAATATTATATTTCTTAGAGAGATCGAATATCTTGGCAAGCTGTAGCCGTGTGTTAATAACCAGACTTTTCTCCCAAGAGAAAGGCGATATTTTATTAAATGAAGCAAGAACAACGGGGTCAATGTGCTGGTATTTATTTTCTTTGTAGAGATTAACCCATTCATCGGGATAACTGGAGATGATGATCATCTCAGAGGGGTTTTTCTTATTCAGAACCATGAATGAGAATTTGATGCCATCGTAGTGATCCAGGTTTTCATTAAAATGACCTTTGATTACCCTGCTTATTATTTCGCTACTGGAGAATAATGGCGACATCTCATGACCTCAGTCTGAAGAATCAACATCCTTGTAACGGAAAAGTATATACCTACACCTGTACCTAAGTCTAATTGTTATGGGGGAGTGAAAAAACATACAATCGAACGACAATGCTAAGGGCGTGAAGCAAAAAAAATAAATAACGCTCTGGATAAGCGTGATGACTGGCTAACATCAGGGAATGCGAATTAAGCGAGATTTATCAGTAATATAATAAAATTCTTTTACTGTTCTATGGCCTGTATTGTTTACAGGCCGCCAGCAGTTCAGGTTAATTACTTCCATCAGTGCGACGCTTTCTCGAATAACACTCGCCTTTATATTGTTATCCCTTTCGTTGTACCTCACGCCTCGTCGATATTGTGGTATTCCCACAGCCGATTGAAATGCACATCGTCGAGATTGCGGGCTGAATCCGCGTTACCCGCAAAGGGCCGTGCGGTAGTTGCCGCAGCTCCCCATGGCTGCTCTCTATCATAGCTGGCGTCAATTGTACTGTCGCGAATCACTAACTGGCCGTTTGCCGTCTGGCCCGACTGATATCCCGTCTGCCTTGCTCCCTGATCCCAGGCGCGCCCTAGTTTGGCCTTTTTTCCTCCGCTGAAGCCTTCGTCTCCCGTGAAACGACACGTCACTGCCAGAAAGCCGTATTGCGCCCACGGCATGCTGTCAGGTGCGAAGACGTGAATATCTTTCGCCCCACGGCTGGAAACCGTATGAAAGTGGACGCGCTCGAATACCGCGGTCGCGCGCCCAAATACGTAATCGACATCGCCCTCAATGTAGCTGTCTGTAATGTAGGCCCGACTGTAGCGGTTCGTGACGTACTCATTCTGGAGGTTGCTGGTATTGACGAAAAACGTATCCTGACGACCGATGAGGCGGACCTTTTCAAGCTGAACCTTGTCGCCGTCGGTGCGTAGCGCCACGGCCTGATGTGCGCGATTATCCACGGAATCCAGCAAGGTATTCACCACCGTCAGGTTCTTCATCTGGAAATTGTCGCTCTGTGACCAGACCACGGCGGCACAAATGGTATCAATTGTCGTGTTCTGCTTTGATGCACAGAGATCGTACATGTACCAGGCGGGGTCACCGGGCTGATATTCGCCGTGCGAATTTACCGTTTTCCGGTAGGTTGCTGGTGAGAACATCGAATCCAGCGCGAGTTGAATCACTACGTCATCCGGTTTTTCTCCTGCCCCACATAGTGTGAGCGGTGGGGCATCGGCAGGGATATAAACCGTGCCGGTATAGGTGCCTGGCAGCAGTTTAATCTCAATCCGCGCCCGACCCTGTTGCGCCCGCAGCGCGGCGTTCACCGCCTGTTGAACATGCGCGTGCGTCGCGCCATCCACCCCCACGTGTGGCCCGACAACCCAGGGCGTCGCCGGGTCGACCTCAATCGGTGCGGGCTGCCAGATGTCAGCTTCTGTCTGATCATCGTGTCCACGTAGCGTGAAATAGTGCGGGAGCGTGAAGCGTTCGGCTTCCTGTGCGGAGAGAATGGGGCGATGAACTGTGCCGGGGTACGTCGTTTTTGTCATGAACTTATCCTCTCTTAGCGGCAAGATTCTCTGGGATATCATCGGCTCTCTGCCCGAAACGCAACCGATAGGTTGAGGGCGTGAGATCGAGCTGCTGGCGAAAATGATGGCGTAACGAGGCTGCGGTACCAAATCCTACCGTTTCGGCGATTTTCTCGATCGATAAGCGCGTGTTTTCCAGTAAATCGCGTGCGGTATTCAGCCGTTCGGCCAGTAGCCAGCGTGCAGGTGTCGTACCTGTAGCGGCAGAAAAACGGCGAAGGAACGTGCGTGGGCTCATACAGGAAATTGCTGCCAGTTTCGTAACGGAATACTCTTCCGCGAGGTTGGCTCGGACATGATCGATAAGCGGCCCGAGTCGGGAGCGCTCGTAGTCTACTGGTACCGCTTTTTCAATATACTGTGCTTGCCCACCATCCCGATGCGGTGCGACTACCAAGCGGCGAGCCACTTGATTGGCCGCTTTGCTGCCGTAATCCCGACGGATGAGATGCAGCCCAAGATCGATACCCGCAGCACTCCCGGCTGACGTAAGCATGGTTCCTTCATCAATATAAAGAACGTCTGGCTCGATGTTGATATCAGGATATTGCATTTTTAACGTGTCGCTGTAGCGCCAATGTGTCGTGGCGCGTCGCCCGGAAAGCAGGCCTGTCGCCGCGAGGACAAAAACGCCAGAGCAGATAGAGAGCAGTCTGGCACCCTGCTGATGTGCTTGGCGTAATGCATCGACCAGATGGGCGGGGACGGGCACATCACTGCCTTTCCAGCCGGGAATGATAATCGTCCCCGCCTGTGTTAATAGCTCAAGGCCACCATCAGCAACCACGTGGATGCCACCCGTTGCCCGCATCGCGCCACTGTCTAAGCCTGCGACAGCAAACTGATACCAGTCTTCCCCCATTTCAGGGCGTGGAAGGCCGAAGATTTCAACAGCAATACCAAACTCGAAGGTACACAAGCCATCATAAGCGAGTACGACAACAAGCGGATTGAACATCGATTTCCTCACCTCAATAACTTGTCATGATATTGACGATATATGGCAATAATGCCATCTGCCAGCCTTTATGTATCCGTTTTATAGTCGAGTCTCATTCCAATCAGTGAGAAAAATCGATGAGTTACGTGACTGACTATCCCTTTGCTGCTTCTGATATCGCCCAATCCCATTTTTCAGGGCGTCTGTCTGTGGAAACAGACTGTGCGGATGTGGCGGGCTCGCTCTCTGACACTCAGCAGGACTTCGTGTTATTGCATGTGGTGGGGTCGACGAAGCACTTTAGCGCGCGTCATATACCGGGAGCGATTCATCTGCCGCACCGTGAAATCACACCTGAGCGTATGGCCGAGTGGCCCGATGACACTCGGTTTGTCGTCTATTGCGCGGGACCACACTGCAATGGTGCAGATCAGGCGGCATTAAAGCTGGCACAACTGGGTCGCCCGGTAAAAATTATGATAGGGGGAATCACGGGATGGGAAGATGAAGGTTTCGCCTTCGCCTAATCTCACCTGCCTATGGCAGAAGGGGCCATCCCTTCTGCCAACTCTTAATTCCCCTGATACCACGCCCAGAGAAGTCACCAGGTATGTTTGATGCTGGTGTCATCTTTATATCTGGCATTGTTCACAGATTTTGCCAAACAGAATAGAAGCACTTATTTCTACTGGTAATATGGTTACGCGATCTACGTCTTGAAATAATATTACCTATCAAATAATTACCACAGTTTTTATTGAGCTTTCATGATTCATTTTTCAGGTCGTCTGTGTTCAAAAATACAGTGCTTATTTCCCTCATTTTTTAGTGAGTGACTTATTAATAATCGCGTTCTACCACGCTAAAGGTGAACTTCATGGCTGGAGCATATGCACATCTCGCCGTTGTTAATGTTGCGAGTGAAATGGGACGGTTGGAAGAAGCGAGAGTACCTAAGAGCGGTATCCTCGCAGTAAAAAAATATCTTGGTTTCTGTGAATTAGGTTCCGTTAGTCCCGATTACCCTTATTTGGCTATTGCCGATTCTGGTGCCGCAGAATGGGCCGATAAGATGCACTATGAAAAGACGGGAGATGTGGTTCAGTCTCTTGCTAAAGGCGTTATGGCGTTACAGGGGGCGGAGAAAGAAAAGGCGCTAGCGTGGCTACTGGGCTATGTCGCCCACGTGGTGACTGACATGACGATTCACCCCGTTGTGGAAGATATTGTTGGTCCCTATGCCCAGAATAAGCGTGAACACCGTATCTGTGAGATGAATCAGGATGCTCATATTTTTCCTCGACTGGGTTTGGGTGAAGTAGGGCTTTCTGAACATCTTAAGTCTGGTATGCAAAGATGTTCTCAGGATGGACAGCTCGACGAAACGATAAAGAGGCTATGGGAATCTGCTTTGCAGCAAACTTACGCTCAGGCGTTTTCTGGCAATAAACCCGATATTAATAAATGGAATTCACGGTTTTTGTTTATGGTCGGTGAGATTGCTGAAGAAGGAAACAGATTGATACCGCTGGCGCGTCATGTTGCTGTAAATCTTGGCCTAACCTATCCAGATCTCGCGAAATTGGATCAACGGTTCCTGACAAATATCGCAACGCCAGGAGGGAGAAAAAACTACGATGATGTTTTTGACCTCGCGGTAATTCATGTCGTAGAGGCATGGCGTTTAGTTGCTGAATCAGTTGAAAAGTCTGATTTAGACGCATTGTCATTCTTTGGCCATTGGAATCTTGATACGGGCCGAGATGTGAACACGGATAAATTAGTTTATTGGAAGGAGGTTGCATGAAATATATCGCATTGATGAGCGCCTTATTTCTAGCTGGATGCAGCTCTTTTAGCTCGGCGAATCAACAAGAAACGATGTATCCGCTGTCATCTGCTCTAACAAAATTAAGCGCATCCGTTGAAGCTGAAACTCGTTATGGCAATCCTGATTCCGCCACGGATAACACGCTTCTGGTTGCGGCAACGGCTCATGATCCTGCGCTTCTGGTTCCTTTTAAAGGCTATAAAATGAAGGCAACGTCTGTAGAAGGGCACTCACTGATATTGGTGTGTAGCGCAGATGGCCGTCAGGCATTATTAGAAGATGCAGGATGTACTGCAAAAATGGATAAACATCACTGGCAGGAAAAAGCCAATCCGGGCTGTAACTACACTATCGATATGGCGCAAGTATGCCGTTAATCTCGAGTGCTATGAGCCTGAGACGATAACAATGCCAACATATTTAACCCGGATATACCGGGTTTTTTTACCGCAAGAGTCATTCAGAATACATCGGACATTTTTCCCATTCATTAATCTTAATTCCCCTGATACCACGTCCAGATTTTGACCAGCAGTGCCGCTGATACACTCCAACACACGACTGCCGCGAGCAGCGCCTGTGGCAATTTCATCCACGCGGTAAAGTAATAAAGCGAGATGAGATAAACCAGATAAGGAATAACGGACCAGATGCCAAACAGGATGGTGGCGCGCAGCGCTTCCAGTCCACGTTCGGTGCCAACGATATAATGGGCGATCAGCGCGAACGTGGGAAATAGCGGCACCAGCCCGGCAATATAATAGTTTCGACTTTTCGCCAGTACGCTGATGAGCAATACGATCAGCGCGCCAATAACCGATTTGATAAACAATGACATAAGTATAACTTCTGGCTGAATTAAGCATCGCGAATGCACAGAGAATAGCGAAAAAGTGCCGGGATGGAATAGTGCGATCCGCACAGCTTAAGATTTCAATTCGCGGTGATTTCGTTATTCTTAGCGTCAGAATGAATAAATACCGTACGTGATACCCGTCATACTTCGAGCTGCTTGTGCGTTGGCCGCCCTTACTCACCCCAGTCACTTACTTGTGTAAGCTCCTGGGGATTCACGCGGTTGCCGCCTTCACGCAACTCGAATTATTTAGGGTATATGGCACTGAAGGTACAACTAAAACGATAATGAATCTGGAAAGGATTGAAGTTGAAGACGCAAAGTCATGCAATCACTCAGGGATTGGTTCCACTCAAGATTATTTCTACCGGCAGCGCGCTTCCTGCGCAGCGGGTGACCTCGGCTGAGTTAGATGCGCGGCTCAATAAGCCCGCCGGTTATGTCGAAAGCCGTTCAGGCATTATTTATCGCCACCATGCGGATAATCATGCCAGCCAGGCGGAACTCGGTGTGGCGGCGTTAAATGACGCGCTGGCGCGGGGTGTTATTCCGCCAGCGTCCATCGATCTGCTGCTGTTTGCTTCCGCGATTCCGATTCAGGCGCTGCCTTATAGCGCCAGTCACTTATTAAAGGCATCGTCCTTGCCAAAAGGGACGGCCAGTTTCGATATTAACAGCAGCTGCGTCAGCTTTATTTCCGCGCTTCAGGTGGCGGCTGGGCTGTTAAATATCGGCGCTTATCGACGCATTGCCATCGTCTCTACCGAACTGGCTTCGCGCGGTATTGATTGGGATGACGAAGAGTCGTCGCTGATTTTTGGTGATGGTGCCGCGTGTGCGATTGTCGAACGCGGCGATGGGCGCAGCGGTATTGCGGCCTGTCTGCTGGAAACCTACCCGAAGGGCAATGAACTATGCCAGATCCGCGCTGGTGGTACCTTGCGTAACCCGCGTGCGGGGATGGAACTGCATGATTTCCTGTTCCATATGCAGGGAAAACGGCTATTCAGGCAGGCTTCCGCCCTGATTGAGGACTATCTGCAACGGCTGCTGGAGGCCAGCGGTTTCACGCTTGAGCAGATGGCGGCGGTAGTTCCGCATCAGGCCAGCCACCTGTCGCTGGAACACATGCGTAAGCGGCTGGCGATCCCGACCGAAAGGCTGATTGATATTTACCGCTATCACGGTAATCAGGTCGCGGCCTCGATTCCGACGGCGCTGCATCATGCCATCGTGACGCAGCGTCTGCCTGAGGGTGAACCCGCGATGCTGGTCGGTACGGCCGCCGGGTTGACGCTGGGCGGCATGGTACTGATCCCATGAGAGTCTTCGTCACGGGCGCGACCAGCGGACTGGGGCGTAACGCGGTGGAGTGGCTGCTTCAGACAGGGCATCAGGTGCTGGCCTGCGGGCGCGATCGCTCGGTGGGGCAGCAGCTTGAAGCACTCGGCGCGCAGTTTTTCGGTATCGATTTGGTGGAAACCTCGGTAGACCAGTTTCGAACGCTGATGGCGGGCTGCGACGTGGTCTGGCACTGCGCGGCGAAATCATCGCCGTGGGGCCAATATAATGATTTTTATCAGAATAATACTGAGGTGACGGCACGGTTGGCCGACGCCGCTGGGCAGTTGGGTATCCCGCGCTTTGTACATATCTCCACGCCCGCGATTTATTTCGACTATCAGCACCACCTGAATATCGATGAAAGTTACCGCGCGGCGCGTTTTGCCAATCATTATGCGCAGACCAAATTTTTGGCGGAAGAACGGCTTCAGGCGCTGACGTCGCGCTACCCGCAAACCACCTACGTGATTCTGCGTCCGCGTGGCCTGTTTGGCTCGCACGACCGCGTGATTCTGCCGCGAGTGCTGGAACAGATCGCGGTGGGTGGCGGCGTGCTGCGGCTCCCGCGCGGTGGCGAAGCGCTGCTGGATCTGACGTTTGTCGGCAACGTGGTGGAAGCGATGGCGCTTGCCAGCCAGCGCACGGGGTTAGTGTCTGGCTCGGCGTATAACATCACCAATCATGAACCTGCCCGCCTTGCAGATATGCTTGAGCAACTGCTAACCGGGCAACTGGGGATGAATTATCGCGTCAAGGCGGTGCCGTATCCGCTGCTGCACGCGGTGGCGGGTGGCATGGAGCTGTTCTCGTGGTTTAGCCGGAAGGAGCCGCTGCTGACGCGCTACAGTGCGGGCGCGGTGAATTTCGATATGACGCTCAGCGCGGAGAAAGCTAAGCAGGAGCTGGGGTATCAGCCGCGTTTCTCCCTTCAGCAGGGCATCGAGCTAACGGGGAACTGGTTCAACGCGCACCTTGCACAGCGGGGTACTGACCGACATGGCTAATATTTCAACGTTTGAAGTCGGGTACTGTCTGCATCCCGGCTGCATGGCGCTGCGTGGCGCAGGGTGGAAGGTGTGCCGTTTTCCGGCACGCGTCTGGATGCTGGAAAGTCAGGGTAAGCGCTGGCTGTGGGACACCGGCTATGCCCAGCATTTTACCGATGCCACGCGATCCGGCCTGTTTCAGCTGTACCGCAGAATGACACCTGTGCATTTCGAGACGAAAGACGCGTTGATTCACCAGCTACACGGGCAGGGGATTCAACCTGCGGACATTGATGGCCTGATTATTTCCCATTTTCACGGCGACCATATTGCAGGGCTGCGTGATTTCCCTGACTTGCCGTTTATCTGTTCGGCGCTGGGATGGCAACAGACGCGGAATTTGCGCGGTTTTGCGGCCCTGAAACGGGCGTTTGTGCCCGCGCTGATCCCTGAACATTTTGAGCAGGCGCTTCAGTTTGTCGAAAACTTCCCGCTTACCGACCTGCCTGCGGAGCTGGCACCGTTTACGCAAGGCCATGCACTGCCGGGTAGCGATAAAGAGATCGTGCTGGTGCCGCTGCCCGGCCATGCCGCCGGACACCTCGGCGCGTTTGTGCTGACGGAAAACGGCTGGGTGCTGCTGGCAAGCGATGCTGCCTGGTCGCCGCACAGTTATCGCGAAGGTCGTGGGCCGTCGCGCTTGGCGAATCTGGTGATGGACGATCCAAAAGCCTATTACCACACGCTGGATCAACTGCACCAGTTGCACCTGAACGGGCAAGTCGAGATTCGGCTGTGTCACGAGGGCGATCTATGATTCCGCTGATGACGATCTGGCATTATTTCCGCGCCAGACGCCTCACCTTTGCTACCCGTCAGGCGCTTGAACGCCATCAGCAGCGCCAACTTTCTCGTTTCGCACGGCGGGTGCTGGCACGTAGCCCCTATTTTCAGCCTTACTGCCAGCTTCCCATGACATCCTGGCCGATGATGGATAAAGCCGTGATGATGGCCGAATTCGATCGGATGAACACCGCCGGGCTTAAGCGGGATGAACTGCTCGCCTGCGCGCGCCGCAGTGAGGAAGATCGCGACTTCACGCCGAATGTGAGTGGATTCAGCGTCGGGCTGTCGTCCGGCACCTCTGGGCAGCGTGGGTTATTTGTCGTCAGCCCACGCGAACAGCAGGTGTGGGCGGGAGGCATGCTGGCGAAAATGCTGCCGGACGGCTTACGAGCCGGTGAGCGGGTGGCGCTGTTCCTGCGGGCGGATAACAACCTGTATCACAGCGTGGATAACTGCTGGCTCAGCCTGTCGTTTTACGATCTCTTTGCGCCGTTTTCCGAGCATGTTTCGCGACTGGAAGCGTGGTCGCCGTCTATTATCGTCGCTCCCGCGCAGGTGCTGCGCGAGCTGGCGCTGGCGGTACAGCGCGGTGAGTTGCACCTGTCGGTCAAAAAGGTGATTTCCGTGGCCGAGGTGCTGGAACCGCAGGATAAGCAATTGCTCCAGCAGGTTTTCGGGCAGGTGGGGGAAGTGTATCAGGCGACAGAAGGCTTTCTGGCATCGACCTGCGAGCACGGCACGCTGCATCTCAACGAAGAGTTTATTCACATCGAACCGCAGTGGCTGGATGACGAGCGCTTTACGCCCATCATTACCGATTTCACCCGCAGCACGCAGCCGATTGTGCGCTATCGGCTGGATGATGTGTTGGTGAGGCAAAAAACGCCCTGCGCGTGTGGCCGAGTGACGATGGCGATTGCCCGCATTGAAGGGCGCAGCGATGACAGCCTGCGGCTGCCGAACAGCAGCGGCGAATCTCAGACCGTGTTCGCGGATCTCTGTAGCCGGATTATCGCCAATGCGCTGCCGCTGCATGCCGACTACCGGCTGGTGCAGCAGGGCGATGCGACGCTGCATTTATCCGCCGCGTGCAGCCTGCCGGAGCTGGAAGCCTGTCGGGACAGCCTGTCGCAGCAGTTTGCGTTACAGGGGGTTGATACGTCGCGGCTACGGTGGCAGTTAAGCGCCGGTGAGATTGCGCCGGAGTTTACGCAAAAGCGCAGACGGATTACCCGTCTGAAGGAGAGTGCATGAGGCTATTTCCGCAAAAAGCGATGCTATTGCGACTGAAAGCGCTGCTCTTCGGCTGGGGAACGGTCGGGGTGGTGTATCAACTGAGCGCGCAGTTTCAGGGGCAGGGAACGGTGCTGCCGACGTCGTTCGTTGATGAGTGGATTCCTTTTAGCGCTTCGGCGATCTGGCTGTATCTCTCGTTTTTCATCATCGTGCCGCTGTCTTATTTATCCTGCCCGATTACGCGTCTGGCGGGGCTACGCCGGGCAACACAGCTTACCGCGCTGATCGCGGGCGCGGTGTACCTGATTTTTCCGACCACGATGGTGTACCCGCAGGTCGTCGGGGACGATCTCTCCACGCGTGTGCTACAGCTTTTGCAGCGTATCGACTCACCGCAAAACTGTCTGCCGTCGCTGCATATTGCACTAACGGTGCTGGCAGTGTGGGCGATGAGCGATAGCCAGCAGAAGGTGAAAACGGGCTTGTACCTGCTGTGGGGTGCGGCGATTGCCCTTTCTATCCTGCAACTGCGCCGCCATCTGTTCATCGATCTGGTGACAGGCGCGATACTGGCGGGGATCGCCGGGTGGATTTTTCTGCGCAGCCGGGAGGCGGTGAAGGCTATTTCCCCAGCGACTCCGCTGCCTAACGATAAGCGCCAGCAGGAATGACATTATGATCGATTTAGCATTACCCATTGTCTTCATGCTGGTTGTGGTGATTGGCGAAGCGCTGGTTTTACAGTGGATGCAGCGCGAGAAAGTGAACTGGCATGACGTGGTATTCAACCTGAATTCAGGGCACATCATGCTGTGGCTCTTTCGCAGCGTGGAAATTTTTTGCTATGGCTATGTCGCGGTGCATTTCAGTTTTGGCTGGGTGGAAACCTGGCCGCCGGTGCTGATGTGGCTATTTGCACTGCTCGCCTGGGATTTCGGTTTCTATTGGCTACATCGCCTGCACCATACTTTCGGCGTACTGTGGGCGGTGCATGTGGTTCACCATCAGGGTGAACATTTTAATCTGTCGCTGGGCGTGCGTAACTCCTGGTATTCCTCGCTGACCTCGATTCCGTTCTTCCTGATTCTGGCGCTGCTCGGCGTTCCGCTGTATGTGTTCGTCACCGTTTCCATCCTGCATTACAGCGTTCAGCTCTTTAACCATAATGCGATGACGCCCAAACTGGGCTGGCTGGAAAAGGTGCTGGTGACGCCAGCACACCATCGCGTACATCACGTGAACGACCGTGCGTACGCCGATAAGAACTTCGGCGGTACCTTCATTTTTTGGGACAAACTGTTTGGTAGCTTTTGTCCGCAACTGCCCGACACGCCTTTCCGCTACGGTGCAGGCAGAGAAACGCCATCGAACAACCCATTTTGGGCCAGTAACCTGCCTTTTCTGTCGTATCTGAAACTGTCGGTGCGTCGTACGCGTCAGGCGACGTTTCACTGTACGCCGATGGCGTTGATTGCCGGGGCAATGCTGCTGTTTGCGCTGGTGGTGGGCTACGTCTACCTGTATGGCTACGGCTATGACGCCGCCGATCTGTCGCAGGCGGCGCTCTTCCTGCTGCTGGTGGCGGGTGCGGTTGCACTGGGCGGGATTTCCGAAGGAAGACGCTGGGGTATTTATGTTTGGCTAGCGGTGGTACTGCTATTCCCTGCCGTGTTTCTTGTCTATCTGGGTTGGGAAGCGCTTTACTGGAAGATTGCGATGCTGATGCTGGCGCTGCACGGGCTGGCGATGGCGGTCGGCTGGGGCCAACGCCCTCTGATTGAGGAGCCTGAAAATGTCTAGTGTGCTTCCCGCTAAACCGTATCCTGCCAAGGGCGAACAGGCTTTCCATCGGGCATTACAGCGGGAAACGTCGGCCTATCTCCGCGCTAATCACGATCATCGTTTTGCCGATAGCGGGCAGTTCATTAAGGCCGGATTACTCTTTTTAGGCTGCCTCGCCTGTTATGCTCTGAGCTTGATGCAGCAGACGGCATGGGCGTTCTTCCTGAGCTATTTTTCTTTCATCATGCTGTCGATGTTATTGAATATCATCGTGAATCATGACGCCTCTCATAATACGTTTTTCCGTAATCGAACGCTCAACCGCATAGTCGGGCGCATCGTCACGTTGCCGTTAGGCATCGATCCTGACTACTGGCGCTTGCGTCATGTGGACTTCCACCACATCTATCCGAATGTGGAACATTACGATCTGGATACGGAAGAGAATGGGGTGTTCCGCCAAACGCCTTTTCAGCGCCACCGTCCCTACATGCGTTATCAGCATCTTTACTGGCCGCTGGTGGCCGCGTTCTCGCTCCCCTATATCGCCTGGATTTTTGACTGGGCCGATCGCTTGGGTAAAACGCCCGTCAATGCCCGTTCAGTACAGTTAGGCTACCGCGGATGGATGATTTTTATCGGCAGTAAAGTCGGCCATGTCCTGCTGTTATTGGTGATTCCCATTATGGTAGGAGCGGCACACGGCATTAGCCCAGGCATCGTGCTGTTAAGCTATTTGTTGGGGCAGATGTTGGCCTCGTTGCTGGTGGTATTTTTGCTGCTGGGCACGCACTGGGCGGAGGCTGAGTTCTATGCCGTTACCGATACGGAGACGATGCCTCAGGGCTGGTATCAGCACAACTTTGCAACCGCCTGTGACTGGTTGCCGACGCCGCGCTGGCTTGAGCGCTGGACGGGAGGGCTGCACTTACATCTGACGCATCATCTTTTTCCGGGATGGCATCATCGTCATTATCCTGCGTTAGCCGATATCTTACGGCGCGTGGCCGCCGAGCATGGCATGAACTATCGCTGTATTACCTATCGTGAGCTACTGGCCAGTCAGCGCCGGTTTTTAAAATTGATGGGCGAGGGTAACGATCGGCGGACTGCGCAACGTGTCGTGAAAGCGGGAGCGGAGGAAGAATGACGCTCGCACCGCTAAAGCCGCTCCGCTATGAACAAAGTCGCGATCTGGCGTTGCATCGGGCGTTGATGAAGGCCGCGAATGACTATCTGGCAGAAACGGGTGACCACCGTTTCGCCAATGCCGGGTTTATCGGCAAGATGCTGTTGCTGGTGGCGCTGTGTCTGACGTTTTATGGTTTCAGCCTCCGGCAGACGACGCTGTGGGGTTTTGCGAGTTGCTACTTTGGCTTTATTTTTACCGCCATGTTTCTGGCAGTGAACGTGGTGCATGACGCCTCGCACAACGTTTTTTTCCGGCGGCCGTGGGCGAATCGCCTGCTCAATATCGTCGTCAGCATTCCGCTCGGCATGGATTCCGACTGCTGGCGGGTGCGGCATGTGATTTTTCATCATGCGCACGTCAACGTGCAGCACTACGATTTGGATATCGAAGAGAACGGCGTTTTACGGCAATCGCCCTATCATCGGTTTCGCTTTTTTATGCGCGCCCAGCGTTACTACTGGCCGATGGTGGCGTCGCTGACCTTCCCCTGCATCATCTGGTTTTTTGACTGGCTCGATCGGGCGGGGAAAACGCAGGTGACGCGCAATATGACGCTTCAGGGCGGTAAAGGCTGGGGTATTTTCCTGTTATCAAAAGCGCTGCATGCCCTGCTGGCGCTGGCGATCCCCTATTGGCTGTTGTCACCAACACCTGTGAGCGTCGGTGCGCTATTGCTGGTTTATTTGCTGAGCCAAATGCTGTCATCGCTGATTTTTGTCGTCCTGATTCTGGGGTCGCACTGGGCAAAAGGCACGTTCTATCAGGCACCGGAAGATGGGTTATTTCGGCATGGTCGCTATCAGCACGTCTTTTCCACCACGGTGGATTGGTCTACTCGTCCCGCTTGGCTTGGTTATTGGCTAGGGCAGCTCAATATGCACCTGACCCACCATATTTTCCCCAACTGGAATCATCGGCACTATCCTGCGCTATCCAAAATTATTGCGGACGTCGCCCCGCGTTATGGCATTGATTATCAATGCATTACGTTGAAAGCGATTTTGGCTGAGCAGCAGCGGTTTCTTAAAAAGATGGGAAATGGCAGCAAGAACTAGCCCGTTATCCATTTTATCAATCAGTTAGGTTTCATCTGTTTTTCAAGGAGCGATACTTCATGCGTTATTTATCTCTGGCCGCTTCGTCCCTGCTGCTCTTTTGTACCTCGTCCGTCTGGGCAATAGATTGCAGCAAGGCCAGCGCAGACACCGAGAAAATGATTTGTGCCAGCAGCCGTTTACAGCAGCTTGATACGGTATTAAATAAGGCCTATCAGGGGTACGCGAAAAAAGAGGACAAAGCGCAGGCGCTTCAGGCGCAGCGCGCGTGGCTGGCCGAACGTGATCGCTGTAAGGATGATGTTTGTCTGGGAAATGAGATGGTTTCCCGTATTCAGGCGCTGTCCGGCAGTGAAAATATCTCCCTGATTACCCAGGCATCAGACCAGTGGGACTTCGTTCTCAGCGTGGCGACGTGCACGCTCGACCCTTCTTACTCAACCTGCGAAGGCCCCGGCACGCTGGATATTTTTAAGAAAGGGCGTGGTGACCTGTTCCAGCGTATCACGATGGAAAATATGTTCATCGAGCTGAACAATAAGGGCGAAGTGACAGCGAATCTGGTTGAAGTCTACGGTGAGAACAACAGCGGGCTGGTGATTGATGACGCTAACTTCGATCACCACGCGGATATCATGCTGCGTAATGGTAACAACGGCGCTTACGGCGGGCCGTCTTACGATGTGTACCTGTTTGATGTGGAAAAGCAGCAGTTTACCCAGAACGCGCCGCTGACCGAGTTAGCCAGTTCCAACCTCGGCCTGTTCGAGATTGATGAGAAGAGTAAGACCATCACGACGTTTACCAAAAGCGGCTGCTGCTGGCACCAATGGTCTACCTATCAGATAGCGAATAATAAGCCTGTCCTGATTGTCGAAACCACGGAAGCCTACTCCGAAGAGAAGCAGGCGATGGTCGCCACCACCCGTGAGCTGGTGGGCGGCAAGTGGAAGGTAAAAGAAGAAATCGCGAAAACCGACGAACCGTAAAATTCCCCTGCTCAAAAGACAGACGCTGTCGGCTGGCGTCTGTCACCACCTCACTTGCATCACACTCTCGTTATTCCCCCACCGTTTCCGATACTTTGCAAAAGTGTTACGTCAGGCGTGCTCAGCATGACTTTTTTGCCATGTGCCAGACTGAGATGGCAGTCATGAAAAGGTAAATGCCGCGCAGAACGCGCAGCATGGCAAAACTTCACAAAAAAAACGTGTTTCGTTAACAACTCGTTTATGCGTTGTATTCCCTTATCCTACTTTGGAGACGCCTGACATGAGCATCACCCAGAAACGTATGTACATCAACGGTGAGTTTGTTGAAAACAGAAGCGGGAAGTGGATTGATGTGGTGAACCCGGCCACAGAGCAGGTTATTTCACAGATTCCGGAAGGCTCCGCTGACGATGCGAAGAGAGCGATTGATGCGGCAGAAGCCGCACAGCCGGGCTGGGAAGCGCTGCCTGCGGTTGAACGCGGCGTTTGGCTGCACAAGATTGCCGACGGTATCCGCGAGCGCGAAGCCGAACTGACCGACACCATCATTGCGGAAGGCGGTAAAACGCACGGTCTGGCGCAGACGGAAGTGCTGTTCACCGCTGACTATCTCGACTACATGGCAGAGTGGGCGCGCCGTTACGAAGGTGAGATCATTCAGAGCGACCGTCCGAATGAAAACATCTTCGTTTTTCGTAAAGCGATTGGCGTCACGACCGGTATTCTGCCGTGGAACTTCCCCTTCTTCCTGATTGCACGCAAAGCGGCGCCGGCGTTGATTACCGGCAATACCATTGTCATCAAACCGAGCGAGATCACACCGAATAATGCGGTTATTTTCGCTGAAATCATTCACAAAATCGGTTTGCCGAAAGGCGTCATCAATTTTGTTACCGGCTACGGCCCGACGGTCGGGCAAGAGCTGGCTGCTAACCCGAAAGTTGGCATGGTCAGCCTTACCGGCAGCGTGGCGGCGGGCATTGCGACCATGACGGCGGCGGCGCAGAACGTGACGAAGGTATCGCTGGAACTGGGCGGCAAAGCCCCAGCTATCGTAATGGACGATGCAGATCTCGATCTGGCGGTGAAAGCGATTGTCAGTTCCCGCGTCATCAACAGCGGGCAGGTGTGTAACTGCGCCGAGCGCGTTTACGTGCAGAAAGGCATTTACGATGAGTTTATCGCGCGTATTAAAGCCGCGATGGAGCAGGTGACTTTCGGCAATACGGCGGAGAAAAAAGCGTTGGATATGGGGCCGCTGATCAGTGCAGCGGCGTTACAGCGTGTGGAAGACAAAGTGGCGAAAGCGGTATCGCAGGGCGCGAAAGTGCTGCTCGGCGGCCAGCGTGAAAGCGGTACGGGCTATTTCTATCCGCCTACGCTGTTGGTGGATGTCAAACAGGACATGCCGATCATGCACGAAGAGGTGTTTGGCCCAGTGCTGCCTGTCGCGACCTTCGACACGTTGGAAGAGGCGATTAGGATGGCGAACGACAGCGAATATGGTCTGACGTCGTCGATCTATACTCAAAATATCAACACCGCGATGAAGGCGTTGAAAGGGCTGAAATTCGGCGAAACCTACATCAACCGTGAAAACTTCGAGGCGATGCAGGGCTTCCATGCGGGCTGGCGTAAATCCGGTGTGGGTGGCGCGGACGGCAAGCACGGCTTGCAGGAATACCTGCAAACGCACGTCGCGTACCTTCAATTTCACTAAAATCAGTTTCACTAACAGACAATTTCACTAAAAGTGGCTTCACTAGAAAGGTCATTTCATGCGCGGTCATTCTATTGACCGCAAGAATGGCACAAACAAGAAGAAGGATGGGAAAGGACGATGATCATCTCTGCTTCAACGGACTACCGGGCGGCGGCGCAGCGTAAGCTTCCGCCGTTCCTTTTTCACTATATTGACGGCGGTGCCTATGGCGAGCACACGCTCAGGCGTAATACCGCCGATCTGGCGGATATCGCACTGCGTCAGCGCATCCTGAAAAATATGTCCGACCTGAGTCTGGAAACGCAGTTGTTCGGCGAAAAACTGGCAATGCCGGTGGTGCTGGCTCCCGTTGGCCTGACTGGGATGTACGCCCGACGTGGCGAAGTCCAGGCTGCCCGTGCGGCGGCACACAAAGGGATACCGTTTACCTTATCCACGGTTTCAGTCTGCCCGATTGAGGAAGTGGCACCTGCCATCAATCGTCCGATGTGGTTCCAGCTCTATGTGTTGAAAGATCGTGGTTTTATGCGTAATGCGCTGGAGCGTGCCCAGGCGGCAGGGGTGAAGACGTTGGTGTTTACCGTGGATATGCCGACGCCGGGTGCGCGATATCGCGATGCACACTCTGGTATGAGCGGACCGAATGCGGCGGCGCGTCGTCTTTTACAGGCCGTTACTCATCCACAATGGGCGTGGGATGTTGGCCTGAACGGTAAGCCACACGATTTGGGGAATGTCTCCGCCTATCGTGGCAAACCCACGACGCTGGAAGACTACATTGGCTGGCTGGCGGCGAATTTCGATCCTTCTATTTCGTGGCAGGACTTGGCGTGGATCCGCGAGATGTGGAAAGGGCCGATGATCATCAAAGGCATCCTCGACCCGGAAGATGCCAAAGAGGCGGTCCGGTTCGGCGCGGACGGCATTGTGGTCTCCAATCACGGCGGGCGACAACTGGACGGCGTGCTATCAACGGCACATGCGCTGCCTGCTATCGCCGATGCGGTGAAAGGCGATATCACTATTCTGGCAGATTCCGGCATTCGTACCGGGCTGGACGTGGTGCGCATGATTGCGCTGGGCGCGGACGGCGTGATGCTCGGGCGCGCGTTTGTCTACGCGCTAGCGGCGGCGGGCGAAGCGGGCGTGGTTAACCTGCTGAACCTGATCGAAAAAGAGATGCGTGTGGCGATGACGCTCACGGGTGCCAAATCCATTGCCGACATCACCACGGACTCACTGGTGCAGGCGACCCAGCGGCGGTTGGATGGCCTGTAAGCACGGATGATGCGGCGAGAGGCATTTACCGTCTCCTTGCCGCGCTTTCTGATGGCTTTTGAATCGTCCCCTGAACGTTGATACCCTTTACGCGATAAGACCGTGTTGGGGGATCAGTGAATGGGTGGACGGACAATTACCGTGGTGGATTACGATCCACAGTGGGCAACGAATTATGCAACGGCGGCGAGGGAACTCATGCAGGCGCTCGGTGAAGTGGCGGCGAATATACATCACATCGGCAGCACGGCCGTGCCGGGGCTCCCCGCTAAGCCGGTGATTGATATGCTGCTGGAAGTAGTTTCGTTATCCGCTTTGGACAGGTTCGATCATGTCATGGTCGATCTGGGCTACTGTCCTCGTGGCGAAAACGGGATAGCAGGACGTCGTTACTACACCAAAGGCCGCGATGCGCGCACGCACCATCTTCACGCTTTTGTGGTGGGTGACGAGACTATCCAGCGGCACCTGGCTTTCCGTGATTATCTGCGGGCAAACCCAGCCGTATGTGCCGAGTACGCGGCAATAAAACGTGCCGCTGCACTGGCGTGTGACAACGATGCCGCCGTGTATAGCCAGTTAAAAAACGACTTTATTGCCACTCATGAGGCGCTCGCCTAGCCATTTCCTCAGCACTATGCGCTTTTTCCGGTATTGCAAACGCCCCACTTCGTTCTATATTTCGAGAGCAGATTGAACGAAGGGGAAATCGTTGTGAATATTAAAGGGCTTACGAAGGGATTCTTCATCCTTATCTTATTTATCGTCACGCTGGCGTTTTTTGACATCCTGGCACCGTATTATTCCGCCATATTATGGGCGGCGGTGCTGGCCATTATCTTCCATCCGCTGAAAAGCAAAATTCGGCAAAAATTAAACGATCGCAACGGTGTTGCTTCATTGCTCACAGTCCTGATCATCTTCCTGCTCGTCTTCATTCCGTTGGGGATCATTGTTTCCTCGCTGGTGGTTGAAATTAACGGGGTTTACACCCGATTGCAGGACAGCAATACGCAATTCCCGGTGGTGCTGGCGGAGCTGATTCAGCATCTGCCGAGGTGGGCGCGACATTTCCTCGCGGAACACAATCTGGATAACGCCGCCAAAATACAGCAAGAGCTTTCTCAGGTTGTGCTGAAAGGTGGGCAATATCTGGCGGGAAGCGTGCTGCTGATCGGCAAAGGGACATTCACCTTCTTCATCGGTTTCGGGGTGATGCTCTACCTGCTTTTCTTCCTCCTGAAGGATGGTGCTTATCTGGTCAACCTGATTCTGGAATCGCTGCCGCTTTCCACTCATGTTAAACATCACCTGCTGGTGAAGTTTGCCGCCGTATCGCGGGCGACGGTGAAAGGCACCGTGGTGGTGGCGATTGTGCAGGGGACATTGGGTGGTATTGCGTTCTCCATCGCAGGGATAGAAGGCAGCCTGCTGTGGGGCTCGCTGATGGCGTTCCTGTCGCTGATCCCCGCGGTGGGTTCGGCAATTATCTGGGTGCCTGCGGCCATCTTCCTGTTCGCGACGGACATGCTTTGGCAGGCCATCTTCATTGTCGCGTTCTTCGTGCTGGTGATTGGGCTGGTGGATAACATCCTGCGTCCGCTGCTGGTGGGGAAAGACACCAAAATGCCGGATTACCTGATTCTGATCGCCACGCTGGGCGGTATGGAAATCTACGGTATTAATGGTTTTGTGATTGGTCCGCTGATTGCTGCGCTGTTCATCGCCTGTTGGAACATTCTCTCTGGTCGCGATAATCAGGAGAATATTGAAGGCATCGACGAAGATTTTATCGAGGAAGGTCGCCAGCATCCGAGTGTGGCGAAGCCGGACGAGAGTGAGGAGCTAGAGGGTCAGGAGGCTGAACGTAAGACCACGGAGTAAGTTCGCTGCGAGTCATGATATCCGGTCATGAGTGAGAGGAATTGGCGCTGGTTTGGCTGATTCCTCTTACGTCCAAATCTCTTGCCCCTCCGGCGTGATCCACACGACGCCTGCGGGCGCTTTGGCGAAGAACCACAGGCCAAATTCGTCGACATCATCCAATTCATCATCGGACATTTCAGGTGGAAAGGCATGGCGGAGTGGGTCGACCTGATGCTTCGGATCGCCTTGCAGATAGTCTCCCTGACTGGCAAGCCTGATTCTGCCTTCCGCGATGAGCCGCTCCAGCAACGTAAAAAACAGCGCCTGACGCTGTGCGTAGGTTCTGGGATTGACCCGACACTCAACCGCAATATGTTGCCATATCGCGCCCATCGACAGCCCGTATGCGCTCCTTTCGACAGCATCGTGGATGTCGTTATCGTCCATATGCGCTTCTCTCTTCAGCATGTTCGCTGGCTCAGCGCGTTGGGTCGTAAGCCTTTGCCTCGGCGTCCCACGGTATGCTGTGATCGTCGACCGCGACGTGCCATTCACAGTGTGTCAGGGCAGCGCGGATTTCGGATAAACACTGGCACCAGTGTTGTACGCCAATCCAGGTGGCTTCTTCATTGCTATCGGGGAGTTTGGTCGAACCTGAGAACACGATGCCTTTTCTGAAAACGTTACCGATTTTCGCGTTGAGGGTGAAATTAAATGATTCCCAGTTTATGCCGTCGCCGGTCGTCAGATATTTCTCAATGTGTTCATTAACGGAATGGCGTTGGACAATCTCCTTCACGGCAGATATCTCTTTTGGGCTCAGGGATTTTTTACGTCGTGCGGTGTAATAGAGAGAAATTGCCACGTTGCCTCGTTTATCATTAGTGTTTAAGGTGAGGTAATGCTTTAAGGTGAAGTAATACAACGTAAATTTTCGAATAAAAAGCGGCGTAAAATAATCAGGATGTTCTGATTTTATAAAGGTAAGGGATGGTTATGTTTGGGAAAATGCTTCTGATAGGAATAAGTGTGGTATTCGTCAGTGGATGTTCGGTTGCGACTTATAGTCATAAACTGGAGGATTATCAGGGTGCTGAACGCGTGGGTATGACGTTCGATAACCGCAACCTCGATTATGTTCGCGTTTATCCGACGACCGACAGATGTATTAATATTGATGCACCAGAAAATGGCTATACCAATAATGCATTTGGGTTCCAAACTAAGCTCAATAATAAAGAACTCGGCTTCCCTGAAATCCCAGAAACGCCAACGATGATTCGTGAATTTTGGGTCAGCGCGCAACACAATATTGCGGTCAGAATGATTGCTGCCAATGGTGGATTTAGTACCGTCACGTTTAAACCTGTGGTCGGGAATTACTATTATGTTACTGGTAAATTTGTTGATGCTTATTCGCCACGACGCATCGAAGTCTACGAAGTATTCAAAACCGAGAAGGGCTACTACGACCGCCGACCGGTCAAAGATTTGATGCTGAAAAACTGCGGCCAATTTTCTTCCAGGATGCAGCATTTTTAATGCCTGGCCAGACAGTGACGCTGTCTGGCCGTCTCACCGAACTTACGTTAGCTGTTTTCCAGAAAACGTACCGGCATACCATTCATCCATCACCGATAGCAGGTTTTTCACTTCATCCACGGTCAGGCCGTACGAGTCGGCGTTTTCATGGGGCTTAACGACGAGTAGCTGAACATCGGCACGCGTATGCAGATAATCGAACTGATATTGCACTTCGCTGTTGTCGTACAGGCTGCCGCCAACGTTTCCAGCTTTGCGTAACTGAGTGATCTGTTTATCCTTCGCGGCCGGATCTTGCGCCCAAATCAGGAAATCACGCAGCGGCTGTGTCTGCAGGGCAAAATCATCACGCGTGAAGCCAAAATAGGCATAACGCTTTCTGACCACTAATGCGATTTTGCTCTTATCATCGGATATCTTGACGTCAAAAGATCGCTTACCCACAGTACAGTCGCGGAATTTAGGCTTGTAGTCGCAGGCAGAAAGGTTCTCAGCTTCATAAACTTCGTAAAGGCGCATCGTGGCGTATTTATCGAAAGTGGTGATTGCCTGGCAGCCGGTCAGGGCAAGAAGGATGAAGGGGAGGACGAGATAACGCATGTCGGTTGTTTTTCCCTGTATTGTTGCGGGTGAAGATGTTCCTGAGATTGTACTGGTGATTTGGTGGAGCGATTTGCGCTGCGATGATGGGACTATATTCCCATTTTTGATGGGATTATAGGAATACAGTCCTATTTTGTTGTAGCTGTGCTGTTTACAGGAATCAGCCTAAAGGTTGCACCCGTGTTCTCAATTGCTGTGCCAGTTCGTCAACGTTTTTTGCACCCGTTGCGGCCTCTACCGTCAGATTTTCCAACGTATTGTCGTTATCGCGAACTAGCACGCCGTTACGGTATAAAAACGTCATCGTGACGAAAAATGCGGTGCGTTTATTGCCATCATTAAAAATATGGCCACGTGCAACAGCCACCCAGTAAGTGGCGGCCAGCTCGAAGATGTCCGTGATCCCTTCATAATGCGTGCGGTTCTGCACTCGGTAGATTATCGCTTCTGCTCGACCCGGATCGGGCATTCCCGTTACGCCGGGTAAACGTCGCAATATCCGATCATGAAAGGCGATCACTTCTTGTGCGCTAACCCAGTTCATCGGTCAGTCAGCGCTTCGATAGTGTGGCCGTGGCGCTGCATAATGAGATCAAACTCAGCGTCCAACTTGGCATTTTGGTATGCTTCGAATTCCGCTTTGCTGATCACCACCGCGGAACTTCCATCCCGACGAGTAATTTCGACCGGTTCGCCGTGGGTTGCAGCGTCTAATACTTCTGAAATGTTGGCTCTGGCTTGAGTAGAAGTGTAGATTCGCATCGTGTTTCTCCTGATATGTACATCTAAAATGTACACTTTAGCTGTGCATTACTCAACGAGAACGTTGTGGTTGGATTGTAGACGGCTTGCGTATGACATGGGGTTTCCGCTGATTACTATTAATGCAGGGATCAGGTGCGCACAGGCGCTGAAATAGGCGTTGAGTTGGTGCAGCTGTTCCGTGTTAGCTGCTGTTGTCAGTGATTTGCTAACATACTGTAAACCGTGGCACAACCCTTCAACCGACTCTGCAGCGATTGCGCTGAAATCGTCACGTTGAGCACGACTAAGGTGCTCAACGGGTAACGAAGCGATCAGATCTCGGAAAACGGTAATGGAACTCTCGGTAGCGGCAGCATTTATGGTGGTCATTGGCGATCCTCCTTGAAAGTTAGTGTCGCCAATTGTCGATGCTTTTTATGAGTTCAGATACTACGAGTTTCGTAGCTGTTAACATTATTAAACGTAAGAATAAAGTGAATTTTTTTAAAATAGTACCGGAGGATATTAGTTGGTTTTTAGAAACATAACATTAAACTCTGCCCTATTAGGATGAGTGGAAATATGATTTTTATATCTAATAATTCCGCTTTATTAAGGGTGTTATTATTAATTTAATTTGCCATTCGGGTTTTTATGTTTTTTATTACCCGTTTTTATTTTTTTGTTTTAATAATTCGAGTGCGGATAAAATTATTTTTTCTTGCGGTGGTGACGGTGTTTTTTCAAAATTTATTTTATTTTCTCTTAGAGTGTAGAGTATGTCACTAAATTTATTGTTGTCACCTTTGCTAAGAATGTAGGCTAACCTTTGGTTTTCGTAATCAGTGCCTAATTGCATATAGTATCTGATAAAAACTAGAACAGCTCGCATCACAAAACCAAGAAATACTATTACAGATAGGTTAAGTAATACGGCAGATATGGATTCTGCTATTTTTGATATTCTTCCATCGCCACCTAGTCTGTATTGTACACCCTTCCAAGAAGCATAATCATTTATAAATTTATTTTTTAAGTCAATGCGTTTACTTAATTCATTGATTGTTGAATTTTGTATTTCTAAAGAGTCACTTAATTTCGAATCATAATTTTTTATTTCATTGGTTTTGATATTTTTTATTTTATTTTCAGACGGCTGAATGCTTTCTGTGTTACCCAAGTAAACACCAATGTTGTTTTTTTCTTTTGGTGTGTTTAAATATACTATATCCCCAGGATTTAATAGTTCTTTTTTAAATCCTAGTAATCTCTCTATAGAGGCTTTTTGTGAGTCATTTCCTGTGGCAATAAGTATAGATATAGTGCTTGCTGATATTATAAGTAATATTATAAGTGAAACAGTTATTGCTCTTGTAAGCATTGATCTGTTTTTTAATGTATTAAGTATGAAGGGGTTAAGTTCATTTTCATTCTGCATATCATTTCCTTATTTAATCGATTTTATGCTATTTTTTATTCTATAAGATTATTTTTTAAATTTAAAAATAAGAATTAGCATGCCAGTTTTTTATGCGTATCAATTTTTATTCTAAGGTGGCTATTATATTCCCACTCTGTTTTTAATATGTCTAGCGTTTTATTATGCTTGATGCGATTTTATCAAGAGAAATTTAGAAATATTTCAGAGTTATTGTTTTCATAAAAATATTTTTCCTTTTTATAGGGTTTTTTTGTTTTATTAAAAATAGCCATGTTTGTAAAAAAGCATTTTTAGTGTGGGTTAATAAAAATTTCGGCATTTATTTTTTTTGAATATTTTTGATAATAACGCCCTGAAAACAGGGCGTTGTAGCAGTCAGTGGAACAGGGTGGAGATCACTCAATATTCTGGATCTGTTCCCGCATTTGCTCGATCAGCACTTTCAATTCAATGGCTGACGCGGTGACGTCGGCGTTGATGGATTTTGAGGCCAGCGTGTTCGATTCGCGGTTGAATTCCTGCATCATGAAGTCGAGGCGGCGGCCGACGGCTTCTTCTTTTTTCAGGATTTTGTAGGTTTCTTTGACGTGAGCATCGAGGCGGTCGAGTTCTTCGGCGACATCGACGCGCTGTGCCATCAACACCAGTTCCTGTTCCAGACGGTTATTTTCCAGCTGTACCTGCGCATCTTCCAGCTTGCTTTGCAGACGTTCACGCTGCCAGAGCAGGATGTTCGGCATCTGGGCACGGACTTTGACGACTTCGGCGCTGACGCCAGCCAGACGCTGTTCGATCAGACCTTTCAGCGCATTACCTTCGCTTTCACGGGCGGCGATGAAGTCATCCAACGCGCCTTCCAGCGCGGTCAGCAGTTCGGCGCTGATGGCGTCCAGATCCTGCTCTTCCGCCGACATCACACCGGGCCAGCGCAGGATATCAACCGGGTTGATTTCCCCTTCGTCGCTCTGCATTTTGACCCAGTTGGCGGCATTAACCAGCTGTTTCGCCAGTTTTTCGTTCAGGATCAGCGCACTTTGCGCGCTCGGGTCGAGCTCAAAGCGCAGGTTGCATTCGATTTTGCCACGGGTCAAACGGGCGCGGATGCGCTCACGCGCGACAGGTTCGAGACTGCGGAATTGTTCCGGTAAACGAAGATAGGTTTCCAGATAGCGCTGGTTAACGGAACGCAGTTCCCAGGCTGCGCTTCCCCAGTTGCCCTTGATCTCTCGGCGGGCGTAAGCGGTCATGCTGCGAATCATTGGTGCATACCTGTAAAGCAAATGATGAGAAGGATTATAGCGTTGAGTCCCGCGCAGGGGATAGAAAAAAACCGCCTGCCCGGTGTCGCCCGTCGGGAATCAGGCGGCGTAAAGCAGCGTTTCGTTCTGTCTGGCGATGTCGCGACAGCGATTTTTCATCATCTGCTTCAGCTGTAGCGTCGCCTGTGATTGCGGGTTATCGCGGCGGCTGATCAGCGTGACTTCAAAAGGCAGCGGCTGGTCGATAGGGACGATTTTGAGCTGGTCAGCATAGCGACAGGCGGTAAAGAGATCGACGATGCCCGTACCGCCGCCCGCCAGCACCATGTCGGCAATCACCGAGTAGGTTTTGATGTAGAGCGAAGCCGCCGGCTGTAGCGCTTTGTCGCGCAGCGCACGGTGTAACACCTGACCGAGCGGATCCTTATGCTGCATCATCAGTAGATTGTTGTTGCATAGCCATTCCAGCGAGACAGGGCCGTTTATCGGGCTGTCTTTCGGCAATAGGGCAACCATCGTGGACTGGAACAGCGGTTCTGCCAGCAGCTCGGACGGCACCTGCTGACCAAAGATCAGCGCGAAATCGAGCTGGTTTTGCAGGATGTTCTGGCACAGCGTGCTGAAGTGTTCGGTGACGAGTTCAACGTTAACCAAGGCGGCCTGCTTATGAAATTCCACCAGCGTTGGGGCCACGATCATTTGCCCGAACGCATGTGCCGCACCCAGCCGTACGGAGTGTGCCTTGCTGGTTTTGATTTGTTCGGTGAGTGAACTGATGCTTTGCAGATGGCTGAAAAGTTCCTGCACTTTCGGTATCAGGCGCAGCCCTTCTTCGGTGGCAATCATTCCCTGCGTACGACGTTCAAACAGGGAAAAACCGAGCTGCTGCTCTGCGTGATTCAACACCCGGCTGACGTTCGGCTGCGAGACATTGAGCAAGCGGGCAGCGCCGCTGATGGTGCCTGCCTGAACAATGGCCTGGAAGATTTCAATATGGCGTAGTCGCATGGGTGCAGGCTCCGGCTGACGCTTTCTGGTGAGCGTCGTATGAGTAATAATCAAAATGCCTGCAATTATTACGCCAGTTTCTAATTTCGTTCCTGCGCGGCCAGCGGCGTTTCTTAATAATACTCATGCACAATTATGGTGCGTAATGCTCCATAGTTGTGCGTTATGGTCGAAAATGGTGCAATTCGACCTGGATAGGTAAGGCGACAGATTTAGCGATAAATATCGGCGACGGGGGCTTCTCCCACATAGCCATAGCCGCGGTACATCCCTTCGCTGTTAAACGGCAGGGCAATGTTGCCCGCTTTATCGACGGCAATCAGTCCGCCGCTGCCGTCCATTTGCAGCAGTTTCTCCATGACTACGCGATCGCTGGCCTGCTGTAGCGTCAGTCCGGCATATTCCATCAGCGCCGAGACGTCATAGGCGGCGACGGCACGCATAAAGACTTCACCGGTGCCGGTGCAGGAAACCGCCACCGTCTGGTTGTTAGCGTAGCAGCCTGCGCCGATGATCGGGCTGTCGCCCACGCGTCCGGCCTGTTTGTTGGTCATGCCGCCCGTTGAGGTTGCCGCCGCGAGGTTACCCGCGCTGTCGAGAGCTACCGCGCCGACGGTACCGAATTTACGGTCGGGATCGATAGGGTCGTTCTGGCCGTCATGGTCGAGGATGACGCGGCCTGAGCCTGCCTGCGCGTTATGCAACTGCTGGCGGCGTTCGTCGGTGGAGAAAAACGTAGGATCAACCATCTCCAGACCATGCTGCTGTGCAAATGCCTCTGCGCCGTCGGCAGTAAACATCACATGCTGGCTGGCTTCAAGTACGGTACGCGCAGCCAGAATCGGGTTACGGATATGGCTGACGCAGCTCACCGCACCGGCATCCAGTGAGCGTCCGTCCATAATGCTGGCATCCAGTTCGTGGGTTTCCGCGTGGGTGAAAACCGAACCGTGTCCGGCATTGAATAACGGACACTCTTCCAACAGGCGAACGGCTTCCGTCACGGCATCCAGTGCGCTGCCGTTTTCAGCCAGAATGCGCTGTCCGCTGGCGACAATCTCGGACAGCGCTGCCAGATAGCGTTGCTCTTTTTCAGCGCTCATAGCCGAGCGGGTCAGCGCACCTGCGCCACCGTGGATCACAATCACGGGTTTCGTCATGCGATAAATTCTCTTTTCAGTCGGTTTACGCCCCGGAATAAGGGGCGGATAAACTGGAATCAGTTTTGCGTCGTAGCCAGATAGGAAAAGGCACCCAGCAGGCTGGTGATTTCCCGCATGCTCTGCGCCGTATAACCTACGGTTATGGCATCCAAACGTTCCACATTCGGCAGCAGACAGAATAGATCGGCCAGTACCGGTTTTGCCACCATCAGTTCGAGGCGGTAGGGGGCCTGAATCCGCGAGTTCAGCGTCCGGTGCGCTTTTTCCACCGCCGCTTTTGCCGCGTCACGAATCACCTGACGCGCCTGTTCAGTGCTGAGGGATTCAGCCGCATGCTGCGAAATAGCGCGCTTGACGCAGGCATAGTCGGTGGCGGGGTAGTAGCGGGCGATCCAGCTCTGGAGCGTGTCGTCACCGCTGACCAGCCAGAGCGGCGTCTTCTGTTCCACGCCGGCGGCAGCGTAGATGTCGCTCTCGCCCATGATTTCACCGTTGATGCGCACGCGGTAGAACGCACGGCCGTTGATGGTATGCGACAGCACGCCAAACTCGCCTGCGGCGCTGTGATAACCGATGAACATCAGGCCGTCGAACTGCTGCTGCTCCAGCCCTTCTACCATCGAATAGCAGCGCGGTTTGCCCTGTACCAGTCGGGCGCGAGCGTCGATGTTCTCCGCGCGCAGATTGACCATTGCCGCATGGCTGTCGGCGACCACCACCTCTGTTGCGCCACCCGCGAACGCACCGTCAATCGCGGCGTTCACTTCCTGCTCCATCAGGCCACGTGCCAGTTGATATTCCGCGGTGCCAGGGCTGCACTGTTCTGGGCGCATCACGCCAGCGATCCCTTCGATATCAGCAGAGATAAACACTTTCATCATCAGTTTCCTACGGGAGAATTTGCTTATGGATAAAGAGTCGCAGCCAGCCGATCCAACGCCTGTGGCAGCGTCGGACGATGATGGCCGCGAAAACCGGTCACGGCGTCTGCCTGAAGCATGGCGTCGAGTACAGCGTGTTCAGTGGCGTCGGCGGCGGCGCTTAACAGCGATTCAAGCTGCGCATCCTCCGGCGGCTGCGGCTGCGGGCAGGTGGAGAACGCGACGGCGATATCACCGGAACCGTGTCCCCAGTAGCTGCCGAGCCGGCCTAATCCTGCACCGGCACGCTTGGCGATACGCTTGAGCTGGCGGGCATCGAGCGGGGCATCCGTCGCCATAATAATGATGATCGATCCGGCATCCTGCTGCGGCGCAAGCTCTGGCAGGATAGGCGCGATGGCGTCTCCCACTTGTACGCCGTCCAGCGTCAGTGAGGAAAGCGTGCCGAAGTTTGCCAGCACCAGCACGCCGAGCGTAGCGTTCAATTCAGGAATCAGGCGTGATGCGGTGCCGATGCCGCCTTTCAGACTAAAGCAGCTCATCCCGCGTCCGGCACCGACGCTGCCGCGTGCGAAGCTGTCTGCGGCACTGTCCAGCGCCTGTCGCGCCATGTGTTCCGTCACCGCCAGCGCCTGAATGTCGTTCAGCCAGCCGTCGTTGCACTCCAGCGCTAGCGGATTTACCGTCGGCAGCGTGCGACCCAGTTCAGGGTTGCGAGAAATGGCGTTGCGTACCAGCGTGGTAAACAGCGTACCGGTTGCCAGCGTGTTGCTTAGTAGGATAGGCGTTTGCAGCAGCCCCAGCTCCTCGACCTGTACCAGTCCGACGGGTTTGGCGAAGCCGTTCAGCACCGCCGCGCCGCAGGGCAGAGGCTGGGTAAACAGGTTCTCGCCGGGCGGCAGAATCGCCGTGACGCCAGTTTGCACTTCCCCCGCCGCCAGCGTGCAGTGGCCGACGCGCACGCCTGCCACATCGCTAATGCTGTTACGCGTTCCGCTAGCCGAGCGCGGCGTACCCAACTGCCGCGTCGTTTTCCAGCGTTGTAGCAACAGTGCCTGCTGTTGCTGGTGATAGTCGTTCATCTGATGATCGCCGTGCATCGCCTTCCTCAGCTTTTCAGTTTGGGATCGAGCGTATCACGCAGCGCATCCCCAAGCAGGTTAAACGCCAGCACGGTGAAGAAGATCGCCAGACCTGGGAACACGCTGACGTGCCAAGCACCTGCCATCATCAGGCTGCGGCTCATCGCCAGAATATTGCCCCATTCTGGTACGTCCGGCTCTGGGCCAAGGCCGATGAAGCTCAGGCCTGCTGCGGTCAGGATACTGGTACCGATACGCATGGTGAAATAGACGATCACGTTAGGCAGTGTGCCGGGCAGGATGTGGCGCATCAGCACGATGCGATCCGGCGCCCCGGCGCAGCGTACCGCTTCTACATAGGCTGCCTGTTTCAGCGACAGCGTAGAAGCACGCACGATGCGGGCGAAGACCGGTACGCTGAAGACCGCGACGGCGATAATCACGTTATTCAGGCCGGGGCCGAGGATGGCGACGACTGCAATCGCCAGCAGCATGCCGGGGAAGGCGAACAGCACGTCGGAACCGCGCATGATCAGGGTATCGACCCAGCGGCCGTAGTAGCCTGCCAGCAGGCCAAGCACGATGCCGACCACCATGCCCAGCGTGACGGAGAAAATACCGATATACAGCGAGATACGTGCGCCGTAGATGATGCGGCTCATCACATCGCGTCCGAGATCGTCTGTGCCCATCCAGTGCGCCACTGAAGGTGGTGAAGCCAGCGCCGTCCAGTCGGGCTCCATCGGGTTCCACGGCGCCAGCCACGGGGCGAAAATGGCGACCAACACCAGCAGCAGGACGAAGCTGCTGGAAATTATCGCCATTGGGTTACGGATAAAGACCTGAACGAAGTCGCGCCACGGCGAACGTATCGTCTCTTCATCAAGCGTGGCAACGGCCACGACGGGTTCGGGAGGAAGGTTCATCGTGTCTCCTAACGTAGGCGAATCGCCGGATTGACCACCGCGTACAGCAGGTCGACCAACAGGTTAATGACAATAAATTCAAACACGAACAGCATCACTAGCGCCTGAATGACCGGCTGATCCTGCGTCTTGATTGATTCAATCAGCAGCCAGCCTAGACCCGGCCAGCTAAACACGCTTTCGACCACAATGGAGCCACCGAGCAGGAAGCCGAATTGCAGCCCCAGCATGGTGATGACCGGGATCAGTGCATTACGCATCACATGCTTCCAGGTGACCAGCCGATTGCGCAGCCCCTTGGAGCGAGCGGTGCGGACGTAGTCTTCCTGCGCGACCTCCAGAAACGCGGAGCGGGTAAAGCGTGCCATAACGGCCGCCACCGATGCCCCGAGCGTCAGCGCGGGCAGAATGATGTCGCTGGGCTGATTAAAGCCGCTGACGGAAAAGACGCCGAATGGCATGGCGACAAACTGAATCAGCAACAGGCCGAGCCAGAACGGCGGCATGGAAATCCCGCCAACCGCGAAGCTCATCAGTGTCCAGTCCTGCCATTTGCCCCGCTTGAGCGCGGAAACCACGCCAATCAGCAGGCCGAGCAGCACCGACCAGACAAAGCCCGCCAGCGCCAGCCACATCGTGGGCATGAAACTCTTGCTGATGACGTCGATAACCGGCTGCTGGGTGCGGTACGTCACACCCAGATCGCCGCTGAACAGGCCGCCGAGCCAGTGGACATACTGCTGCGGCAGCGGGTCGTTCAATCCTAACTGCTGACGGGCGGCTTCCACCGCCTCAATGGTCGCGTCAGCACCGGCGTAAATACGTGCCGGGTCACCCGGCAGCAGTTTTATAAAACCGAACACTAACAGGGAGACCACCAGTAGAACCGGGATCATTTCCAGCAAACGTCGGACGATATAAGCAAACATGGCGTTCTCCCTGACCGATTACTTAAATTCAGCCTGATCGAAGATCAGTGAGCCATCAGCCAGCATGTAGACGCCGTCGAGGTTCTTGGTTTTGCCGACAACGTTGTCCGGCGAGCCCAGGAAGACTACAGGTGCATCCTGCCAAATCTGACGCTGTGCATCCGCGTAAGCGGCGGCACGTTTGTCGGCATCGGCCGTCGCCAACCCAGCGGTAATCGCTTTATCCGTTACCGAATTGCTGTAGTAGGAGACGTTATACGCAACCGGAACCCAGGACTCGGTGGCGAACAGTGGACGCAGCGCCCAGTCAGCATCACCGGTAGACGGAGACCAGCCGTTGTAGAACAGGTCAAATTCAGCGTCTTTCGGATCTTTAACACCAAACAGCTTGGCGTTACGCATCCCGGAATCCATCGGGGTGACGGTGACCTTGATGCCGACCTGCTCTAACTGCTGCTTGAAGAACTGCGCGCTACGGATGTAGTCGGTACGGTTCGTTGTCCACAGCTTCAGGCTCAGGCCGTTGGCGTAGCCCGCTTCTTTCAGCAGCGCCTTGGCTTTTTCTGGGTTATAGGTGTAGTTCGGCGAGCTTTGACGTGCGAAGAACTGTACGTCCGGTGCCATCGCAGAGGAGGCAGGAACGCCCATGCCGGCAAAGCCGACTTTCAGCCAGATGTCGCGGTTGATGGCGTAGTTGAGCGCCTGACGTACGCGGATATCGTTCAGTGGCGGACGCAGGTTGTTCATCGCCAGCCAGAATTGATAAATACTTGGGTCACGCTGAATCGCCAGCTTGCTGTCGTTTTGTACGGTACCGATCAGATCGGAAGGCAGCGGATAAACGGCATCTACCTGGCCGGATTTCAGTGATGCCACGCGAGTGGAATCTTCCGGCGTTGGGTAGAAGGTCACGCTGTCGACTTTCGGCCAGCCTTTCTGCCAGTAGTTGTCGAATTTCACCAGTTTCACGTCTTTACCCTGCTGCCATTCGGTGAACTTGAATGGGCCAGTACCGACCGGATTCACGCGCAGCTGTGCTTCGTCTGGGTATTTCTTCAGCGCTTCCGGGCTGTGCATGACGGCAGACGGGTGCGCCAGCGTGTTCACAAAGGCACCGAAGGATTTGTTCAGCTCGATTTTGACCTGCGTCGGCGACAGCACGGTGACGCTTTGCACCATGTTAAACAGGCTGTTGCGCTTTAAGCCCTTGCTCTGATCGGCCAGACGGTCGAGGTTAGCTTTAACGGCGTCGGCGTTGAACGGCGCGCCGTCCTGGAAGGTGATGCCTTCGCGCAGCGTAATGACGAACTCGGTGGCGGTGTCATTACTGGTGTAGCCCGTCGCCAGACGCGGCACTAGCTTCATTTTATTATCGAACTGGAACAGACGCTCGAAGATGCCGCTCTGAATGGAGTAGCTCAGCGTGTCCGAGGTATCGTGCGGGTCGAGTCCGGTAATATCGGCATAGATGGAAATGCGAAGGTCTTGCGCCTGGGCGACAGCCGCCAGACACAGTGAGAGCCCGAGGGCAACGGCAGAGCGGCGAACGAATGGCTTCATGGTTTCTCTCCTGGTCAGCTATGAACGTGTGTTGTGTTTTATTAATACGTTGTTTTTTATGACTATTTTATTGTCATGGCATCGTGTTTCAGGCGGCCGATTCGTTGTCGGCGACCCAGTGCTGCGGCGCGACCTCTCGGTAGCGCGTTTTGGCGACGGCCTCGCCTGCTTTACGCAAGGGTGAGGGGATTTCGCTGTCGTCAAACTGGCGTGCGCCGCGACGGGTTGGATCGGCAATCGGAACCGAAGCCAACAGGCGGCGGGTATACGGATGCTGTGGATCGTTAAACACCGACTGGCGCGGGCCGATTTCCACGATCTGGCCGAGGTACATCACCGCGACGCGGTTGGCGATGCGCTCGACGACGGCCATATCGTGCGAGATGAAAATCCACGACACGCCGGTTTTCTTCTGGAGGTCCATCATCAGATTGACGACCTGCGCCTGAATCGACACATCGAGCGCCGAAACGGCTTCGTCAGCAATGATGACCTGCGGCTGTAGCGCCATCGCGCGAGCAATCGCGATACGCTGACGCTGCCCGCCGGAAAACTCGTGCGGATAACGACGTGCGTGTTCTGGCAGCAGACCGACGCTTTTTAACAGCGCCTGCACCTGCGGTGTCGCTTCTTCCAGTGATTTCACCAGCCCGTGCAGCAGCAGCGGTTCGGCGATGGTGAAGCCAACCGTCAGACGCGGGTTGAGCGAGGCGTACGGGTCTTGAAACACCATCTGCATTTCCCGGCGCAGCGGCTGGAAATCCCGCTCTTTCATCTGGGAAATCTCGTTACCCTGAAAATGAATGCTTTCGGCTTGGCTCTGTACCAGACGCAGCAGCGCGCGTCCGGTGGTGGACTTGCCGCAGCCGCTTTCCCCGACGATAGCCAGCGTTTCGCCCGGCCAGACGTTGAAATCAATCTGCTCTACCGCATGAACGTGGTGAGTAACGGTGGATAAAATCCCGCTGCGCATGGGGTAATACACGCTCAGTCCGCGAATATCCAACAGCGGCTCGGCGTCATAGCGGGCGGTAACCTGTTCACTATTTTCCGGATCGGCAGCCTGTCCCAGTAAAGGAAAGCGCTTTGGCCACAGGCTATCGCGCATGTCGCCCAGCTTCGGTACAGCAGCCAGCAGCGATTGGGTATAAGGATGTTGCGGTGCGGCAAAAATCTGTTCGACGGTGCCTTGTTCCACAATCTCGCCGCGGTACATCACCACCACGCGATCGGCGATTTCCGCCACCACGCCCATGTCGTGGGTGATAAACAGCACCGCCATGTCGCTCTGCTGTTGCAGGTCGCGCAGGATTTGCAGGATGCGTGCCTGTACGGTGACGTCCAGAGCAGTGGTCGGTTCGTCGGCAATCAACAGCTGCGGATCGCAGGCTAGCGCCTGTGCAATCATCACACGCTGGCGCATCCCGCCGGACAGCGAGTGCGGGTAGCTTTTCATCACGCGATTGACGTCTGCGATGCGCACCTTGTGCAGTAGCTCACGGGCTTTTTTGTCCGCGCTGGCGGCATCGCAAATTTTGTGGTCAAGCAGCGCTTCGGTGAGCTGATCGCCGACTTTTAGTACCGGATTAAGCGAAGTCATCGGCTCCTGAAAAATCATGGCGAGATCGCGGCCGCGCAGCTTACGACGCGCTTCTGCTTTCATACTCAGCAGGTCATGCTGCTTGCCGTCGCGTGCGGTGAAACGGAGTGCGCCACGTTCGATGTTGGCTGAGTCCGCCAACAGCCCCATCACGGCGAGTGAGGTTACGGACTTGCCTGAACCACTTTCGCCGACCACGGCGACCACTTCCCCTTTATTCACGGTAAAGGAAATGCCTTTTAGCGCCTGGTGCGTGCCGGAACGGCCGCTAAAGCTGACGCTCAGATCGTCGATTTCCAGTACAGGCCTGGGGGCGTTACCGGGTGCTGTGGCGGCACCCGCGTGCATGATATCCGTCATGGTCACTCCGGTTGATGATTTAGGATTGCTGCGGTTAATGGCGTCATAGCCAAATTCGGCCAAGGTTGTAGGTCAGATAAGGCGAACTGTCGGCGGCCAGCCAGATAGGGCCGTCGAGATCGACGTGTTCAGCATCGGCGGCGACCGGCAGGGCGGCCTCCATCGCCATCGACGAGCCCAGCGTGCAGCCGACCATAATGCGCAGGCCGTGAAAGTGAGCCTCACGCACCATCGCCAGCGCTTCGGTTAGCCCGCCACACTTGTCCAGCTTGATGTTGATCATGTCGTAACGACGGCGCAGCCCGACGATGTCTCCGCTGTGGCGGCAGCTTTCGTCCGCGCAAATCGGAATCGGGTGAGAAAACCGCTGTAAATCCTCGTCCTTACCGACAGGAAGCGGTTGCTCAATCATGGCGACCTGATAAGGCAGCAGAGCGGTGGACAGGCTATGTAAATCCAGCCCGCTCCAGCTCGCTCTCGCGTCGATAATCAATCTGGCGTTGGGCGCGGCAGCACGAATGGCGGCGACTTTCTCCAGAATCAGCTCGCGATCCAGTTTGATTTTTAGCAGCAGGGCACCGTGGGAAACGGCATTGGAGGCGGCGGCCGCCATTCTCTCCACGCTGTCGAGCGCCAACGTTTGCGCACAGATCACGGATGTGGGGGGATAAATGCCGATGCGCTGCCACAGCGTCTGTTTTTCCAATGCGGTGTTGAGCCGCCACAGTGCGCAGTCCAGCGCATTTCTGGCCGCACCCGGTGATAAATCTTTCTGGAGCTGTTCGATGGTCAGACCGTGTTCTATTGCCTCACGGACCGCAGAGAGCTGGCGACATACGCTGTCGGCGGACTCGCCATAGTGGGCGAGTGGCGTACATTCGCCTTGTCCAATAAATCCTTTTTCTTCCAACGCGACGCGGATAACGGTAACCGCACGACGCGTCCCGTTTTCAGCCGCCATAGGACGGGCTAGGGGCAGATTGACCGTTTCAATTTGCATATGCCGCATCATGATTTTTTCTCATCAACGCTCAGGGGATGAACGGACTATTTCATGATGCATCATCACTGACGAATACTTGTTCATCAGTAGGGTATAACCTCAGGTTATACCATAAGTTTGAGGTATGGCTTTCTGATGCCGCTTTCCCGCAACGTGAGTGATTTCGTGTATAATGCGCGGCAGTTTTCATTGACCCACCGGAGATGAGCCATGCGCCCAACAGGCCGAAGTGCACAGCAAGTACGCCCCCTTACATTCACCCGTCATTACACGAAACACGCTGAAGGTTCCGTTTTAGTCGAATTTGGCGATACCAAAGTGTTATGCAATGCCACGGTAGAAGAGGGTGTTCCGCGCTTTCTGAAAGGCCAGGGACAAGGATGGGTCACCGCCGAATACGGCATGCTGCCGCGTGCGACGCACAGCCGTAACTCGCGTGAAGCCGCCAAAGGTAAGCAGGGTGGTCGGACGCTGGAGATTCAGCGCCTGATTGCGCGTTCCCTGCGTGCGGCAATCGACCTGAAAGTGCTCGGCGAATACACCATTACGCTCGACTGCGATGTCTTGCAGGCGGATGGCGGCACGCGTACGGCATCCATCACTGGTGCCTGCGTGGCGTTGGCCGATGCGCTGAACCAGATGGTTGCTAAGGGTAAGCTGAAAAAGAACCCGATGAAAGGCATGATCGCCGCCGTGTCCGTCGGCATCGTGAACGGCGAAGCGCTGTGCGATCTGGAATATGTGGAAGATTCCGCTGCGGAAACCGACATGAATGTGGTCATGACCGAAGACGGTCGCATGATTGAAGTGCAAGGGACGGCCGAAGGCGAACCGTTCAGCCACGACGAATTGCTCACCCTGCTGGCGCTAGCCCGAGGGGGAATTGATACCATCGTTCAGGCGCAGAAAGCGGCCTTAATCGATTGATTTTATAAGCGACCAATTGGTCGCTTTTTTTATATTTGAAGACGAGGAGATGCCGTAATGAAAGCCTACCAGCGCCAGTTTATTGAGTTTGCACTCAGCAAGCAGGTATTGAAGTTTGGCGAGTTCACCCTGAAATCTGGGCGTATCAGTCCCTATTTCTTTAACGCCGGGCTGTTTAATACCGGACGTGACCTGGCCTTACTGGGGCGTTTTTATGCGGAAGCTTTGGTTGATTCTGGCGTGGCGTTCGATCTGCTGTTCGGGCCGGCTTACAAAGGCATTCCGATTGCGACTACCGCTGCTGTCGCGCTGGCAGAACATCACGATCGTGACCTGCCGTACTGCTTCAACCGCAAAGAAGCCAAAGATCACGGCGAGGGCGGCAGCCTGGTCGGTAGCCCGTTACAGGGCCGGGTGATGCTGGTGGATGACGTGATTACGGCCGGTACGGCGATTCGTGAATCGATGGAAATTATCGGTGCACACGGGGCGACGCTGGCGGGTGTGATGATTGCGCTGGATCGTCAGGAACGTGGCCGTGCTGAACTTTCCGCGATTCAGGAAGTGGAACGCGACTATCAGTGCAAGGTGATTTCGATTATTACGTTAACGGATTTGATCGCCTATCTGGCGGAAAAACCAGAGATGGCGGCGCATCTGGATGCGGTGAAAGCCTATCGTGAGCAGTTCGGGGTTTAACGTTGTGAATCAGGAGCCCGCCAGAAATATCTGGCGGGCTTTAATCGTGGTGTTTAGTTCAACTGTGCGGCCAGCAGCGGCCAGCGGGTGTCGAATTCCTGCGTCGGACGATAGCGGAATTCAGAACGAATGAAGCGCGACAGCATCCCTTCGCAAAACGCTAACAGCTGGCTGGCTAGCAGCGTTTCATCATGCTGGAAACCTTTGCCATCGCGTAGCTTGTGCTCGCGCAATACCTGACGCAGCTGCGATTCAATACGCTCAAACAGCTGGTTAATACGCCCTTGCAAGCGATCCTGTTCAAACATCAGCGCGTGCCCGGTCATGATGCGAGTCAGCCCCGGATTCCGTTCCGCAAACCCTAAAATAAGCAGCAAAATCAGACGAAGACGATTAAACGTTTCTTTTTCGTCTTGCAGAATCAGGTTAATGCGGGTGGTCAGGCTATCCTCAATAAATTCAATCAGGCTATCAAACATCCGCGTTTTACTGGGGAAATGCCGGTAGAGCGCCGCTTCGGACACGCCAACATTCGCAGCCAGTTTTGCTGTGGTGATGCGTTGGCTACCGTCGCTGGATTCCAGCATCTGCGCCAGCGCCTGCAAAATTTCCTCGCGGCGATTCCTTTTCGTATTTTCTTTTTCTGCCATGTCTGAAAAGACCCTTGCTAAATATTTGACTGACAAGCACCCGTTAGCGCCACAGTAGCCATTTCCTTTTGAATAGATAGGCGCTGTGGCTTATAGGAATTTTTTACACTATGGGTGGCTGGATCGCGTTAGCTACGGCCGGAGTGGCCGAAGCCGCCTTCTCCACGTTCGCTGCCGACGAAGTCTTCGACCAGATTAAATTCGGCCTGAACGACGGGCACAAAAACCATCTGTGCGATGCGCTCGCCCGGTTCAACCGTGAACGTTTGTTGACCACGGTTCCAGACGGAAACCATCAGCTGTCCCTGGTAGTCCGAATCAATCAGCCCCACCAGATTCCCCAGCACCACGCCGTGCTTGTGGCCCAGTCCGGAGCGAGGCAGGATAACCGCCGCCAGCCCGGTATCGGCAATGTGAATCGCCAGCCCGGTTGGAATAAGCGTGGTTTCCCCTGCTTTGAGTTCAATCGCCTGATCCAGACAGGCACGCAGATCGAGCCCGGCAGAACCTGGTGTGGCATAGGTTGGTAACGGGAATTGCTGCCCAACGCGTGGGTCAACAATCTTAACGTCGATTTTTTTCATCATAACGGCTGATAATCTCGTCGATTAATTTTTGGCCAAGAAGACGCTTGTCGCACTGCGGCAACGGCGTGTCTCCACCTTGCCAAAAAAGGTGTAACGCATTGGTTTCACTGTTAAAACCATGCCCGGAAAGAGAGACGTTGTTCGCGCAAATCAGATCCAGCTTTTTACGCGCCAGTTTTTGCCGGGCGTATTCTTCCACATTCTGGGTTTCGGCAGCAAACCCGACAACATAAGGACGATTTTTCGTCATGGCGGCGACACCGGCGATAATATCTGGATTTTTGACCAGAGTGAGAGTCATTTCATCGCCCTGCTGGTTCTGTTTTTTAATCTTCTCATCGGCGATGTGTTTGGCGCGGTAGTCAGCAACCGCGGCACAGCCGATAACAATGTGCTGCTGGGCTGCGTGTTCCATCACCGCGTGCTCCATCTCCAACGCGCTGCCGACGTCAATACGTGTGACGCCCTGCGGTGTGGCGAGCGACACTGGACCGCTTACCAGTGTGACATTCGCACCACGGGCGGCAGCGGCCTGTGCGATAGCAAAGCCCATTTTCCCGGAGCTGTGGTTGGTGACAAAGCGAACGGGATCCAGCGCTTCTCTCGTCGGCCCGGCGGTGACCAGAATGTTCAGATGTTGCAGATCGTTGATGGCAGAAAAATGACGCTGCGCCAGCCCGACAATCTCCATTGGGTCGATCATGCGGCCCGGCCCAACGTCGCCACACGCCTGACTGCCGCTATCCGGCCCCCAGATCGGTAAACCGCGTGCGGCCAGCGTGCGCAGGTTGTCCTGCGTGGGCTCTGCGCGATACATCTGCTGATTCATCGCAGGGACAACGGCGATAGGGGCAGATGTCGCCAGACAGATCGTGGTCAGCAGGTCATTCGCCATGCCGGCGGCGACTCGTGCGATCAGGTCGGCGGTCGCCGGGGCGAGAATGACTAAATCAGCCCATTTTCCTAACTCGATGTGACCCATTGAGGCTTCCGCCGCGGGGTCAAGCAGGTCGTCTGATACTGGGTAGCCGGAGACGGCTTGCAGCGTCAGCGGCGTGATGAAAGCCTTAGCGGCAGAGGTCATGACAACTCGTACATCGGCTCCGCCATCGCGCAGGCGTCGCACCAGTTCCGGGCACTTATACGCGGCGATGCCGCCGCTGATGCCCAGCACGATTCGTTTTCCGGAGAGTGCATTCAGGCTGGAAAATTCCGTCATCATCATGGTCCGATTGAAAGTCACAAGATGCGCCATTTTACCATAACCTTGCAGTCAGATAGGAATCTTAAGGTGGTTACCGTGGTTTCCCTAAGAAGATTGCGAAGCGCTTCGCAGCCTTTTGTCACCGGTGTCGTCCGGTTTTTACGGGCGTGACATGATGCCGTCGAGCGGTATAGGGAGAAGGTGATGGGCTGGGAAAAGGGATTGGCACCGCGTGAAAAACTGGTGCGTTTAGGGGCGGAATCACTGACGGATGTCGAATTGTTGGCGATTTTTTTGCGCACAGGGTTGCCGGGCGTGCATGTGATGCAGTTGGCAGAGGATTTGTTGACGCATTTTGGCTCGCTCTATCAACTGATGGCGGCCGACCAGTCAGCGTTTCATCATGCCAGAGGCGTGGGGATATCAAAATATACGCAGCTCAAGGCGATCGCAGAGCTGTCGCGGCGGCTATTTTTCTCTCGTCTGGCGAAAGAGGACGCCATGCTGAACCCGGAAGCGACCGGCCAATATTTACAGTTGCTGTTGTCTCGGCGTGAGCGTGAAGTTTTTTTAGTTCTATTTTTGGACAATCAGCACCACGTTATTCGCCATCAGGAGATGTTTGTTGGTACGATTAACAGCGTGGAAGTCCACCCGCGTGAAATTGTGCGTGAAGCGCTAAAAGCAAATGCTGCCGCGCTAATACTGGCGCATAATCATCCGTCGGGAAAAGCGGAGCCGAGTCAGGCTGACCGTGCGATAACCGAACAGATTGTTAAAGCCTGTCTGTTAATGGAGATCCGCGTGCTCGATCATTTGGTTATTGGGCACGGCGAATACGTTTCTTTTGCCGAGCGTGGTTGGATTTAACAGATATTTCCGCGATCCAATGGGATCTTTAGCTGTTCGGGACTTGAGCACTTACGCTTCAGAGCGTATACTACGCCACCTTTGAGAATCTTGGGTGTGGCGTTAAGAGCCTATCTCAGCAGGTTTATCCTGATGACAGAGTCTTTTCAGTGAAGTTGCTGAGATGGGCTCTAAAGCCTGACGAGGCGGCCAAACCCTATACGAAGCTCGAGCTGATTTGATTTTTGGAGAATAGACATGTCCCGAGTCTGCCAAGTTACTGGCAAGCGTCCGGTGGCCGGGAACAACCGTTCCCACGCACTGAATGCGACCAAACGCCGTTTTCTGCCGAACCTGCATTCACACCGTTTTTGGGTTGAAGGCGAGAAGCGCTTTGTAACACTGCGTGTATCTGCTAAAGGTATGCGTGTTATTGATAAGAAGGGTATTGAGACGGTTCTGGCCGATCTGCGTGCCCGTGGTGAAAAGTATTAAGGAACTGAATCATGGCTAAGGGTGTTCGCGAGAAGATCAAGCTGGTTTCTTCTGCTGGTACTGGTCACTTCTATACCACTACGAAGAACAAGCGTACTAAGCCGGAAAAATTGGAACTGAAGAAATTCGATCCAGTTGTCCGTCAGCACGTTCTCTACAAAGAAGCTAAAATTAAGTAATTTCTGCTTCTTGATAAAAACCCGGCCTTGGTCGGGTTTTTTTTCGCCACATACCAGCCAGCATGTCGATTTGATTTAACGATTTTGTGTTAAACACTGTGGATAAAATACGCCAGCAGTGACTCTGTTTCTCATCGTATCCCCTGTTTTTCGGGCTGTCACAGAGGGTATCCTGCTGTTTATGCTAACATAGCCACCTTTATCAGGAGACGCACATGCCTGAATTACCAGAGGTTGAAACCAGTCGTCGGGGAATTTCACCGTATCTTGTCGATCACACCATCCTTTATGCTGAAGTGAGGAACTCACGTCTGCGCTGGCCGGTATCGGCTGAGATCCTCTCGCTGAGTGATGAGCCGGTGCTCAGCGTGCGTCGACGTGCAAAATATCTGCTGATTGAACTGACTCGCGGCTGGATTATTGTGCATCTCGGCATGTCTGGCAGCCTGCGGGTGTTGCCGGAATATAGCGAGCCGGAGAAGCACGATCATGTTGATTTGGTGATGGACAGCGGTAAGGTGCTGCGTTACACCGATCCCCGACGTTTTGGTGCCTGGCTGTGGACGGATAATCTGGAAACCTGCTCGGTATTGGCGCATCTGGGGCCAGAACCACTAGAGGCGGAATTCTCTGCCGATTATCTTTATCAGGCGTCACGCGGTAAAAAGACGGCAATCAAACAGTGGATTATGGATAACAAAGTCGTCGTCGGCGTAGGCAATATTTACGCGAGCGAATCGCTGTTTGCGGCGGGCATCCATCCTGACAGAACGGCTGGATCGCTAAATGAAAGCGACGCAGCCATATTGGTGGGCGTGATTAAACAGGTGCTACAGCTTTCGATTGAGCAGGGTGGCACGACGTTGCGTGATTTTTTGCAATCAGACGGTAAACCCGGTTATTTCGCGCAGGAGCTGCGAGTCTATGGCCGCAATGGTGAACCTTGTCGTACATGCGGAACGCCGATAGAAATCGCGAAGCATGGGCAGCGCAGCACATTTTTCTGTCGCCGCTGTCAGAAGTAATCCTATTTTTCTTTTTCACTGTTATAGCCTAAATATAAAAATTTTCAGAGGGCATTATGAGTCGTGTGGATATCAGCGTCATTGTTCCGATATATAACTGCGAAGAGTTTATCGAGCCTCTTTTTTCATCGTTGCTTGCTCAGGATAATGTCTCTTTTGAAATTATTGCAGTCAATGATGGTTCCACCGATGGCAGCCTTGTGAAATTGAATGAGATAGGCAAATCGGCTACGAATTTGATTGTTGTCAGCCAGGAAAATAAAGGATTGTCGGAAGCGAGAAATACAGGGATTCGGCACGCGAATGGAGAGTGGATTGCATTTGTTGATGGCGATGACTGGTTGGAAAAAGATACGCTATCAACATGGCTCGAAAAAGCTAAGGAACAACATCTCGATCTCTTGATAGGTAATGGCTTCAAGTTTAATGAAAATCCAGAACAAGAAGTAAAAGAACCGATTCAGACGAAGCAGCCATGGGGTGAGGTAATCAGCGGCGATGAATGGATTATTCGGGGTGTAAAACATAATGAATGGTGCCACTTTGCCTGGTTGCAGCTCATACGTCGCAATGTTATCTCATTGAACAATTTAAGCTTTATTCCAGATATGATGCATGAAGACATTCTATGGACGGCGAATTTAGCGCTGGTAACCAAGCGAGTCGGTTTCTGTGAAAAGATGAGTTATGGTTATCGCGTTGGTAATACGCATTCGATCACAAAGTCATCATCAATTGAGAAAATAACCCGCAGAGCAAACAGCTATATTGATATCATGCAGGGGCTGATTTCTCTCGCGACTCAGAACAAAGATAATGCTACTTTAAATAAAGCGTTAATTCGTCATGTTAATCGAGAGAGTCGTCATTTCTTTGGGCTTTTGCGTAAAAAAATATCATCACCTGCTATCCGGCAACAGCTAGCTGAAAAATTTATCTCTACGGGTATTGGTGGGAATTTATTCAAAGGAATGACGTCATTTAATGATTTTTGGTATGCCTTACGTTTTTATTTTACGGTTTACCAATATTCAAAGAAAAAATAATGCATCTACATCTTCTTTGATAGTTTGTCCTGTAAGGCACTAACGATGGCATCGGGTAAGAAATGCGATACGTCACCACCGTGACGAGCCACTTCTTTGACCAGAGAAGATGAAATAAACGACCACTCTTCTGATGGCATCAGGAACACGCTTTCGAGAGTAGGCATCAGGTGGTGATTCATTTTTGCGAGCTGGAGTTCATATTCGAAATCGGCAACGGCTCGCAAACCACGCACAAGAATATTGGCTTTTTGCTGTTGTGCGAAGTGCACCATAAGATCGCTGAAACCGACGACTTCGACGTTCGATAAATGTTGCGTCGCACCCTTTGCCAGCGCTACGCGTTCATCCAGAGTGAAAAGCGTATGCTTGCTCGGGCTGGCAGCGATGGCCAGCACCACATGGTCGAACAGTCGTGATGCACGCGTCAGCAGATCCAAATGACCATTGGTTAGTGGATCGAACGTTCCAGGATAAATCGCTTTGGTTGTCATCACGTCAGCCCTTCATTCACTGTCTTGGTAACGCTGTTTTACTGTGTCCGCTGGGGTAAATAAGGTTCCAGTAGCGTAAGCAGCATCTGTAGTGCACCCTGGTTTTGGTGTAACACTTCCACGGCATGTCGACCATAGTAAAGACGATAATCTTCGTCAGCGAGCAGTTTCCCGACTTCTTTTCCAAGTGAGTCTGCATCGGTCACGGTAATCAGCCCGTCGGCCTGATCGAGTTTGTTGCAGATATCTTTGAAATTGAACGTGTGTGGCCCCATCAATACCGGGATAGCATGAGCTGCCGCTTCTAGCGGGTTATGCCCGCCTCGTTCAACCAAGCTTCCACCGACAAAAGCCAGATCGGCGATGCCATATAACAGCATCAGCTCGCCCATGGTGTCCCCAATGACGACCTGCGTGTTTGCAGGAGGCTGTTCACCACTGCTGCGCAGCGTGTAGGTGAATCCCAGATTCTCTGTCAGTGCCTGCGTGGTGGCGAAACGTTCCGGGTGGCGAGGCACAAGAATGAGGAGTAAGTCAGGGTAGGTGGCAAGCAGCTGTCGGTGAGCGGCCAGAACGATCGCTTCTTCACCTTCGTGCGTACTGGTGGCTATCCATACCGGACGGTGTGGCGCCCACTGTCGACGTAATGTAATGGCTCGTGCCGCCAGTTCTGGCGTCACGGAAATATCAAATTTGAGGCTGCCAGTCACTTTCAGGCTGGAGCGCTTCAAGCCAAGATCGATAAATCGATTCCCGTCTTCCTGATTCTGTGCGGCGACGAGGGTAATGCGCCGCAAGATATGGCGCATGAGTTTCCCGATCTTTTTATAACCCGCAGCAGAGCGTTCTGACAGCCGGGCATTCGCAATGACCAGCGGAATGTCGCGTTTGTGTAGCTCTGCGATCAGATTTGGCCACAGTTCGGTCTCCATAATGATGACGATTTTCGGACGAACCTGGTCAAAAAAACGTTTCAGGGCACAGGGCAAATCATAAGGCAGGTAAACGTGATAGACCGTGTCGCCAAACGCTGAACGCACGCGCTCGGAACCGGTTGGCGTCATGGTTGTTACTGTAATAGGCAGATTGGGATAACGATGGCGCAGCGCTCTCACTAAGGGAATGGCGGCCAGCGTTTCACCCACCGACACCGAATGCAGCATGATACCGTCTGGCTTAACCTTCTCTGCACAAAAGCCGTAACGTTCACCCCAGCGCCGACGATAGGCAGGAGCCTTGCGGCCACGAAGCCACAGACGAAGCCAAATCAACGGTTGGATGAGGTACAGGATAATGGTGTAGAGAGTTTGTAGCATAAGATTTACTGTTATCGGTTATCGCTGGGATGATTTTATCGGGTTCGTGAGGATAAGGCTATTTGTAAAACGGATGTCGTTTATTCCCCAACCGATTTTTCTAAAAATCGCTGGCAGATGCGCGCAATGGCCACAATCGTTGAATCTGATACGGGATAAACAGACAACTGAACAAGCTAGAAGATCCAACTATAATCCACACGCACCTGAATTATGAGACGTTTGTATCTATTTTGAGTTTTTGTGTAAGATACGTTTTATTTTTCTTATGGCACCTTTGCTTTCATTAATAATATTATTCTTTAGCCGCTGAAAAGAGTAAAAATAACCATGATCGGTAGTGTAATTTATCTTTTCTTTCCAGAATTACAATAGAGTCTTTGAGTTTACTGTAGTGGTTTTTGTTAAGTTCTCTTAGTGCCTCTTTGGTAATATTACGGTATTTTTCCTCTTCCCAATATTGGTTTTCGACTAAATTAGAAAACCTTGAATAAGGGGAAGAGAACAACTTACTAGATGTAATCTGAGTAATGTACCTGTGGTTTTTTTTTCTTCATGGATTTTTTGTATTTTATTGTAAATAAAGAAAGTATTGTTATTTCTCTTTTTCCATCAGGGAATCTGTTTCTTTTAAGAATCCTCCCCCACCATTTTATAATGGTGCTGAATTCTTTTTTTACTGATTTTTTTATTTCACTAATTACACGAGCTTCCTTTAATAATCCTGCTGCTCTATTGTTAAGGGAAAACGATTTAATATAAACATCAAATTTTTCGCTATATATATATGCACTATACCAATCAATTAATGTTTTTGGGTTTTCTCTTTCTGGCCAGTACCTCTCAAGATATTCTGTAACTATTTTCAGTTGCCTAATCGTATTTTTGTGTACGTTACCATCATGCAATCTATAAAAACAGGAGTTATCTTTTTGTATTAAAAAACTGTAGTGAGGGTTTTCCTGAATATATCTAAATACTTTAGTTCGAAGAACTAGATCATCTCCCGTCATATCTTCATCGAAACCACCGACTGCATCAATTACTGACTTTTTAAAAATGGAGCCTTGAATATAAAACGCACCAAATTCGGAATATTCAAATTCTAGCAGATCGTCAATATTTTGTGTTTCTTGAGAATAAAGAGAAAGCGCTTGGAAATTCTCGTTTACATACCCTTCATTATTAATGCTAACTGCTTTTGATGAGGCAGAAAATGCTAATTCTGGTGAGTTATTCATCGCCTCTATTTGTTTTAACATAACATTAGGATTGTATACGTCATCCAGAGCTATAAATGTTATGAGTTCACCTTTGGCAACTTTATATGCGTTATTAAAATTCTTTCCTATATTACCCGTGTTTTCTTGAGAAATAACTTCCATTCTTAATGGGATTTTTTGTGATAATTCACGTAAAAGATTCACACTGTTATCTTGAGAACCATCGTCAATGGCAATGATTTCAATGTTAGGGTAATCGATATTACAAATGGATTTTATATTCTCTGCTAAAAAAGAGGCGTGATTATAGCCTAGACAACATATCGATAATAAATTTTTATTATATCCAGGCATTAATAACCTCCACGACTTTCTGGACTTCTTCATCGCTCATAACAGGACTAATTGGCAGGGAAATGACTTCATTATGAATCTTTTCTGTTATAGGGAGACTGATGTCTGACCATTCTCTATAGGCACCCTGTTTATGAGGAGGAATAGGATAATGGATTAGTGTTTGAACACCATTCAGTATGAGGTGCTCTTGAAGTTCCTTTCTTTTTTTGCATCGAATAACAAATAAATGCCAGACGTGGGATGATTGATTTTTGATAAACGGCAATGATATCTTTTCATTTTTTATCTCTTTTAAATACCTATTTGCTATTTCTTGCCGACGTGCTGTTTCCTGTGGAAGATACGCTAACTTCACAGATAGCATAGCGGCCTGAATTTCATCTAATCGGCTGTTGAGACCACAATATATATTTTTATATTTCTCGTGTGAGCCGTAGTTTCTAAGTGCTCTAACTGTTTCCATTAATTCATAGTCGTTTGTTGTTATTGCACCAGCATCTCCTAAAGCACCTAGATTTTTACCAGGATAAAAACTAAAACCAGATGCATCGCCCCAGTTTCCTGCTTTACGGCCAGATATATGTGCGCCATGTGCTTGGGCACTATCTTCAAGGACTAATAAATTGTGTTCTTTGGCTAGTTCTAGTAATTCCTCCATAGGCGCTAGCTGACCATATAAGTGAACAGGAAGAATAACTTTTGTTTTTTTACTAATTGCAGCCTTGATGTTGGCTATGTCAATATTATAGGTGCTACAATCAGGCTCTACTAATACTGGTGTTAAATTATTTTCTGTAATAGCCAGGATCGATGCTATATAGGTGTTTGCGGGAACAATTATTTCATCGCCATCTTTTAATTTACCCTGTATTTTCCATGCGCGAAGAATAAGGATTAATGCATCTAAACCGTTTGCAACTCCAATGGCATATTTGGTACCGCAAAAAGAAGAGAACTCTTCTTCGAATCGTATAAGTTCGCTTCCAGAAATGTATGATCCTGAATCTATGACTCTTGCACAAGCGTCTTTCAGTTCTTTTTGATATTTATTATTGATGGCTTTTAAATCTAAAAAATTAACCATAATTAATTTTCCTTATAAATCATTATTAAATAATTGAAAAATATCTGGTGCATATTTTGAGTAAATATTAGCTTTCACTCTTTGTTATTCTTATAAATTCATCATAATTTCTTATATAGTCAGATTCATCATATAAGCTATCGGCTAGTACCATGAGTACACAGTCGTCAGAAAAATTATACATTTCTCTCCACATAAATGATTCTATTAAAAGCCCTTGTGCGGGATTATCTAGTAATATACTTATTTTTTCTATTCCATCATCCAGAAGAAAACGGCAGGAGCCTCTCACGGCGATAACTACCTGTTTTAGTTGTCGATGAGCATGAAATCCTCTCCTGACTTCTTCTTTAGTATTAAACATGTAATACACACGTTTAATTTCAAATGGAATGTTTTTATCTTTCTCCAACGCAATAAGTGAACCTCGTTCATCTCCATGCGTTTGTAATTGTAATAAATTTATTTTCATATAGCCTCTTTAGAGTGTTTGTCAGATGGATTATTTTTATTTTACTAAATGGCTATTTGTCCTGAAAATAAAAAATTCCTCTATGGTGTGTCTAAATTTAATTTTCTGGTTTTTTTCTGTTATTTAGTTCCCAAAGGCCAGCATATTTATTAAACGTATATTGAAAATTCACTATGGCAAGTAATAATCCTTGTTTTCCATCGAGAAAGCCTGCACGTAATATCCACGTTTTTATAAATGCAGAAATAGCGTGGGTATAAATAGCTAAATAACTACAATGTTTACCTTTCTGGAATCGTTCCCTCGCCCAGATTTTTGCGTACATTAACTGCTTTTCTTGAAAGGAAAAAAAATCACGGCAGGTGAGATGCTCAAGGTCGCCCTGTAAAGTAACTACTTCTGCTTTTCCATAATCAAGGGATTCATGTACATCATTGCCATTATAATAATAATTACTAGGATAAAGGCGAATAACGTGATCAGGATACCAACCACTATGACGCATAAAGCGTCCCAAGAATAAATTACTGCGAGCAAATCGATACACGGTATCTTTTTTTGGTGAATTCAATACCGCTTCAATAGATTGACGTAAAGCAGGTGTGATGCGCTCATCGGTATCGATCATTAATATATAATCGCCAGTGGCATATTGTTGAGCAAGTTGCCGCTGTTTTCCAAAGCCAGGCCATGACGTGTTTTTGAAAAATTTTGCACCATATTGGTATGCAATTGCTTGTGTATTATCATTGCTACCGGAATCTAGTACGACGATTTCGTCAGCCCAGCCAACGGATGAGAGACAATCAGCAAGTATTTCTTCAGCATTCAAACTGATCAATACAACAGAGAGACGAGGGCGATGCATCGTTGACTCCAGTGTTATTTATTTTGATTTCACATAATCTAAAGTGACTTTATTTAAAGTTATATATCTTTAGATATGAAAACTAATCGCTGTTGTTTTGTTTTCGTCAATTTCATATTTTGATCTTGGGTGTTTTCCTGTTAATGCACATTTAAATATTTTTAGTGCAGTAGTATAGGTGCATTTTGATTTATAAATATACTTTACAGAGTGGAATATGTTTTTTGCTATGCTGTTTTTATTTCTTTGATTTGTTTTTCTTAGTATTAAGGCATATCCATGCTCAAGTTTTGAACTTTCTTTCATTTCCTTATAATTGCATCCGAATCCTGATAAGTTATGATGTATTTCGCCAATACAGGTTCCCTTTACATCATCGAATCTGTTTATATTTAATAAAAAACTGTCATCTGCTAAATAAAAAGCATACCGTTCATCAAATATAAAGCCAGAATGGCTGAGGGTTTTCTCACACAAAGAGCGAGATATTGCTAACCCAGAACCGCATGTTAGTATGTTCTTAGCGTTGAAGTTACCGAGAGGAACATGTTTGAGGGTGTCTCTATAGACTGGTGTATCAAGCTGATTATTGTGATTCTCTAGGTATACTTGGGGGCAGATGATTTCACTGTCGCTATTTTCAATTATATTATAGAAGAAGTCTGGATTTATTTTTGTATCTTGATCTAAAATTACAAAAAAATCATGTTTTCCTTTTTTTAAAAGGAAGTTGTATACTTTGCTTAAAGATGTATTTCTAATATCCTGATATATATCAGAAGATATCTTTAATGATTTACACTGTTCGATATATTTTTCTAAATCTCTATTTTCCAGTAATTTTGGACCATTATTCCATATGGTAATAGTTAGTTCGATATTATCTAATTTTGCTTCAAATACGGATTTTACAGTTTCTGATTTTGTTACTTCAGTATTGTAAGTGACGATAACTGCGTTTATCTTCATACAGACAACCTATGTTTCATTCTCTATGTTATCTATCATAACAAAATTTAATTAAAAAAATTAATTTTCAGCAGTTTTTGTTTTATCATCTAAAATCAAAAACTCACCCGGTAAATTATATAAATATCTGTCTTTAGGTGGATGACCATCTCTACAAAATTTAGTTACCGCTGATATTGATGTGAATGTCGACATGTCCGTGCCGATAAATATATCGCTGCGTGCTGCAATTTCAAAATCAATGATCGATGCTTCTAATGCATTTTTAGGGTTGAACTCATTCTCGGTAGCTGTATTTTTCTCTTTTAGTTTTAATCCAAATCCATCTCTTGCTAAATGTTCTATATCCTCGAATGAGCAGGTTAGAGCACTTTTATCATAAGTAATATAAAGTGTTTTTAGAGAAGGTAAGGTTTTTTTTATTTTACTAAATATGTGATTGCAACGCTCTAATGGTGTTGAGTTAACCCCATTGGGTTTTTTCTCCCATGAGTCTTCAATGTCTAACGGCCAATCACTTTCTATTCGTAATTGACAAACAGCATCATATGGATGTGCGTGTGAAATAAAATACTCTATCTTGTCTTCTATGTATTTAGATGGTGTCAAATATTTAAAAAAATCTATTACTATATTTCTATGTTCATAGTTTTTATTGTTTATAAATTCGTTGACGATAGATTCGCCTTTGAAAAATAGTTTGTCAGGGTTGAGTTTTTTCCCTGTATATCGAGAAGTAATATAGTTGTTTATTTTTATATTGTACTTTTCGAAGAAAACATCCATTGATTTTTTATCGAATACTGTGAATAGATCTATGTCTCTATAGAAGAGTTTATATATGTAAGAGAAATAAATTTTATCTCTCAGTTTTTTTTTGCTTTTATTAGCGATGAAATTAATAAAGTAGGGCAATGCTATGGGAGATTTTTTTTCTATAGCTTCAATTAATAGGGCAAGAAAAATCATTTTTTGATTATTCAACCCACCACCTGTTCTTTTTAGAAATAATGCTCTCATTATTTATGCTCCTAATTTTTCTCTAATTTTTTTCTTTTGATGGTTTGATGGCATTGTTTTATTTTGATAGAGCTTTTTTATAGAAGTATTTTAAGTAACTAACTATACTTGATATAACTTCATTATTATTAAACTGATGTTTAGCACAATATCTCATATTACTCGTGGTTGTAGCTTGCAGTAAGGGGGACTGATTCCACGGGGATGCTCTTTTAGCATCTAGAAAATACTCCGTGCAAGCGTAATGTTCAGCCCATTTATGCCAGGGTTTTGTTGGCCCAATATAATGAATCATAACCGTATCATCCTTTATAGGATTGACTGGCTTAGGCTTACTAAGTTCATAATTAATGCTATATTGTGTGTTGTATTTTTTATCAAGCCATATTGTTTTGTCTATAAGTAAAATGTTTAATATGTCTTGATCAAGATAAGATATTTTTGACTTTATTTTCTCATCTGCAAGAAGAGACATGGCCTGTGAACTAATATCGTTTTTTTGCCATTGTGCGAGGTTGATATATAAGAATCCAGCATTAAAATATCCGGCATTGATTCCTGGTTCATCAAGCGCCTTTGCTCGTTTTTCCCACCAAACCTTGTCTTCTTCTGCGACCACTGCCGCAATGTTGTTGTTGAATTCGATTCCTAACAGCTGATGTAGTGAGCCTTTGCAAACAATGTCAGCATCGATATAAAGAAGCGTTTCAATTTCTGGGTAAAGTAAATCGGCAATCACAAAGCGAAAATAGGTGGCATAAGACCAGTTTTTGGTGCTGGGAAGCGATTTCAGTTCATCGCAATTTACAATGTAAAGACTAATATCTGCATTATATTGAGTGCTGAGGTTTTGAAAATTTTCCTCTTCATCATCACTTAATGAGTCAGTGAATATATGAAATGAAAATTTTATGTCAGGATTGTGGAGCAAGATTGATGCTGCTGAAATGGCGCAGCCAAACATAAAATTTTTATCAATACCGTAAGCGATATTTAGCGTATCGGATTCTGAATTTTCCGCTAAGGGGCGAATAAATGAAACTTTTCTTTTTATAACACCTTGCGATGAAAAATACATAGTGAACTCGGTTATGGCTCTTAAAAATAAATAGGGATCAACGCGTTATTTTGGCAGCAATATACTGCGTTCGTTTAACGAGCGTTTGCGCTGGTAATCAACTGTGCCGCTTTTTCTGGCAGACTGTAAATATCTTCTGTATCGGCAAAATGGCGGGCATTTTCTGCCCACTGTTTAAGCGTTTCTGGCTGACGGAGTGCATGTGACAACGCGTGATTCAGTGCTGTCTGGCTAAAAGGCTCAGGAATGACCTGTCCGGCCCGCGAACGCTCAATGTAAAAAGCATAACCGCACGCATCGGTGACAAGTATCGGTAATCCAGCCGCGATAGCCTCAAGTAAAACGATGCCTGCGGCTTCCTGATGAGCCGGATGCAGTAACAAATCCGCGGCTGCCATGAAGTTAGGAATGTCGTCTCGGCCAGAGAAGAACTGTATTTGTTTACCGATGCCGAGCTGCTCTGCCTGTTGTTGAAACGGTTTTGGGTCGTCCTGGCCGACAACCAGCAGCGTTACGCGTTGACGCAGTTCCTGTGGCAAGCTGGCGATAGCAGCCAGACTGCGGCCAACGCCTTTGCGTTTGAAGTCGGAACCGACTTGTAATAGAACAAATCCATTTTCATCCAGTTGGTTCTGCTGACGGAAGCGTGATCGCGTAGCTGGAGAGCGCGTGCTGTATTTTCTGTCCAGCGAAATACCCGGCGGTAGCATAAAAAAGCGTTCATCTTGTGTGCCGTAATGCTTCTGAAAATGAGCAATTTGTCGTGGCGTCAGCATCAGCATGCGCGTGTGGCTGTTTTTATCGAATACGTCTCGTTCAAGTGCTGCGTAGCCGCGGTAGCGGGGTGTTAGTCGATAAAAGAAGCATTTTTCCTGAACCGCCTTTTCTGCCGTACATCCTTCAGCAGCATAGTAGAAGTCCAGTCCTGGCATTTTGCTAAATCCGACAACACGGTCGACCGGGGATTGTTGTAAATGGCGTTGTATCCAGTCTGAAAAACGGCGATGGCGCGTATGATTACCCAGCCCAGAGATAGGCACGAGAACGATGTCGAACCCTTCAGGTTTGTCGCCTTGCCATTCGCTGGTGTAAACACGAATGTCGTGGCCTTGTTTTTGGCACGTTAGTGCAATGCTCAGAAAATCCCGCTGTAGCCCGCCGAAAGGAAAGAATTTATAGACGCAGAATGCGATTTTCATTTGATGTTCTCTTCCTGCGACTCTTGTAGCATGTGTTCTGATGCCTGAATAACCGCTTGTGCAGGAATGCAGGACAAGTATTTAACCGTCTGATCGTAATTCTGTTGGGCTGGCATCTGCTGATATTCACCTGCCCAAATCTGCTTATAGCGATCGCACCACGGGCGCCATAATTTGTAGTCTGTTGGGCCAAACAGGCACACTAGCGGTGTATTCAATGCGGCAGCCATATGCATCGGAGCTGAATCCACACCGATATACAACACCGCGTTGTCAATTAACGCCGCCAGCTCAAGAAAACTCGTTTTACCCGCAAAGGCCATATCGGGTTTATGCGTGCACTGTGAGTGAATGTCGCGCACCACGTTTAAATCGTCTTCTGAAGGACCACAGGTCAAAACGACTTCCAGATTTTTTGCTTTAAGGTAGTCAATGACCTGAGCGAATTTGCCGTTGTCCCAGTATTTGTAATATTGGCGAGTCGTGGGTTGAATGACGACGTAGCGTTGCGTTAAAAGTGTAGAGCGTTGATCAACGATACTTTGGGCATCTTCCTGACGATAATGCAGCGATAATGTAGAACGTGTATTTGACGCCGGCAGGTTGAGCGGGGTGAGGAGATGAAGGTTTTGCTCAACAATATGCGCCCCCATTGGCGGAACGCAGGTGCTGAAAAATGAGCGCCAAATCTTTCCCTTCAGATTATCGCCCCGATCGAGAGCAATACTGTGACATCCCAATGATTTTACCAATAGGGCAATGGGCCACTGATCGGCCAGATTGACGATCAAATCGTAATTGTTTTTCTTGAGTTCTTGCCTGATTTCTTTGAAATCAGCGATCTTTTCCAAAAGCGAGCCAGTCTTTCTTTTGAGCCCATAAAGCTGATTTATCTCTGGATTGGCGGAGAGAATCGGCATCGTATCCTGATACAGTAATACGTCAATTTTGGCGTCAGGGTAATTGGCTTTCAGCGTGCTGATGAGCGGAGTGGTCAGCAGCATATCGCCATGATATCTGAGCTTTACCACGAGAATCCGGTGATAAGGGATGATGCGTTGACTCACTCGCTTTCCTTCATGTAATCAAATGGTTGTTTTTTACAGGCACGCTACCGCCCCTGGCTCGACAGCTACCAGTTGACTGAGATGATCCGAAATGTCGCGGCGATTTGCGGTGCGCAAATTTATCGCGCACGTATTCAAATCCAGTATGGTACTAAAACCCACATCCCTCTCACAGAGGTAAATGTTATTGCCATATGCTAATTATAACAGGGCTAATTCTTTAGCCATTTTCCGGTCAGCGTTGTGCCAAGGCAAAACGCCATAAGCCACGCAATGAGCATGTCTCGTGAATAGAGAATGACATCGCTAAGTCCATACATCAGCAGGGCAAAAAGCAGCGCAGCAGAGAGATGGCTACGTAGAACAAAAAATGAAAAATAAAATAAAGAGGCATAGAGCAACACAAGCAATATTGCTCCTGGTAGTCCCTTAAGGGAGAAGGCATCAATCACTTCGTTATGCAGATGGACATCCAGATATTCCACCGCACCCGCTAAGTTCGGTTTTTGTTCTGCTTGTGCAACGATTCGCTCTGCGCGCTGTTCGGCGGACTGCCCCAATAACGCTTCTTCCCCGGCTTCGATACCTGATTGATACATCGCGATTCGTGCACCAACCGAGGTTCTGCTGTTATTCATACTATAGCTGTGTACGTCATTAATCAGATCGTTGACACGCTGATGAATCGTCTCTTGGAAGAGGAATAAGCACAGGAGCAGGGTGGCTGCTGAGCCGACGAATGCCTTGATAAACAATCGCTTATTGTGTCTCACCTCGGACAATAAAATGGTTGCGCCAACAATGGGATAGACGAGTATGGCAGCCCGGGTTTCTGTCAGAAAAATAGCGATGGTGACTAACAGAAAGTGCCCTAGATAAAGGTAATATTTATAAGCCGAATCGAGCTTAAGCAGTGCCTGTGCGCTTAACGCACCAATGAAGGTTAGAAAATAGGCTGCGCTAGTTGCAGTGCCAAATACCAGCCCAATACGGTGCATTCCACTGAACAAGGACTGATAGAATGCATAGCCCAGTGTGAATACACATATTGCGATAATGCAGAAGAGTGAGTGTCGCTGATTTTTTTGCGAGATATGCAGGGCTGTCAGCAGGATAAATGCACCCAGAATCCCGGCATGCGCGGATGTCCTATAGGCGTTATACACATAAGAGAAAAGGCTCTCTGATTGATAATAATGGTGATACCAAATGAGATTGGTTAAGCCGATAGCCAGCAGGCAAAGTGGAATCAGTAACCGCCGTTTAGCTGCAATTATTGTTCTTAAATGTGTCGCTACATAAAAAATAGACAGCGCACCTGTGAGATAAAAAAGCCACCCGGCAATAATGCTACTAAATGGCATGATAGCTAATGTGAGTAAACAGCCTGGGAAAATCGCTTTCAGTGCGATAGCCGCACTTATACTGGGCGCTTTTCCCAGTTCGTACCTTAATTCATTGAGCATGTATTTGTTCACAGTCGGGAGCGATATCACTCGCCTGATGCAGGTAATTCTATCAGCTTCTCTAATTTCTGATGGACGAGGTTAGCGGGAATTGTCTCCATTTTCTGGCTTTCGGACATTTCCGCCACCTGATTCATCCCGTAGCCGCCAATCAGCCCTGGGTCAGTTGGCCCGTATAAGGTGATATTCGGACGATCCAGCGCTGCCGTCAGATGGCTAAGCCCGGTATCGACGGAAATGACTGCTTTGGCACCCGCAAGCACCTCGGCGACCTGTTGCAGCGTGAGGCGTGGTAAGACGTCAACGTGCGGAAAGCCTTCCGCCAGCCGTAATGCACGCTGGTGCTCATGCGACGCTCCCCAAGGGAGTTTGATGCGTAATCCACTCGGTGCCAATAGGGCAATCAGTTCACGCCAGTGCGCTTCCGGCCAGTGTTTTTCATCACGCGTCGTGGCGTGGAGAAACACCAGATAGCGATTGGCGTCTGCGGGCGACTGGGAGAGAAAACGTGAGGCAATCGCATAGTCGCCGCGCTCGGTGGGTTTCCGATAGTTCAGGCTGGCGGCAAACAGTTCCCGTACGCGCTCGACGGCATGCTGCCGACGGCTTATTGGGTGGCGGTAGTTATAAAACCAGCTTGCCAGTGGTTCACGCGCACTTTTGCAATCCAATCCGTGCTTCTTTCCGTTGGCGAGTCGCGTCACCAGCAGCGCGCTTTTAATCAGCCCTTGCGCATCAATAACCGCATCATAGCGATACTGGCGTAGCTGGCGTGTGAACTCTGCACGCTCCTGACGTATCGGGGCGCTGAACCAGCTTTTGCGCCAGCGGCGTATTGCGACGGGAATCACGCGAGAAACCGCCGGGTGCCAACTGGGAACTTGCGCGAAACCTTCTTCAACCACCCAGTCGAACTGGATACCGGGAATAGCCTGCATTGCGTCGGTCAAGGCGGGCAATGTATGCAGCACATCGCCCATCGACGATGTTTTCACAATCAGCACTCTCATGCGTCCGCTCCCGGAATGAGATACTTATCCAGTGCGTTGAGCACGCGTTCGGGCTGAATGTCGATCAAACTCTGGTGATAACCCTGTTCGGCATCCCCTTTGCGCACTCGGTGATAGCCGGTAATCAGGCGAATCACCTCGGCCTGATGGGACAGTGGCGGGGTAAAATCGGGGCTGCTTGGGCCATAAAGCGCGACAAGCGGACGATGAAGTGCCGCCGCAACGTGCATGAGCCCAGAATCGTTGCTGACGACGGCGTGGCAAGCGGCAATGAGCACTACCGCCTGTTCCAGCGAGGTTTTCCCCGCCAGATTGGCGCAATGTTGTCGCGCCTCTTCCGTTAATCCCTGAAGGATATCGTCACAGGCCGAACGGTCATTGGCCGAACCGAACAGCGCTATCTGGTAGCCGCGCTCGATCAGTGCTTGTGCCAACGCCGCATAGTGATAATGCGGCCAGCGTTTGGCGGGGCCAAACTCGGCACCGGGGCAAAAGCCGATGATGGGACGCGTATCGCTGAGCTCGAAGGCCTGCATCACGTCCGCAATTTCGGCCTGATTGACCTGCAACTGCGGCCACAGTAGCGGCTGCGGTAGATCCTCAGCACGATGAATACGGCTACGATCGTAGGCTAACGCGGCATAGCGCTGAACCATCAGCGGAAATGCGGCTTTATCCAACACGCGTACGTCGTTCAGCAGCCCGTAACGCATTTCGCCACGCCAGCCTGTACGCTGCGGAATGTTGGCAAAGAAGGGGACCAGCGCGGATTTAAAGGAATTAGGTAGCACGTAAGCGCGGTCATAGCCCGCACCGCGCAGCGATACGCCAAGACGGCGACGTTCGCCCAGCTCCAGTGCACCGTGACCTAATGGCATGGCTAACGCCTGATTGACTTCCGGCATCCGTGCCAGCAGCGGACGGCACCAGGCCGGTGCCATCACGTCAATGACCGCTTCCGGGTGTTCAGCCTTCAACGTGCGATAAAGGCTGTGCGACATCATCATATCGCCGACCCAGGAAGGGCCGATGACCAAAATTTTCATACCGCTTTTGAATCCTTATCCGATTAAACGGTACGGTTCAGCCAGGCCATATATTCCGCCACGCCTTCGGCGACGGTTTTGAACGGCTTGTCATAGCCAGCGGCACGCAAATTGGTGAGGTCGGCTTGTGTATAAGCCTGATAGCGGCCTTTCAGCTTCTCAGGGAACGCGATGTATTCCACGCTGCCTTTTTTATGGAAGGCGAGGGTGGCGTCCGCGACAGCCTGGAAGGATTCGGCGCGACCCGTACCGCAGTTGAAGATGCCGGAAACACCGTTTTGCCAGAACCACAGGTTGACGGCCGCGACATCACCGACGTAGATGAAGTCACGCTGGAAGTTCTCGCTACCGGAGAACAGCTTCGGATTTTCACCCTGATTAATCTGGTTATTCAGGTGGAATGCGACGCTCGCCATGCTGCCTTTATGGCCTTCGCGCGGTCCGTAGACGTTGAAATAGCGGAAACCGCAGATCTGCGATTCCGCTTCCGGCAGAATTTCACGCACGTACTGGTCGAACAGGAATTTGGAATAGCCATAAACGTTCAACGGCTGCTCGTATTGGCGCTCTTCGATAAAGTTATCGTTGCGGCCGCCGTAGGTTGCGGCAGAAGAGGCATACAGGAACGGAATGTTGCGATCGAGGCAGTAGTGCAGCACGTCTTTAGAATACTGATAGTTGTTATCCATCATGTATTTGCCATCCCACTCGGTGGTGGAAGAGCAAGCGCCTTCATGGAATACGGCATCGATATCGCCCAGATCGTCACCTGCAACGATGCTGGCGATGAAATCTTCTTTATCCACGTAATCTGCGATGTCCAGATCGACCAGATTGGCGAACTTGGTGCCGTCTTTCAGGTTATCGACAACCAGAATGTCCCGATAGCCGATGTCATTCAGAGATTTTACGATATTGCTGCCGATAAAACCGGCACCGCCAGTAACGATAATCATGGGCGCGACCTTTATTAATCTTGCCGGTGAGGCACCGCGCCCCACACTGTTTATGACCGCTATAATAGCATTTCATTTTACCGCAAGCAGCCAGAGCTTAATTTATCACGTGTTGCCCCCACGTTTTTAAGATGATTCAGGCCGTGACGAAGCCAGCATTTTCAGACTGTTTACCCCGCATTTCTGCCCACATCCGCTAGCTTAAAAACCATAACGCAATCTTTTTATTGGAGAGTGACGCTATGCCTGCCGCTTTTTATCAACAACTTACTGCACAAATTATGGCTGCACGCACCGAAGGGGTGTTCAAAGAGGAGCGCATCATTACCTCTGCACAGCAGGCTGAAATCGAGGTGATGGATAGCGACCGCCTGCTCAATTTCTGTGCCAATAATTATCTTGGTCTGGCGGACAGCCCTGAGCTGATTGCCGCTGCAAAAGCCGGATTGGACAGCCACGGTTTTGGTATGGCTTCGGTGCGATTCATCTGTGGAACGCAGGATATCCATAAAGCGCTGGAGCATAAGCTGGCAGAGTTTCTGGGAATGGACGATGCGATTCTCTATTCCTCCTGTTTTGATGCTAACGGTGGGCTGTTTGAAACGCTGATGGGGCCGGAGGATGCGATTATTTCCGATGCGCTTAATCATGCCTCAATCATCGACGGTATTCGGCTATCGAAGGCGCGGCGCTACCGCTATGCCAATAACGATATGAGTCAGTTGGAAGCACAGCTGCAACTGGCCAGAGCGGAAGGGGCAAGGCACGTCATGATCGCCACCGACGGCGTTTTCTCGATGGATGGCGTCATTGCAGATTTGCAGGGGATTTGCGATCTGGCGGATCGCTATGATGCGCTCGTGATGGTGGATGATTCGCATGCGGTGGGATTTGTCGGTGAACAAGGGCGCGGAACGCATGAACACTGCGGAGTGATGGATCGTGTTGACATCATCACCGGCACGCTAGGTAAGGCGCTGGGCGGTGCGTCAGGTGGCTATACGGCGGGCAAGCGCGAGGTGATCGACTGGTTGCGCCAGCGCTCTCGCCCCTATCTGTTTTCCAACTCGCTCGCGCCTGCCATTGTCACCGCGTCGCTCAGGGTATTGGATTTGCTGGAACAGAGTGGCGAACGGCGTGAGCGTCTGTGGACAAATGCCCGTCTGTTCCGTGAAAAGATGACGGCCGCAGGGTTCACGCTGGCAGGTGCCGATCACGCCATTATTCCCGTCATGTTGGGTGAGGCGCAACTGGCACAGGATTTTGCGCAGGCGCTACAGCGGGAAGGTGTTTATGTCGCCGGCTTTTTCTATCCCGTTGTCCCCCTCGGTCAGGCACGTATTCGCACCCAAATGTCGGCCGCCCATACGCCGCAGCAAATCGAATTCGCCATCGAGGCTTTTATCCGTGTGGGCAAACGTCTGGGTGTGATCATCTGAGGAAACCATCATGAAAGCATTGGCAAAACTGCGGCCGGAAGAAGGCATCTGGATGGTGGACTCGCCCACGCCGGAGCTCGGGCATAACGACATCATGATTAAAATCCGCAAAAGCGCGATCTGCGGAACGGATGTGCATATCTATAACTGGGACGAATGGTCGCAGAAGACGATTCCCGTTCCAATGGTCGTCGGGCATGAGTACGTTGGCGAAATTGTCGCTATCGGTCAGGAGGTTAACGGTTTTCATATTGGCGATCGGGTCTCTGGCGAAGGGCACATTACCTGTGGCTACTGTCGCAACTGTCGTGCCGGACGGCGTCATTTATGCCGTAATGCTATTGGCGTCGGGGTAAATCGTCCCGGTTCGTTCGCGGAGTATCTGGTGATCCCTGCTTACAACGCGTTTCGCATTCCCGACAATATTTCTGATGAGCTAGCCGCCATCTTCGATCCCTTCGGTAACGCGGTGCATACCGCACTGTCCTTCGATCTTGTGGGAGAAGATGTCTTGATCGCTGGCGCGGGGCCGATAGGCATAATGGCAGCGGCGGTATGTCGCCACGTTGGTGCAAGGAATGTCGTGATTACCGATGTGAATGCGTACCGTCTGGATCTTGCCAGTAAAATGGGGGCAACACGTGCCGTCAATGTGGCAGAAGAAAAGCTGGCTGATGTGATGATGGAACTAGGCATGACCGAGGGATTTGATATCGGGTTAGAGATGTCGGGCGCGCCATCGGCCTTTCGTGCCATGTTGAAAGCGATGAATCACGGTGGGCGCATTGCCATGCTGGGCATTCCGCATGAACCGATGTCGATTGACTGGGGAGAGGTAATTTTTAAAGGGCTGTTTATCAAAGGGATCTACGGACGGGAAATGTTCGAAACCTGGTACAAGATGTCGGCGCTGATTCAGTCTGGACTGGATTTGTCACCGATTATCACCCACCGCTTTCACATTGATGAATTTCAGAAAGGGTTCGATGCCATGCGCTCGGGTCAGTCGGGCAAGGTGATTCTCAATTGGGATGAGGCATAGCCCTGCCGAAGCGAACCCGCGCGGTGGCAAAAGAGAAACGCGCGCCTGACATTATGGCTGCTTGGGCGCTTCGGTCTCGGCTGGAGCAATCCAGGTCTGCCAGCGGTGCTTGATAAATAGCACGGGGGCGCTTTCCCGAATGCTGCTGCTCACTAGCTTGAAGAACACATCGTTCTTCACCGCTTCCGGCGGCCGTTTGACTTGGCACTGCGGTATACCGTGGAACGGATTACGCGGTTTGACGGGCTGCTGCGGCTGAGGCTCAGACTGCCGCGTCGGCTCATTCAGTAACTGGCTAGGGCGGACTAAGACAATATCGGTATCTAGCGTCGGCAGCATCTGCTGCAAGACGCGGATGGTTGAAGGGTGTGGATGCCCGATAGCGATAGCGGAACCGCTGCGGCGGGCGATTTGCACCGCACGGGTAAACTGTTTGCGAATCTCGGCTTCGTTTTGCGAATCATCCAGAAAGACTTTGCGTTTGATGACTTTGACGTTCGTTCCTGCCGCGGCCTGGCTCGATTGGCTGCTGCCAATGGTCATGCTATCGAGGAAATAGAGCTGGTAGGCGCTCAGCGCCTGCATGACTTTTTGCATGCCGGGCAGGCTGGCGGTCATCGCGCTGCCCATATGGTTATTCAATCCCACAGCGTAAGGCACGTTATTGACCGATTGGCGGATAATGCGCTGAATTTCTTCGCTGCTCATGTCCGGGCGTAACGTATCGCGCTCCAGCGGCTGCTTGCTCATCGGTGCCATCGGCAGATGGATCAGCACTTCTCGCCCTTGCTGGTGAGCTTTGGTCGCCATTTCACGGGCGTACGGCGCGTTGGGTAATACCGCGATGGAAATCGCCGTCGGCATTGCCAAAATCTGGTTCTCATTATGCGGACGATAGCCGAAATCATCGATAACGATGGAAAGTTTTCCGGCCAGTGCCAAAGGAGACAGGGCGAGCAGACTCAACGCCAATAGTGGTGTTTTGGTTAAATAAGACAAGGCTATCTTCCCAGCCAAGGTTGTGGATTGACCGCCTGACCCTGGCGACGGATTTCAAAATACAGTCCAGGCTGACTCTGCCCGCCGCTGGTGCCGACCAGCGCAATGGGTTGGCCTGCCTTGACCTGAGTTCCAACGGAAACCAATGCGCTCTGGTTATAACCGTACAGGCTCATATCGCCTTTACCATGCTGCACAACAACGACCAGCCCGTAGCCCTGTAGCCAGTCAGCCATCAGTACGGTTCCGTCGGCGATCGCCTTCACTTCCGTTCCTTCGGGTGCGGTAATCACCATGCCTTTCCAGCGCAGTTCGCCCTGCAACGGTTCACCGAAACGATGCTCAATACGGCCGTTAACCGGCCAGATGGCTTGACCTGAAGGTCGTCCTAAACCGCCGGTTCGGGCCATGAGTGAGCGTTCACCTTCAGTCGGTTTGTAACTGCTGCCGCTGCGTTTGGCCTGCTCTTCTTTAGCGCGAACTTTGGCGGCCTCGCGCGCTTCCCGTTCGGCACGGGCTTTCGCTTCTCGCTCAGCGCGGGCGATCTGATCGCGCAACCGCGTTTCATTCTGGCGCAGTTCCGTCAACTTCTGCTGATCTTTTTCCAGCGAACTTTCCAGCGTCGACAGCGTTTTCTTCCGATCGGACTGTGCCTGCTCCAGCGTCTGCTGTTGTTGCTGTTGGTCGCCCAGCAGCGTTTTTTGCTGTGCCTGTTTTTGTTCCAACTGACGCTTTTGGTCAGCCAGTTCTACGCGCGTTTGCTGCAATTCATGGATAGATTTCTGCCGCGCTTCATTCAGGTAGCCGAAGTAGGCGAGGATGCGCTCGTTGCGCTGGCTTTCTTCTCCGCTCAGCATTAATTGCAGTGCGCTGTGCTGACCTTGCCGGAAGGCGGCGTCAAGCTGACGGGAAAGTAGCGTTTGTTGCTTATCCTGCTGAGATTGCAGTTTGGCGATAGAGGCGCTGAGGCTAGCTAATTCTTTATTGAGTGTAGACAGCGTATTGCGCGTTTCATGCAGTTGACGACTGGCCTGAGAGATGGACTGCTCCTGCTTTTTCAACTGCTGGATTAAGGCACTGCGCTGCTTTTGTTGTTCTTGAACGCTTTTTTCTTTCGCGGCGATATCTTGTTGCAGGGTCTTAAGCTGTGCCTGATTATCTTCAGCCTGGCTGAGCGCGGGCAACAGCAAAACGCCAACGCAGAGTGCGCTGACGCAGCGGGTTAGTAGCTTTTGTAATGCGGATAAATGGCGATCGGCGCTACATGCTACTCGACTCTGTACAAATAACGCGTTTTTACTCATAGCGGTGAATTATTCCACGATGAACAGCAGCTTACCAGTTGTCTCTTGTCTGATTTCTATTTCCAGACGTGACAAGCATGGCACAAAGGCGGGCGTCTGGGCGCATCAATATAGAGATAAATGGAAAGCTCACCGCAGATTCGATACGCTATATTGGCTTACTGGCTGTAATTGCCGTATCGCGCAGGTATACTCAGGAACCTTATATTTTTGTTGCTTAACTGATCCGGGAGTCGTTACACCCCATGCAAGAGATTATGCCATTCATTAGCAAGCACCCTATTTTGAGCATTTCCTGGGTTGCCCTGTTGGTTGCGGTCATTGTGCTTACTGTGAAGAGTAAACTGTCGAACGTGAAGGAAGTGGTTCGCGGTGAAGCGATCCGACTGATTAATAAAGAAGAGGCTGTCGTCGTTGATATCCGTAATCGTGACGACTATCGCCGTGGCCATATTGCCAGCGCATTTAACCTGTTGCCGAACGACATCAAGAACGGCAGCGTAGGTGAGCTTGAAAAACATAAGTCGCAGCCGATTATCGTGGTATGCGCCAACGGTCTCTCTTCACGCGAAGCCGCCGAGAATTTGCACAAAGCCGGTTTTGAGCGTGTGCAGGTACTGAAAGACGGTCTGGCTGGCTGGAGCGGTGAGAATCTGCCTTTAGTCCGCGGCAAATAAAACGGTTTGTGGTAAAACTATCCGCATCGTGCCAGGTGTATCAATCATACACCGTGAAAATGGCGGCGATTTTGCAGGATAATCGACAGGCTGATTGCAGTACTACCGTTATTGCAACTACAGTGATTGCAGTATGACAATGACAGAAATGTGCTGACGTCCGCCCACTTATGACGACGGAAGACGTCAAGAGAATCTAACAAAAGGGTATTACTTAACATGTCTGAACAAAACAACACAGAAATGGCTTTCCAAATCCAGCGTATCTACACCAAAGATATCTCTTTTGAAGCGCCGAATGCGCCTCAGGTGTTCCAGCAGGAATGGCAGCCAGAAGTAAAACTGGATCTGGATACGGCCTCTAGCCAGCTGGCTGATGATATCTATGAAGTCGTACTGCGTGTGACCGTAACGGCTTCTCTGGGTGAAGAAACTGCATTTCTGTGTGAAGTTCAGCAAGGTGGTATCTTTACCGTTGGCGGTATCGAAGGAACTCAACTGGCGCACTGCCTGGGCGCATACTGCCCGAACATTCTGTTCCCTTACGCGCGTGAGTGCATCACCAGCCTGGTTTCTCGCGGTACCTTCCCGCAACTGAACCTGGCACCGGTTAACTTTGATGCGCTGTTCATGAATTACCTGCAGCAGCAGACCGAAGGTGAAGGTGCTGCGCAGCCTCAGGATGCCTGATGAACGCGTCTGACGCTTCAATGACCGTCATCGGTGCCGGCTCGTACGGCACCGCATTGGCCATTACGCTGGCGCGTAATGGCCATCGAGTCGTGTTGTGGGGTCACAACCCTGTGCACATTCAGGCGTTACAGGCCGCTCGCTGTAATCAGGCATTCCTGCCGGATGTGCCTTTCCCCGATTCGCTACAGCTGGAAACCAACCTCGCGCAGGCGCTTGCTGCCAGCAGAAACGTGTTGGTCGTTGTGCCGAGCCATGTGTTCGGTGATGTCCTGCGTCAATTGAAACCTCACTTGCGTGCCGATGCGCGTATCGTGTGGGCAACCAAAGGGCTGGAAGCGGAAACGGGACGTTTGTTGCAAGATGTCGCACGCGAAGCGTTGGGTGAAACCATCCCGCTTGCGGTGGTATCCGGCCCGACATTTGCCAAAGAATTAGCGGCGGGCATGCCGACGGCGATTGCGCTGGCATCAACGGACAGTGAATTTGCTGACGACCTGCAACGGCTGCTGCACTGTGGGAAGAGCTTCCGCGTTTACAGCAACCCCGATTTTATCGGCGTGCAGCTGGGCGGTGCGGTGAAAAACGTCATTGCGATCGGTGCCGGGATGTCTGACGGCATTGGGTTTGGCGCGAATGCGCGTACCGCGTTGATCACCCGCGGGCTGGCAGAAATGACCCGGCTTGGTGCGGCGCTGGGTGCCGATCCTACCACCTTCATGGGGATGGCGGGGCTTGGCGATCTGGTGTTGACCTGTACTGATAATCAGTCCCGTAACCGGCGCTTCGGCATGATGCTGGGGCAGGGAATGGATGTACAGAGCGCGCAGGATAGCATTGGTCAGGTTGTTGAAGGGTACCGCAATACGAAAGAGGTGCTGGCATTAGCACAGCGCTACGGTGTTGAAATGCCGATTACTGAGCAACTCTGGCAGGTGCTGTATTGTGGGAAAGACGCCCGAGAGGCGGCGCTGAGCCTATTGGGGCGCACGCGTAAAGACGAAACCGCTAGGTTATAAAACACGTCGTTCTATGCTGGGCTTCCTAATCCTGGAGGCTCATAGTATCTTCATTTTCTTGTATACGAGCGGTGGTGCTAATAAGCCCACTGTTTGAGAACAGATATACGTTGTGGTGTGTGGTATCTCGGAGAGTAAGGCAATGTCGACAGAAGAACTGGAACTGGTCTGGACCAATATCAAGGCAGAAGCGCGCAGTCTCGCGGACTGTGAACCGATGCTGGCCAGCTTTTTTCATGCCACATTGCTGAAGCACGAGAATCTGGGTAGCGCATTGAGCTATATGCTGGCGAACAAACTGGCGAATGCGATCATGCCCGCGATTGCTATTCGTGAAGTCGTGGAAGAAGCCTACCGCGCCGATCCACAGATGATCGTTTCTGCCGCGCGCGATATTCAGGCCGTTTGCCTGCGCGACCCCGCGGTGGATAAATATTCGACGCCGCTGCTCTACCTGAAAGGGTTTCATGCATTACAAGCTTACCGCATTGGCCACTGGCTTTGGTCGCAGGATCGTAAAGCGCTGGCGGTCTATTTCCAGAACCAGATCTCGGTTTCTTTCGGTGTCGATATTCACCCGGCGGCGAGAATCGGCTGCGGGATCATGCTCGATCACGCAACGGGCATTGTGATCGGCGAAACGGCTGTCGTTGAAAACGATGTTTCCATTCTGCAATCCGTGACGCTGGGCGGTACGGGTAAAACGAGCGGCGATCGTCACCCTAAAATTCGCGAGGGCGTGATGATTGGCGCAGGTGCGAAAATTCTGGGGAATATTGAGGTTGGCTGTGGCGCTAAAATTGGCGCTGGTTCTGTCGTGTTGCAATCGGTGCCTCCACATACGACGGCGGCAGGTGTTCCGGCTCGTATTGTCGGCCGCCCGGAAAGCGATAAACCTGCTATGGATATGGATCAGTATTTCAACGGGATCAATCGCGGCTTCGAATATGGCGATGGTATCTAATCCCACTGCGCAGGCGATTCACTGTTTTGTCTATCTATCTCGAACGTGTCTCAACCTGAATATAAGCCACCGATAAATAAGGTGGTTTTTTGTTATTTTGGCTAAGAAACGTCTGAAAGCACCTCTGAACCCGCTATCTATTTAAGTACAGTTGCTCTTTATCCCTTCATAATAGGCTGCTTTAGTTTCCCGTCTATATAGGCAGATTACGTAAACTGAACTATATATTTTGGTAACAACCAAAATAATTTTGTTTGGATCACCTTTGTTTGAATGGAATCGTGACGCTGTTACAGAGAACCTTATATGTATTTGAAGCGAATTTTAATCACGTTGAGTTTGATTACACTACCCATTGTCCCTTTTTTGAGTTACGCAGCAGAAAGCATAAATAATACGAGTAGCACGGCAAATCTCGCACCTGCCGCGGTTGATTCCAGTGAGTCGGCGTCGGATAAGCAGGATGAAAGCTGGTGGCAGAGAAGTAAAAATAATCTGTCTACGACCTGGAATTCGCCGCAGAGCCACGATATTTATATCCCGGCGATCACCTGGCATAACCGCTGGACGTACGATAAAGAAAAGACGGATAGGTACAATGAAAGACCGTGGGGCGCGGGCTATGGTGTTTCCCGTCTGGATAAGGATGGGGACTGGCACGGGCTTTATCTCATGGCATTCAAAGACTCCTACAACAAATGGGAGCCTATCGGTGGCTATGGATATGAAAAGCGCTGGCGGCCAACCAGCGATCAGGATTTTCAACTGGGGTTGGGCTTTACGGCGGGTTTCACGATGCGTGATAACTGGAACTATATTCCAATTCCCGTCTTATTACCTTTGGCATCAATAAGCTACAGCAAGCTCTCTTTCCAGGCGACTTACATTCCCGGAACATACAATAACGGTAATGTTTTCTTTGCCTGGTTCAGATGGCAGATTTAGTGGGTTTCTTGGAATATTTTGAGAAAAAGATGACATCTACACTCGGAATAATTTGGGCAGCATAGTCAACGCACAAGTCACTTGAAGCATGAAGAATACGTGCTATCAGCTTTAACGGCTTCGAATGTTGAGGTCATTAAAGCTGTGTTGGTTATTATAATACTGGATTTATCTGTTAATACGGAATTTTACATCATAGTCTATGATGTAATGAGGTTCATTTTTGGTGTTATTCCGGCCAATTAAGTCCTGAACCACGGATGTCAACATTTTCATCACTACATTCAGAATGGTCGCTGTATTCACATTTGTGAACAAAAAGTATTGTTAATTTTGGGTTTTTTCCACATGATCCGCCTAGTGCTAGGTTCGTTGAGACATTATATTCGTTGGGCTGTATTGGATTTTTATAGTTGATATGACCAGCATCACATCTGAATAGTCTTTCTTCATTCTTAATAACAATTGAAGCCGTAAAATTTTTTAGTGGGCTGCTTGCCAGGTTTTTTATTGTATAACTACAATCACATCCTTCACTAGAATCAGTGAGTTTAGCGTTTACAATGGCTACTTTTATAGTTTCTTGAACAGCAGCTTCATTTTCTGGAGCCGTTTTCGTTTCCTCAGCATTAACCCATGAGGAGAAAAAAAGTGATGAAGCAAGGGTTGCCAATAAAATACTTTTCATAAATTCGTCCCTGTTAAAATATATAATGGTATAGCCATGTTAATTATAGGGATGTCGGCGTTGATATTAAATTTATAAAATAGAATATTTATTAATATGGTTTTTTGTACTGATAATTTTGTTTTGTAGGATAGATTTTACTTTTCCTCGGGTTCCCTTCTTCATCATGAGAGTGGTATGAAAACGGAGTGCTCTCATTTGTTTGTTATTTGTTCTAATGTAAACCATATTGCCTGAAATCCATTCAGCCATCTCCGTTACAATGGCGATACTTTTTTCTCAGTGGATGCTGTCGTGCCATTACTTACTATCACCACTATTTTGTGGGCATTTTCATTCAGCCTGATTGGCGAATATCTGGCGGGTCAGGTTGATAGCTGGTTTTCTGCGATGTTCCGCCTGACGGCGGCGGCAGTGGTGTTTTTGCCGTTCTTACGCTTGCGGGGTTACACGCCGCGCGTCATTTTCTTGTATATGTTAGTGGGTGCTTGCCAACTGGGTATCATGTACCTGTTCGTATTCCAGGCTTACCTGTACCTGACCGTACCTGAGTTCTTACTCTTCACGGTGATGACACCGCTGTACGTCACGCTGATTTACGATTTGCTTGCCCGACAGCGCCTGCGCTGGGGTTACGTGATGAGCGCTCTGCTGGCAGTATTCGGGGCGGCGGTGATCCACTATCACGGCGTGAGTGAACATTTCTGGTGGGGGTTCTTGCTGGTTCAGGCGGCGAACGTATGTTTTGCTGCGGGTCAGGTGGGCTATAAGCGCTTGATGGAGCTCTATCCGGTGCCGCAGCACTGCGCGTTTTCCTGGTTTTATCTGGGGGCGTCAATCGTAACGATAGTTGCGTGGCTGCTCTTCGGCAATCTGGATAAATTACCCACCACAACCTTGCAGTGGGGTGTTCTGCTCTGGCTTGGGGTTGGCGCTTCTGGCCTGGGTTATTTTATGTGGAACTACGGCGCAACTCAGGTCGATGCCGGAACGCTTAGCATAATGAACAACTTTCACGTGCCGGCTGGACTCTTGGTCAACTTCGCTATCTGGCATAAAACGCCAGACTGGCTGAGCTTTATCGTAGGGACGATAATTATTACGTCCTCACTGTGGGTACACCAGCGTTGGGTCGTGAAGCGTCCTTTACAAACGGTAAGTGCTCACAAGCGTGCTGACGCGCCGAACGAATAAACGCATCAATCACCGGTTGGCGCTGCTCTCCGTCGCGGACGGCAGCGTACAACCGGCTCCACAGCCCGTCACCCAGCGATTTAGTCACAATCAGCCCCTGACGCTCGAAGCTTTCCACCACCCAGTGCGGTAGCGCGGCGATGCCCATGCGGGCGGCGACCATCTGAATCAGCAGCAGCGTATTATCCACGCTTTTCAGCGTCGGACTGATGCCTGCTGGTTGCAAAAAGTGACGCCAGACGTCCAGCCGTTGCCGCTGTACCGGATAGATCATCAGAGTCTCGGCAGTGAAATCCTCCGGTTCGATCTTCTCTTTTCCTGCCAGCGGATGGTCGGGAGCCAGTGCCAGCCTGACTTCAAAATCAAACAGAGGTGAATAGTGCAGGCCACTGCGCGGCATGATGTCGGAGGTCATAACCAGATCCAGCTCGCCTTGTTGAAGTGCTGGCTGAGGATCGAACGTCACGCCTGATTTAAAGTCCATCGCCACCTGCGGCCAGTGCTGATGGAATTCGTCTAGCGCAGGCGTCAGCCACTGAATACAGCTATGGCACTCAATAGCCAGACGTAGCGTGGTTTGGTGTGGCTCATGGCACGATTGCAACGCCTGCTGGATTTGCGGCAACACCTGCTCTGCCAGCTGCAACAGAATTTCTCCCTGAGGCGTAAAGCGCAGCGGCTGGCTTTTACGCACGAATAGCCTGAACCCAAGGCGCTGTTCCAGATCGCTGAACTGGTGGGATAACGCCGATTGAGTTTGGTGAAGTGCAGAGGCAGCGGCGGCTAACGATCCGGTATTGCGCAGTGCTTGCAGCGTTCGCAGGTGTTTGAATTCGATCATGAGAGTCCTTCACAGTGACAGTGAATAAATTGCGCTTGTGCTTACTACACTACCTGCGGATTATGGATGTGTAAACATCTGGACGGCTAAATGAGGAATTAACGATGGCGATTGTGAATCACACACTGGGTTTTCCGCGCGTTGGATTACGCCGTGAACTGAAAAAAGCGCAGGAAAGCTACTGGGCAGGTAACGCGACACAGGAGGAGTTGCTGACCGTTGGCCGCGAGCTACGTGCGCGCCATTGGCAACAACAGAAGGATGCTGGCGTTGATCTGCTGCCAGTGGGTGATTTCGCCTGGTACGACCATGTGCTGACCACGAGTCTGCTGCTGGGTAACGTACCTGCACGCCATCAGAATAAAGACGGCTCGGTCGATCTGGATACGCTGTTCCGTATTGGCCGCGGACGTGCGCCAACCGGTCAACCTGCTGCTGCGGCAGAAATGACCAAGTGGTTTAACACGAACTATCACTATATGGTGCCGGAATTCACCAAAGGGCAGCAGTTCAAGCTGACCTGGACACAACTGCTGGATGAAGTTGACGAAGCACTGGCGCTGGGCCATAACGTGAAGCCTGTTCTGCTAGGCCCGGTTACCTACTTATGGCTGGGCAAAGTGAAAGGCGAGCAGTTCGACCGTCTGTCGCTACTGCAGGACATTCTGCCCGTTTACCAGCAGGTGCTGGCTGAGCTGGCGAAGCGCGGCATTGAGTGGGTGCAGATTGATGAACCTGCACTGGTGCTGGAACTGCCGCAAGCGTGGCTGGCCGCGTTTAAACCGGCTTACGATGCCCTGCAAGGTCAGGTGAAACTGCTGCTGACGACCTATTTCGATAGCGTTAGCCAGAATCTGGAAACGATCAAAACGCTGCCGGTTCAGGGTCTACATGTCGATCTGGTTCACGGTAAGGATGATGCCGCTACGCTGAGCGCCCAACTGCCTGCTAACTGGGTACTGTCTCTGGGGGTGATTAACGGCCGTAACGTATGGCGTGCTGACCTGAGTAACTGGTTCGAGCGTCTGCAACCGCTGGTGGGGACGCGCGATCTGTGGCTGGGCAGCTCATGTTCACTGCTGCATAGCCCTATCGATTTGAGTGTGGAAGTGCGTCTGGATGATGAAGTGAAGAGCTGGTTTGCCTTTGCCATCCAGAAATGTGCGGAGCTGTCACTGCTGTCTCAGGCATTGAACAGCGGCAACGGGCAGGCACTGGACGCCTACAGCGCGCCGATTCGCGCTCGCCGTACCTCGACGCGTGTGAATAACGCGGCCGTTGCTCAGCGTCTGGCGGCGATTACTGCACAGGACAGCCAGCGTCAGAACGTGTATTCGGTTCGTGCGGATGCCCAGCGTGAGCGCTTTAATCTGCCAGCATGGCCGACGACGACGATTGGTTCTTTCCCGCAAACCACCGAAATTCGTGGCCTGCGTCTGGATTTCAAACAGGGTCGTCTGGATGGCAATAACTACCGCACCGGCATTTCCGAGCACATCAAGCAGGCCGTGGCTGAGCAAGAGCGTCTGGGGCTGGACGTACTGGTGCACGGTGAAGCCGAACGTAACGACATGGTGGAGTACTTCGGTGAGCATCTCGATGGGTTCGTCTTTACCCAGAACGGCTGGGTGCAGAGCTACGGTTCTCGCTGCGTGAAACCGCCAGTCATCATTGGTGATGTGAGTCGTCCAGAAGCGATCACCGTCGAATGGGCGAAATACGCACAGTCTCTGACCGACAAGCCGATGAAAGGCATGCTGACAGGTCCGGTGACGATCCTGTGCTGGTCTTTCCCGCGTGAAGACGTCACGCGTGAAACCATCGCTAAGCAGATTGCACTGGCGCTGCGTGATGAAGTGGCCGATTTGGAAGCCGCAGGCATTGGTATCATCCAGATTGACGAACCGGCGCTGCGTGAAGGTCTGCCGCTGCACCGCTCTGACTGGGATGCTTATCTGGCCTGGGCAGTGGATGCCTTCCGTCTGAATGCCGCGGTGGCGAAAGATGATACGCAAATCCATACCCACATGTGTTATTGCGAGTTCAATGACATCATGGATTCTATCGCCGCGCTGGATGCTGACGTGATTACGATTGAAACCTCTCGTTCCGATATGGAATTGCTGGAGTCGTTTGAAGAATTCGAGTACCCGAATGAAATCGGTCCGGGCGTTTATGATATCCACTCCCCGAACGTCCCGAGCGTGGAATGGATGGAAGCTCTGTTGAAGAAAGCGGCGCAGCGTATCCCTGCTGAACGCCTGTGGGTGAACCCGGACTGCGGTCTGAAAACCCGTGGCTGGCCGGAAACGCGTCAGGCTCTGGCGAATATGGTTCAGGCAGCACAGCGTCTGCGTGAAACCCAGTAAGAGTTAATGGCTAATGTAATCAGGGAGGCGATGGCCTCCCTGATTTTTTTATATGCCCGTCATACTTCAAGTTGCATGTGCGTTGGCTGCGCTCACTCACCCGAATCACTTACCAGTGTAAGCTCATCGGGATTCCTTCCCTTGCCGCCTGCCTGAAACTCGAATTATTTAGGGTATAGCTAACGAGTAGATAAAAATACGCACTATTTTTCGTCGTATCTCGATTGTTTATTATTTCTCCCCTGCAAATTTTCTTCCTTCCTGAAAATTAACTATATTGTCTTTCCTTTAATAAAATCGCCGCGCTATCCCCCTTGTTTTTCTGCATCGACTGGTAGGTTATTTCTCGAAAAGGATTATTTATCCGCTATCAATATATTTATTCTTCGGCGGAGTTAATCGACGCCGTCATAAAGCTAGGGAATATTGTGCCGATAAGGTAGACGGCATGGAGGCGGCTCTGGGGTTACCAATAGAGCGAGATTGTTTGTATTTTTTAACGTTTTATTTATGTTGAAAGTGCATCTGCAATTACTCATTTGTGGGTATTTATATACACCCATAAAGCATATTTATTTTCCCGAAAAAAAGATAATTTCCCACTCTGCGGCGTTATTAGACGAGCAGCAGTCATTATTATGTATTACCTAAAAGGAGTGAGACATGAGTTTAGCGAATTGGCGAATTGGCTATCGATTAGGAGGCGGATTTGCCATCTTGATTCTGATGTTATTTACCGTGAGTATTTTTTCTTTGTCTAAACTGTCCTCTTTTCAGGATGGTGCCAGAGATATCGTCAAAGAGGTTTATCCGCAAACGGTAGATGCGAATGACCTCATCGATAACGTGAATGGGCATTTTGTCGCTTATTTGCAGATGATGCTGGTATCCGGTCAGGAACAGCGTCAAGGATATGTCGATCGGATTATGGCGTACCGCAAGGAAATTAGTCGTCTTCTCGACAATCTGGAAAACAATGCTTCAGGCGAGCTTGCCCGTAAACAAGTGGGGGTTGTCCGCGGATTTCGTGCCGAGTTCATCAAGTCTGGCGATAAAATTATTAGTGATGCGCTGGCGGGTAATAACGACGTCGCTATCGCGGAATTCAATAACACCCTGAACGTAATTCAGCGCAATTACCGTGACTCGGTGAAGCAGTTGGTGAATTACCAAAATGATGCGATGGATAACTCTGTCGAGACCATGGCTGAGGTATACCACAATACTCGCATGATTTTGCTGATTATTTTAGCACTGGGTGCCGTATTTGGGGCGCTGATTGCCTGGGCGATCACGCGCAGTGTAACCCGTCCAATAGAGCAGGCTTTGCAAGTGGCAGACAGAGTGGCGCAGGGCGATCTGACTTCACGCATCACGGTGACCAGCAAGGATGAAACCGGATTGCTGCTGCAATCGTTGGATCGCATGAACACCAGCCTGAGCACGATTGTCGGCCAGGTGCGTGATGGCGCGGAAACGATCTCGACGGCGGCGTCACAAATCACAGCAGGGAATCAGGATCTGTCATCGCGTACTGAAGAGCAGGCCAGCTCGCTGGAAGAAACCGCTGCCTCAATGGAGCAATTAGCATCCACCATTAAAAACACCGCGGAAAACACCCAACAGGCGACGGAGATTGCCAATAAGGCGACCGGTGCGGCGAAACAAAGCGGTGATGTCATGCTTTCCGTGACGCAAAAAATGCGCGGCATTCGTGATTCATCCCAGCGTATGGCTGAAATCATCGGTGTGATCGACGGTATCGCTTTCCAGACCAATATTCTGGCGCTGAACGCCGCGGTTGAAGCCGCGCGTGCGGGTGAACAAGGGCGTGGTTTTGCGGTGGTGGCGGGAGAAGTGCGTTCTCTGGCACAGCGCAGTGCGACCGCCGCGCGGGAGATCAAGGATTTGATCGACGACTCCGTAAGTAAAATTCGTGAAGGGATGGAACTGGTTGATACCGCTGAAGAAACGATGGGTGGATTAACGGCCCACGTGAAGGACGTACACGGCATTATCAGCGAGATTTCTCAGGCCAGCCGTGAACAGAGTGACGGGATTAACCAGATGAATCTGGCGATTGGACAGATTGATACCACGACCCAGCAGAATGCGGCCCTGGTTGAAGAATCAGCCTCTGCGGCGCTGTCTCTGCAAGCACAGGCTTCCGTTTTGGCGGAAGCGGTGAGTGCATTTAAAATACAGTCATACGGCAGTAGCAACGCTGGGTCTTATGCGCCGATGTCGATGAGCACACCCGCGCTGTCTTTGGCGCTGGCAAACAAAGAGTAAATGACTGCATCATTTGACGGTGTTGTAACGTAGCGCCTATTCCCACAGGGAGGCGACAGCCTCCCTGATTCTTTTCATGTGCTATGTAACGTAAATACGTTTTTTCTCCAGCTTATTCAGTTTGTTATCCTTTACTAAGAAATATTCCCACCTCTTTATTTTTAATATCAACTATATCTGACTATCCTTTTATGTAATTGGGGCGTTATTTCTGTTAATGGTTCGTAGATTAATATGTGTTTTTTCCGATCGAAATTTACTATTTGATAGTCATTGGCTATTTATTATTTACTTTTGAATGATTTAAACGATCAAATGATAAAGATCATGGGTGGTGTGCCGATAAGATGGATAACACAGGAGCGGCCATGTCTGCATGAGTACGGAGAGGGAAGACCATTATTATCACCTCAATAACGTCTCTGCGGTCTTATCCGTTGTATTTGTAGCACTGTTAGATTTATTTCCACTTTTTCACCTCAATACCCGAGGGAAATTATTTGATTTTTGATAGCGCCTCTCATGCTGAGAGCGTGCGTAAAATGCCTATCTCAAGGTATCTCTGGCGCTTCAGAAGGTCTGTTCGCCTTCGGATCGCCAACCATTCTCCGCCCTGTGGTTCCATCAATCTGCGGCATGTGCGCAATTGACATTGCTATGCATTATCTAAAAGGAGTGAGACATGAATTTAGCGAATTGGCGTATCGGCTATCGACTGGGGGCTGGGTTTGCTGTCCTGATTTTGATGTTGTTTGTCGTGAGTATTTTTTCCCTGTCTAAGCTATCCGGTTTCCAGGATGGTGCCAGAGGCATTGTGAAAGAGGTTTATCCACAAACGGTTGATTCAAACAGTCTTATTGATAATGTAAACAGCATTCTGGTTGCGTATCAGCGGCTGATGCTGGTTTCAGGTGAGGATAAAATCAAGGAAAACGTCGATCGTGTGAATGGATTCCGCCAGGAGATTGGTCGCTTGCTGGATAAGCTGGACAGCCAGACGGTTGAAGAGCGTTCAATCTCTCAGCTGCGAGCTATCCGCGCGATCCGTGCCGAATTTTTGAAATCCGGTGACAAAATTATCAGCGAAGTGGTGGCAGGTAATCGAGAAGCGGCGATTGAGGAATTCAACAACAACCTGAATGTTGTCCAACGTCAGTACCGTGATGCGGTAAGACAATTGGTTAACTATCAAGATGATGCGATGGATACCTCTGTTGAAGCCATGGCTGAGGTGTACAGCGATACCCGCATTATTCTACTGCTCATTTTAGCGCTGGGTGCCGTATTTGGTGCGCTGATTGCCTGGTCAATTACGCGTAGCGTAACCCGACCGATACAGCAGGCTTTGCAAGTCGCAGACAGAGTGGCACAGGGCGACCTGACCTCACGTATCACTGTTACCAGCAAAGATGAAACCGGATTGCTGCTGCAATCGTTGGATCACATGAACACCAGCCTGAGCACGATTGTTGGGCAGGTGCGTGACGGGGCGGAAACCATCTCAACGGCGGCCTCGCAAATTGCCGCAGGTAATCAGGATTTGTCATCACGCACCGAAGAGCAGGCCAGCTCGTTGGAAGAAACCGCGGCGTCGATGGAACAGCTGACGTCTACCATTAAGAACACGGCGGAAAACACCCAGCAGGCAACAGACATTGCGAATAAAGCCTCTGGTGCGGCGAAGCAAAGCGGCGACGTTATGGTTTCTGTGACGCAGAAAATGCGCGGCATTCGTGACTCATCCCAGCGTATGGCGGAAATCATTGGCGTGATTGACGGCATTGCGTTCCAGACCAATATTTTGGCACTGAATGCCGCGGTTGAAGCCGCGCGTGCGGGCGAGCAAGGGCGTGGTTTTGCGGTGGTGGCAGGGGAAGTCCGTTCTCTGGCACAGCGCAGTGCGACCGCCGCGCGTGAGATCAAAGATTTGATCGACGACTCCGTGAGCAAAATTCAGGAAGGCATGTCGCTGGTGGATACCGCTGAAGAAACGATGAGCGGATTAACAGGCTATGTGCGCGATGTGAATGAGATCATCAGCGAAATCTCGCAGGCTAGCCGTGAACAGAGCGATGGGATTAACCAGATGAATCTGGCAGTAGGGCAGATTGATACCACGACCCAGCAGAATGCGGCTCTGGTTGAAGAGTCGGCCTCTGCGGCGCTGTCTCTGCAATCACAGGCTTCTGTGCTCGCGGAAGCGGTAAGCGCGTTTAAGTTGCAGCCATATGGCAGCGGCAAAACCGCTTCTTATGCATCGGCACCAACGCGCACGCCAGCGCTGTCTTTAGCGCCAGCGACGGCGAAAAATAAGGGTAATGACGGCGACTGGACGACGTTCTAAGACTGTCTGTCTCTGTAAAATCGTCAACAGGTAAAACACCAACGCCACCGTTGTTCGGTGGCGTTTTAGATCGTGGAATAAGAGGCAAAACGTGTGAAGGTGTTACGCCACGCCGTTTTTCTGGAACCATGCCAGCATACGCTGCCAGCCGTCGCGTGCGGACTCTTCATGATAGCTGGGGCGGTAATCGGCATGGAAAGCATGCCCGGCATCGGGGTAGACGATGATGTCTGCCTCCGCATTGGCCGCACGTAGCGCCTGCCGCATAATATCCACTTGTTCTAGCGGAATACTCCCGTCTTTCGAGCCGTATAATCCCAGCACAGGCGCTTCCAATTCTGTTGCGATATCGACCGGATGTTTGGGGCTATTCAGCGTTTTCTCACCAGTAAATTTACCGTACCAGGCAACGGCCGCCTTGAGTTGCGGGTTGTGTGCGGCGTAGAGCCAGGTGATGCGTCCGCCCCAACAGAAACCCGTTATCGCCAGCTTACTCGCGTCACCACCCTGTTTAATCGCCCAGTTGGCCGTGTGATCGAGATCGGAGAGCACCTGCGTATCGGGCACCTTATACACCAGTTCGGTCAGGATTTGCTGAATATCGTTATAGTGGCTGGGGTCGCCCTGACGAAAATACAGCTCTGGCGCAATGGCCATATAGCCTTGTTTGGCCAGCCTGCGGCAAACGTCCTGAATGTGTTGATGAACGCCGAAAATCTCCTGCACCACCAGAATGATAGGGAGCGGTTTGTCATGGTTCGCCGGTCTGGCGATATACGCAGGCAACTGCTCACCCTGAGAAGAAATAGTGGTTTCACTGGCAATGATACCGACAGAATCCGTCGTAATGATGGAGGAGGTCTGCGGTTCTACCGCCGGGGATAGCCCCTGAGGAAGATGTTTGAAGGTCGTCTGTTCATCAGTCTTCATTACGCGCTCTCCTGTTATCGGCCGATTTTCATGTGAAAGAGGGATCTCAGAATATCCATCATAAATACTATCAATGATTAAAGAATCTACACTAGAAGACAATTAATCGGCAAAAATGAATTCCCTATCTAATAAATGGTGATTTAAGTCACATTTTTTATGTATGTTGATGTTTGTTTCTTTTTCATCGGTGACTCTCGTCACTTAAAAAAACGTCATGATGCGCTAGAGTCTTTTTATTGAACGGACGCTGACTGGCTGCGAAAGGTAGCATAGATGAAGCGTCCGGCGCGATTTCTCTGAATACCCAATTGATTGCCCGGGAGGCAGTTATGTCTACATCTGATGTGTTCCATCTTGGTCTGGTCAAGAACGATTTACAGGGCGCGACGCTGGCTATCGTCCCCGGCGATCCTGAGCGTGTTGAAAAAATTGCTCGCCTGATGGATAACCCGGTACATCTGGCATCACACCGTGAATTTACGTCCTGGCGTGCGGAGCTGGACGGCAAGGCAGTGATTGTTTGCTCGACCGGTATTGGTGGCCCGTCAACGTCAATCGCGGTCGAAGAATTGGCGCAGCTCGGCATCCGTACTTTCCTGCGCGTCGGTACGACGGGGGCGATTCAGTCCGGTATCAATGTCGGCGATGTGCTAGTAACCACGGCAGCCGTTCGCCTTGATGGGGCGAGCCTTCACTTCGCGCCAATGGAATTCCCAGCCGTTGCCGATTTTGGCTGTACTACCGCGCTGGTGGAAGCGGCGAAGGCATCGGGGGCGGCGTTGCATGTAGGGATTACGGCATCTTCCGACACGTTCTATCCCGGTCAGGAACGCTACGACACCTTCTCTGGACGCGTTGTCCGTCGCTTCCGCGGTTCGATGGAAGAATGGCAGAGCATGGGCGTTCTGAACTATGAAATGGAATCCGCCACGCTGTTGACGATGTGCGCCAGTCAGGGGCTGAAAGCGGGCATGATCGCGGGCGTGATCGTGAACCGTACCCAGCAGGAAATCCCAGATGCGGCGACCATGAAGCTGGCCGAAACCACCGTCATCAAGGTGTTGCTGGACGCGACTCGTCGTTTGTTAGCCGCTGAATAAGCACAAAAATTGATGGTATTTTGGGCTGGTCATCGTCGATGCCAGCCCGTATCCTGATATACCCGTCATTCTTCAAGCTGCATGTGCGTTGGCTGCGTTCGCTCACCCGAATCACTTACTTGAGTAAGCTCATCGGGATTCCTTCTCTTGCCGCCTTCCTGCAACTCGAATTATTTAGGGTATACACTAAATAGCTCAAGTTGCCTTGCTCGCCTTTCAACCTCGCAAGGAGATGTATGACCGAACCAACGTTGCTTCATCCCTCTTTATTACCGCTGGACGGCGGAATCAACTTCCGCGATTTAGGCGGCAACCGCGCTGCTGATGGGCGGCTTATCCGACACGGTAAACTTTTTCGCTCCGGCTCGCTGGATCTGCTGAGTCCGGCTGACTGCGAACACCTTGCTGGCGTGCCGATTGCTCACGTGGTGGATTATCGGGATGCCGATGAAATTGCGCAGAAGCCCGACGTCTTGTGGACGGGGGCTAATTATCACGCTTACCCAGCCAACCCATTGCGCCATGAAGTGACGGCTAATCTGGATTCATTGGGATCTGATGTGCTGGCGGCGTTTGATTCCCGCGCATTCATGTTGGAGCTTTACCGCCGTCTGCCTTTCAATAACTCAGCCTATAAACAGCTGGTATCGCTGCTATTGGGGCCGGATGAGGGTGGGCTGGTACAGCACTGTGCCGTCGGTAAAGATCGCACTGGTATCGGTTCGGCGCTGGTGATGTTTGCGCTGGGGGCGGATGAGCAGACGGTGATGGAAGATTACCTGCTCACCGAGACGACGCTGACGCCATTCCGCCAGCAGTTACTGACACATCTGTCGGCAACGCTGAATGAGAAAGCGCTGGGACAGTTCTCTTATGTATTGTCGGTGCAGGAAGAGTTCATCGTGACGGCGTTGCAGGCTATCTACGAACGGCATGGCTCAATCGATAGCTGGCTTGAGGCGGAATACGGTCTGGATAATCGCGCGCGGAACTATTTGCAGGATAAATATCTGGCGTGAGGTTTTGTTTTAGGCCGGTCAACTGACCGGCCTTTGTTTTGCTATGTATAGTTTTGCTGTGTAGTTTTTTGCTGGATGCGCAATTAACCCGTATTACGCATACCCGCCGCGACACCGGCGATCGTCACCATCAGCGCCAGTTCCAGATCGGCATCCGGTTTTTCCTGCTGACGTGAACGATGCAGCAACTCGGCCTGCAACACGTTCAGAGGATCGGTATAGACGTTACGCAATGCGATCGACTCGGCGATCCACGGCAGGTCCGCCATCAGGTGATCGTCGTTGGAGATCGCCAGCACGACGTTGATATCGGCGGCCAGCTGATCGCGCAGCTGTTTCCCTAACGGCCACAGTTTCTCTTCTACCAGACGCTGATCGTAATACTCCGCCAGCCACAGGTCGGCTTTGGCGAATACCATCTCCAGCATACCGATACGCGTTGAGAAGAACGGCCAGTCGCGGCACATGGCTTCCAGCTGTTCCTGCTTGCCGTCATCCACCACTTTCTGCAACGCGGCACCTGCACCCAGCCACGCTGGCAGCATCAGACGGTTCTGCGTCCAGGCGAAAATCCACGGGATAGCACGCAGGCTTTCCACACCGCCGTTCGGACGACGCTTGGCCGGACGTGAACCCAGCGGCAGTTTACCCAGCTCCAGCTCCGGCGTCGCGGCGCGGAAGTAAGGAACGAAATCCGGGTTCTCACGCACGTATCCACGGTACATATCGCAGGACACGCGGGACAGCTCATCCATCACCTCATGCCATTCCTGTTTTGGTTCCGGCGGCGGCAGCAGGTTTGCTTCCAGAATCGCACCGGTATACAGCGCCAGACTGCTGATGGTGACTTCCGGCAGGCCGTATTTAAAGCGGATCATCTCGCCTTGTTCCGTCACGCGCAGGCCACCTTTCAGGCTACCCGGCGGTTGTGACAACAGCGCAGCATGAGCCGGTGCGCCACCGCGACCGATGGAACCGCCGCGTCCGTGGAACAGCGTCAGTGCGATACCCGCTTTCTCACAGGTTTTGATCAGTGCGTCCTGTGCACGATATTGCGCCCAGGAAGCGGCCATCACGCCCGCGTCTTTCGCGGAGTCGGAATAGCCGATCATGACCATCTGTTTGCCTTGGATAAAGCCGCGATACCAGTCGATGCTCAGCAACTGCTTCATGACATCATCGGCGTTGTTCAGGTCGTCCAGCGTTTCAAACAGCGGCGCGACCGGCAAGGCAAACGGGCAGCCCGCTTCTTTGAGCAGCAGATGAACGGCCAGCACGTCGGAAGGCGTGCGTGCCATTGAAATGACATAGGCTGCGACTGAACCGATTGGCGCTTTGGCGATGACACGACAGGTATCCAGCACTTCTTTGGTATCCGCGCTCGGCTCCCAGTAGCGCGGCAGGAGCGGGCGCTTGGAGCTCAGTTCACGGATCAGGAAGGCTTGCTTATCGGACTCTGACCAGCTTTCGTAGTCGCCCAGACCCAGATAGCGGGTAATTTCGGCCAGCGCTTCGGTGTGGCGGGTACTTTCCTGACGGACATCGATGCGTACCAAAGGCACGCCGAAGCAGCGCACGCGACGCAGCGTATCCAGCAGACGACCATCGGCGATAATGCCCATGCCGCAGGTTTTCAGCGACTGGTAGCAAGCGTGGAGCGGTTCCCAAAGCTGTTCATTGGTAATCAGCAGATCTTTAGGAGGCAGACGCTCTTCACCCGTCAGGCGTGCTTCCAGATAGCTCAGCGTACTGCTCAACTGTGAACGCAGTGACTTCATGATGGCGCGGTACGGTTCCTGTACCTCGCTGCCGCCGGCTAGCTCCAGCAGTTCCGGCGTACATTCGGACATCGACAGCTCGGAAACCAGCACCTGAATATCACGCAGGAACAGATCGGCTGCTTTCCAACGGCTGAGTAACAGCACATGGCGAGTGACTTCCGCGGTGACGTTCGGGTTACCGTCGCGGTCGCCGCCCATCCAGGACGTAAAGCGCACCGGAACCGCATCAACGGGCAGACGGTAGCCGAAAGCCTGTTCCAGCTGTTCATCCAGCTCGCGTAAAAACGCAGGTACACCTTCCCACAGGCTGTTTTCCACCACGGCAAAGCCCCACTTGGCTTCATCTACCGGGGTAGGACGAATTTTACGGATTTCATCGGTATGCCAGGACTGCGCGATCAGCTGGCGCAGGCGGCGCATGATCTGATTACGTTCATAATCAGCCAGATCGTTATGGTCGAGCTGCTTGAGGCAGGTATTCACTTCCACCAGTTTGTGGATCAGCGTCCGACGGGTAATTTCGGTCGGGTGCGCGGTCAGCACCAGCTCGATCGACAAGGATTCTACCGCGTCACGGATATCGCGTTCGGTCAAATCTTTACTTTCCTTTAGGCGTTCAAACGCGTGGGAAAGCTGTGCCGGGTTACTCGCCGCTTCACCGTGCGGTGAAATCGTATGATATTGCTCAGCGGTATTGGTCAGGTTAAGGAACTGGCTGAATGCGCGGGCAACGGGCAACAGTTCATCGTTAGACAGGTTTTGCAGCGTGGTCAGCAGCTCCTGACGATGTTTCTCATTACCTGCGCGGGAAGACTTTGACAGCTTGCGGATTGTTTCGACTTTATCAAGGATGTTTTCACCCAGCGCTTCCTTGATGGTATCGCCGAGAAGCTTGCCGAGCATACTGACGTTACTGCGCATTGCGGAATATTGTTCGTTCATAGTTACCCTGACCATCCCTACCATTTTTGTAAGTTTATTTCACTTGACATATTTTGACGCACTGCCTCCATCTAGCCACGATAAGGCGGATTCGTCAATTGACGATTCTTTCTTCTCCTTATTCTTTGTACTTGCATTGAGGCGGGCTTGGCAATTTGTGAAATTTAATTACAGACGCGCGGATATTAGGACAGCTAATTAGAGGGGAAGGATGGCGGGGCGCAAAGGCCCCGCGAGTGCGGTTACGCCTGTTTGGACGCTCTGACGACCAGAATATAAGTCAGCGTGAAAGAAAGCACGATGGCGATGGCCATGCCAGATACCGCGTAGCTAAAGTACGGGCCGATATAGGCTGGCAGGCTGAAAATACTCGACAAGATGTAGCCATACAGCCGGACACCGAAGTACGCGATAAAGGCCGAGGCGATGGAGCTGGCAATAGTCGCGGAGATAAACGCTTTTTTATACTTGGTCAGTACGCCGAAGAGTGCAGGTTCGGTAATACCGAGCAGCGCGGAAACCCCAGCAGACAGCACGACAGATTTGTCCTGACGGGTTTTGGCATGGAAGTAGATGGCAAACGTGGAACCCGCAATCGCCATGTTAGCCATACACATCATTGGCATCAGCATATCAAAGCCCTGATTGCTGAAATTTTGCAGCGCAATGGGCGTCATCGCGTGATGCATACCAGTCAGAATCGCGACAGGCCGAATCGCACCGACCACGAAACCAGCAAAGATAGACGACACATCGAACAGGCTCTGAATAAACAGTGCCAGTAGTTTACCGAGGTAGATCCCGAATGGTCCGATAACGGTGAGCGACACCAGTGCGGCGATAAACAGCGTCAGCGTTGGGGTAAACACGGTTTTCAGCACCGAAGGCATGATGCGGTCGACCCAACGATGGATGTAGCTCAGTGCCAGCACGGAGAAAATCACCGGGATGACGCTGGCGGCATAGTTGAACACTGGAATGGGGAGCACACCGATGAAGTAAAAGGCGCTGACCGCATTAGGGCTATTGCTGGCCAGTGCCTTCGCCGCTTCTATCAACGACGGGTACATCAGGCAGGCTGCAACAGCCGCTGCCAGATATTCGCTTGTTTTAAATATCCTGGCTGCGGAGATGGCGAGGAAGAAAGGTAAGAAATAGAACACACCGCTGGCGATCAGGTCGAGGACGATCACGGTATCGGTTTTGGCAGAGACCACTTTTAAGGCGATCAGCCCTGCCAGCAGCCCTTTGATCATCCCCGCACCCGCGATAGCAGGGACGATAGGACCAAATACGCCGGAAACGGTATCCATGAACAGCGAAATCAGCCCCTTCTTCTGCTTCTGCACCTCTGGCTGCGATGTCGTTGCAGGCGAAAGCGTTGTGGAGGAAAGTTGGGCGTTTAGCAATTCGTAATACTCATTGACCTGCGGCCCGATAATAATCTGAAACTGTTCACTCTGGTGTTGCGCACCTAATATGCCTGGCAGATTCTTGATCGCTTCGGTCTGCACTTTACTTTCATCAATTAAATCAAACCGAAGCCGCGTCATGCAGTGCCAGGCTTTATTAATGTTTTCGCTTCCGCCAACCAGTTTAATGATTGACTGAATAACGTCGTTTTTTCCCATGAAATAAACTCCCCGCATAGCCTGATGTTATTTTTGGCCGAATTATTTCCACCGATAGTAAAAACTTAAAGAAGAAAAAACAAACCAATAAAATATGAAGTTCGTCACATGGTTAGTCTATAAGGGGTTGTTTGTTGCCATTATTCTATAATTGGTCTGGTTTTTTAATCAATTAGATGGCTTTTTCAAACCAAAATAAATCTTTTAAATAATAGGTTTACAATAAAAGAAAAAATAAGTAGAAAACAAAAAAAGAAACTAATTTTAGACTGTGTTTTTGCCGGGTAGCGCTATTCCGGTAAATGCTCTGGAGGATATTTTTGTGTTGCCGACAATCATTACTGACATTGAATGTCTTGTTACCCGTCCCGACCGTCATAATTTAGTGACGGTGGTGGTTCACACGGATAAAGGCGTGACGGGTTATGGCTGTGCGACCTTCCAGCAGCGCCCGCTGGCCGTCAAAGCGATGGTGGATGAGTACCTCAAACCGCTGCTGCTAGGACGAGATGCTAACCACATTGAAGATCTGTGGCACATGATGATGGTTAACGCCTATTGGCGTAACGGGCCGGTTATCAACAATGCGGTGGCGGGCGTCGATATGGCGCTGTGGGACATCAAGGGCAAGCTGGCGGATATGCCGCTTTATCACCTGTTTGGTGGGAAATCCCGCGATGCCATTGCCGCTTACAGCCATGCAGCCAGCGATACGCTGGACGGGCTTTATCAGGAAGTGGATCGGCTGTATGCGCAGGGCTATCGCCATATCCGCTGTCAGCTAGGATTCTATGGCGGCAATCCCGATGCGCTGCACAGCACGCGGCAGCCAACGGAGGGAGCCTATTACGATCAGGAGCAGTACATGGCTAACACGCTCGCCATGTTCCGTGCGCTGCGTGAGAAATACGGCGATCGTTTCCATATCCTGCATGATGTTCATGAGCGTTTGTTCCCGAACCAGGCAGTGCAGTTCGCTAAAGCGGTAGAAGTGTATCGTCCCTATTTTATCGAAGACATTTTGCCGCCTGCGCAAAATGAGTGGCTAGCGCAGATCCGCAGCCAGAGCGCGGTGCCGCTGGCGACTGGGGAGCTGTTTAATAACCCTGCCGAGTGGCAGAATCTGGTGATTAACCGTCAGGTTGATTTCATTCGCTGCCATGTCTCACAGATTGGCGGGATCACACCAGCGCTGAAGCTGGGCGCGTTCTGTCAGAACTTTGGCGTTCGTCTGGCCTGGCACTGCCCGCCGGATATGACGCCTATCGGCGCGGCGGTCAACATTCATCTGAATATCCATTTGCATAACGCCGCTATTCAGGAATTTGTCGCTTACCCGGAAAATACCCGCAAGGTCTTCCCGCAGGCGGTGGAGCCGGAGAAGGGTTATCTGTATCCGATTGAACGCCCCGGTATCGGCGTTGGGATCGATCTGGACGCGGCACGGCAGTTCCCCGTCGTCTATCGTCCGCACGAGTGGACGCAAAGCCGCCTGCCAGATGGCACGATGCATACGCCTTGAGTCTTACGGTGACTGGCGGAAGGTCAGGTTATCGCGGTTGAAGGGGATGACGTAGGTACAGGCGTAGTTAATGTCGATGATGTCGCTCGATTCGTACACGCGACCGCCCTGTAAAATACCGCGATTAAGGATATGCATCGCCGCCGTGCCTTTCTTGCAGCCCAGCAGCTCAGCCTGTGCTTTGGTGACATTAACCGCCTGATAATGCGTCAGGTAGTGTGAAATCGCGTAGCCCTTGCTGAGCACATACTGCTGAATCGAGCTTTCAATAATCTTCTGGCTCATGTCTGGGAAATCCGCGGCGGGCATTTTCGATATCTCGATCTGCACCTTGCGGTTATCGACGTAGCGTAACCGGCTGAATTCCCAGATGAACGTATTTTCGCTGATAGCAAAAACCTGTTGCTCTTCTCGCGTCGGTAGCCGCTTATGCAGGCTAAGCAGACGGAATGAAATCTGATTAAATTTCTTTTCGGTAATCGAGTTATATACCAGCGGATTGCTGCGTACGCCCTGATTAATGAAGTTACCCGAGCCCTGTACCATATGGATCGCGCCGATGCTGGCGAGCTTTTCCAGCGCCTGACGGATGGTAAAACGCGACACGCCGTATTCCTCCGCCAGTTGGCGTTCCGGCGGCAGCTTTTCCGGCAGCGGATCGGTGTGCTGATAGATTTTGCTCAGTAAATCCTGCGCGATGAAGTCTTTCTTTTTCATGAGCTGTCTCAAAGTAGCCCTGCCAGCGTGGCTGACAAGGCCGTTTGCATCGGATCAGTGGTGACAGAAGTGATGAATCACCTGCGAGATCAGCTCCCGCGTTGGTTTAATAAATTTGGTATCAATATATTCATCCGGCTGGTGCGCCTGCTCGATCGATCCCGGTCCCAGAACCAACGTCGGGCATAGCGTCTGAATAAACGGCGCTTCGGTGCAGTAGTTCACGATTTCCGTTTTCGTCCCCAGCAGCTTCTCTAAGACTGACACCAGACGGTGATCGGGCGGGCACTCATAGCCAGGAATCGGAGGGTGCAGCTCGCTGATGGTCAACCGACCCGGCCAGCGCTGGCTAACGGGCTCAAGCGCTTCTGACAGCAGTCCATCCAAATCGTTAAGCGTAATGCCCGGCAGCGGACGGATATCCATATGCAGTTCACAGCAGCCGCAGATGCGGTTAGCGGCATCGCCGCCGTGAATGTGGCCGAGGTTCATGGTCGGGTGAGGAATGTGGAAAATCGGGTTGTGATAGCGTTCCTGTAGCGTGTTACGCAATACCAGCAGATGAGAAATGGCTTCGTGCATCAGTTCAATCGCGTTCACGCCACGCGAAGGATCGCTGGAGTGACCGGACTGCCCCTGAATGCGGATTGCGTTGGACATATGACCCTTGTGGGCGCGCACCGGTTGCAGCGACGTCGGTTCGCCGATGATGGCGCAGTCCGGGCGAATCTGCGTGGATTCGGAGAAATACTTGGCACCGGCCATGGTCGTCTCTTCATCTGCCGTTGCCAGCACATAGAGCGGTTTCGTTAGCTTAGTCGGATCGATATCGCGTAACGCATCCAGAATAAAGGCAAAGAAGCCTTTCATATCCGCCGTACCCAAGCCGTACAGTTTGTTGTCATGTTCGGTCAGCGTGAATGGGTCGCGCGTCCAGCGACCATCGTCGAACGGGACGGTGTCGGTGTGGCCTGCCAACAATAAGCCACCTTTTCCTTCACCAATCCGCGCCAGCATATTAAATTTATTGAGGGTGCCGGGGACCGGTTGGACTTCCACATGGAAGCCGAGATCGCCGAACCAGCCTGCCAGCAGGTTGATTAAGGTATGATTACTTTGATCGAGCGCGCTGTCGGTGGCACTGATAGACGGTGTGGCGATCAATGCCCGATATAGCTCAATAAAAGGGGGTAAATTCATCTTCACTGTTGACAGCCTCTGGTTAGGATAGTATCAATATTCATGCATTTATTTTGAATAAAAATACAATAATGCTCGGCGAAAGGAAACCCAAAGGTACGACGATGGCGATTCGTCACTTTCACTGAGTTTCGCGGGTGAACAGCGTACCGACGCTGGTGAGCCCTGTTACCTGTTCCATAGATAAGTAAGAAGGTATACGGATCCCATGCTGAATACGCTGATTGTTGGTGCAAGTGGTTATACCGGCGCTGAGCTTGCGCTCTACCTGAACCGTCACCCACAGATGAACATAACCGCTTTGATGGTTTCTGCGCAAAGTGTCGATGCAGGAAAATTGATTTCTGATTTACATCCGCAGCTCAAAGGCATCATTGATGTACCGGTAAAACCGCTGACCGATGCGGAAGAAGCGGCGAAAGGCGTGGATGTCGTTTTTCTGGCGACCGACCATAAAGTCAGCCACGATCTGGCCCCTGTTTTTCTGGCGGCAGGCTGCACCGTTTTTGATTTATCCGGCGCGTTCCGCGTACAGGATGCCGATTTTTATCGTCGCTACTATGGTTTTGAGCATCAGCACTCTGACTGGCTGGCAAAAGCGGTTTACGGGCTGGCCGAATGGCGTGCTGAAAGCGTAAAACACGCGCAGCTGATTGCGGTGCCGGGCTGTTATCCAACGGCCGCACAGCTGGCGCTGAAGCCGCTGCTGGACGCTCAGTTGCTGAACCCGGCGCAATGGCCGGTGATTAACGCCGTGAGCGGCGTGAGCGGGGCGGGGCGTAAAGCGTCTATGACCAACAGCTTCTGCGAAGTCAGCTTTCAACCGTACGGTATTTTCAACCATCGTCATGAACCTGAAATTTCAACGCATCTCGGCACGCCAGTGATCTTCACGCCGCATTTGGGCAACTTCGCTCGCGGTATTCTGGAAACCATCACCTGCCGCCTGCAACCGGGCGTCACCCAGCAGGATGTGGCCGAAGCCTATCACAACGCCTATCACGATAAGCCGTTGGTTCGCCTGTATGACAAGGGCGTTCCGGCGTTGAAATCCGTTGTTGGCCTGCCGTTCTGCGATATTGGTTTCTCCGTTGACGGTGAGCACCTCATCGTGGTGGCAACCGAAGATAACCTGCTGAAAGGCGCGGCGGCGCAGGCTGTGCAATGCATGAACATTCGTTTTGGTTTCCCTGAAACCCAATCGTTAATTTAATGACTACTGGTCCCGACATTTCGAGGCGCGAAGCATAATGAATCCGTTAATTATCAAATTAGGTGGCGTTTTACTGGATAGCGAAGAAGCGCTGGAGCGTCTGTTCACCGCACTGGTGGCTTACCGTCAGGAACATCAGCGTCCGCTGGTGATTGTGCACGGTGGCGGCTGTCTGGTGGATGATCTGATGAAGAAGCTGGCGCTGCCAGTTGTGAAGAAAAACGGCCTGCGCGTTACGCCAGCCGATCAGATCGACATCATCACCGGTGCGCTGGCGGGTTCCGCCAACAAGACGCTGCTTTCATGGGCGAAGAAGCATGATATCAACGCAGTCGGCCTGTGCCTGGGCGATGGCGGCAGCACGACGGTCACGCAGCTCGATGAGTCTTTGGGCTTTGTGGGTAAAGCGGAAGCGGGATCGCCTGCGCTGCTGAATACGCTGCTGTCTGCGGGTTACCTGCCTGTCGTTAGCTCCATCGGTATTACGGCGCAGGGCGACCTGATGAACGTCAACGCCGATCAGGCGGCGACGGCACTGGCGCAAACGCTGGGCGCGGATTTAATCCTGCTGTCTGATGTGAGCGGCATTCTGGACGGTAAAGGCCAGCGTATTGCCGAAATGACGGCAGAGAAAGCCGAGCAACTGATTGCTCAGGGCATTATTACCGACGGCATGATTGTTAAGGTCAACGCCGCGCTGGATGCCGCGCGTGCGCTGGGGCGTCCGGTTGATATCGCCAGCTGGCGTCATGCCGAGCAGCTACCTGCGCTGTTCAACGGCGTGGCGATTGGTACACGTATTCTGGCGTAAGTCGTTTCTGGGTATGGCATGATGCGATACCAACATGAATTAAATTCTGGGAGTAATCGTTATGGCTTTGTGGGGCGGTCGGTTTAGTCAGGCAGCAGATCAGCGTTTTAAACAATTTAATGACTCACTGCGGTTTGATTACCGTCTGGCGGAACAGGACATCGTTGGCTCGATCGGCTGGTCGAAAGCGCTGGTGACGGTCAATGTGCTCAGCGAGCAGGAGCAGCAGCAACTGGAACAGGCGCTGAATGCGCTGCTGGTTGAGGTACAGGCTGACCCTGAGATGATCCTGCAAAGCGATGCAGAAGACATTCACAGCTGGGTTGAACAGCGCCTGATTGAGAAAGTCGGCGATTTAGGTAAAAAATTGCATACCGGTCGTAGCCGTAACGATCAGGTCGCGACCGACCTGAAACTGTGGTGCAAGGCGCAGATTTCAGAGCTGCTGCTGTCGGTACGCCAGCTGCGTCAGGCGCTGGTCACGACGGCGGAAGCCAATCAGGATGCGGTGATGCCGGGTTATACCCACTTGCAGCGCGCACAGCCAGTGACGTTTGCACATTGGTGTCTGGCTTACCACGAGATGCTGGCGCGTGATGAAAGCCGTCTGGAAGATACGCTGAAGCGTCTGGATGTCAGCCCGCTGGGCTGTGGCGCGCTGGCGGGAACGGCTTATCCGATCGACCGTGAGCAACTGGCGGGCTGGCTGGGATTTGCCTCGGCCACACGTAACAGTCTGGATACGGTTTCCGATCGCGATCATGTACTGGAACTGCTGTCCGATGCCTCGATCGGTATGATCCACCTGTCGCGTTTTGCCGAAGATCTGATCTTCTTCAACAGCGGTGAAGCGGCATTCGTTGAGCTGTCTGACCGTGTGACATCCGGTTCTTCCCTGATGCCACAGAAGAAAAACCCGGATGCGCTGGAGCTGATTCGCGGTAAATGTGGTCGCGTACAGGGCGCGTTAACCGGCATGATGATGACGCTTAAAGGCCTGCCGTTGGCGTATAATAAAGATATGCAGGAAGACAAAGAAGGGCTGTTTGACGCGCTGGATACCTGGCACGACTGCCTGATGATGGCGGGTCTGGTGCTGGAAGGCATTCAGGTGAAGCGTCCGCGCTGTAAAGAAGCAGCCGAACAAGGCTACGCGAACTCGACAGAGCTGGCGGATTACCTGGTCGCGAAAGGCGTTCCATTCCGTGAAGCGCACCATATCGTGGGCGAAGCGGTGGTTGAAGCCATTCGTCAGGGCAAAGCATTGGAAGCGTTGCCGCTGGCCGATCTGCAAAAATTCAGCGCCGTGATTGGCGAGGATGTGTACCCGATTCTGGCGTTACAATCCTGCCTGGATAAGCGTGCTGCACAAGGTGGCGTGTCACCGCAGCAGGTCGCTAAAGCGATTAGTGATGCTAAGCAGCGCTTAGCGTAACTCGCCCACCTCTGTTCTGTTCCCCCAGCGTGGTGTTTCGCGTTGGGGGAATTCCACCGTTACCGATCTGATTCTTCTGCAAATTATCATCTATCCATTTTCATATGGAATGTGGCTCGCATTTTTCTGCTCAGAGTCTTCCCCGCCGGAATTGTTTCTGGACATCCATACAGTATCATTTTACCTTGACCGACAGCGTGAAAGGCCTGCGGAGGCAAAGTGGATATCAGCATATTTTATGGTCTGGGCGGCGGTGCAGTGGGTCTGTTGGTCGGGTGGTTAATTGCCAGCCTGATTCATCAGCAGAAGCTGTCGCGGCATGACACCGAACAGCAGCTGCTGGCGCAGACATTGCAGCAGACTCAGCAGTCGCTCAGCGAACAGCAGCAGGCAAAGCAACTGGACGAACAGCGGCTACGGCAAAACGAGCTGGAGCTGCGCACGGTCCACGCTCAACTCTCTGCGAGCCATGAAAAGTTGCAACAGCTCAGTGAACTCCGTGAGGAGTGCGTGCAGCTCAATCAGGAACTGCGAACACTGCGTGAAATAAATAGCGCACAGGAAGCGGAGCTGCGGGAGGTCACCATTCGGCTGGAAGAAACCCGTATGGCGGCGGAAGAGAAGCAGCGGCTGCTGGCAAACAGCGAACAGCGATTGACGACGCAGTTTGAGAATCTGGCGAACCGGATTTTTGAACACAGCGGCCGCAAAGTGGATGAACAAAATAAACAGAGTCTGGATAAGCTGCTGATGCCGCTGCGTGAGCAGCTTGATGGTTTCCGCCGTCAGGTGCAGGACAGCTTTGGTGCGGAAGCGCGCGAGCGTCACACGTTGGCGCACGAAATCCGCAATCTGCAACAGCTGAACGCGCAGATGGCACATGAGGCCATCAATCTGACGAAAGCGCTGAAAGGCGATAACAAAACGCAGGGTAACTGGGGCGAGGTGGTGTTAAGCCGCGTACTGGAAGCTTCCGGCCTGCGTGAAGGCTATGAGTACCAAACACAGGTCAGTGTGCAGACGGGGACAAATAGCCGCCTGCAACCGGATGTCATCGTGCGCTTACCGCAGGGCAAAGATGTCGTGATCGACGCCAAGATGTCGCTGGTGGCCTACGAGCGTTATTTCAATAGCGACGATGACGCAGAGCGCAGTGTGGCGTTGAACGAACATTTGCTCTCGGTTCGCAGCCATATTCGGCAGTTGAGCAGCAAAGATTATCAGCAGCTTCCGGGCCTGCGTTCGCTAGACTACGTGCTGATGTTTATTCCGGTCGAACCAGCTTTTCTGGTCGCTATCGATCGCCAACCCGAATTAATCAATGAGGCGCTAAAGCACAATATTATGCTGGTCAGCCCGACCACGCTGCTGGTGGCATTACGCACCATTACCAATTTATGGCGCTATGAACAACAGAGCCGCAATGCACAGCAGATCGCTGAAAAAGCGTCGCGGCTGTACGATAAACTGCGGTTGTTTGTCGATGATATGGAAGCGCTGGGGCAGGGTTTGGATAAAGCACAGGGCACTTATCGTCAGGCGATGAATAAACTTTCCTCTGGGCGTGGTAACCTTATTGGCCAGGCTGAGGGATTCCGTGCGCTGGGTGTAGAAATTAAACGCACAATCAGCCCGTCATTAGCAGAAAAAGCAACGGCCCATGAGCACGCTGAACGCGATGAATTACCGGATTCCGTAGCACCCGACGCTGTTTCACCAACCGTGAAAACGGAGGGCGAAGAAGGGGAAACCCCTTTCGCTACCCGTACTGATTCATACTAAATAGGTATGAATTTCGTGGGCTTGGGCACCATGCTATGCGAAATTAGTGCAGTGGGGTTTTTATACGGGTCTGGTACACTCTTACCATTAATGGGTAGACCCGAAATTTGACTGAAATAGTAGGCGGATAAGATGGCAAGTGAGCAGGAGAAAACGGCCGACTTTGGTTTTCGGACTGTCGCCAGGGATGAAAAAGAAGTCATGGTGGCTGAGGTTTTTCATTCTGTAGCAGCAAAGTATGACTTGATGAATGACCTGATGTCCTTTGGTATCCACCGTGTCTGGAAGCGTTTCACTATCGAATGTAGTGGGGTAAGACGTAACCAGCGTGTTCTGGATCTTGCCGGAGGCACAGGGGATTTAACCGCTAAATTCTCCCGCATGGTTGGCGAAGGTGGTGAGGTCATTTTGGCGGACATCAACGCATCAATGCTGAAAGTGGGTCGCGAAAAACTGCGTAACAAAGGCATTATTGACAACATCAACTACGTGCAGGCCAATGCTGAAGCGCTGCCGTTCCCTGATGACTTTTTCGACTGCATTACTATCTCCTTTGGTCTGCGCAACGTGACGGACAAAAACAAAGCGCTGCGCTCAATGTATCGCGTGCTGAAGCCGGGTGGTCGCTTGCTGGTGCTGGAGTTTTCCAAACCGATCATTAAACAGCTGAGCACCGTTTACGATGCGTATTCATTTCATATCCTGCCGAGGATTGGCGAAGCCGTGGCGAGTGATGCCGGGAGCTACCGCTATCTGGCGGAATCTATCCGCATGCACCCCGATCAGGAAACGCTGAAAGGGATGATGATCGATGCCGGTTTTGACAGTGTTAATTATTTCAACCTCACCGGTGGAATCGTTGCGCTGCATCGTGGGTTTAAATTCTGATTGGAAACGCCAATGCTGATAACGTCTTTTCTGACAGCTACGCTGGAAACCGCGCTGAATCAGCTGCTTTTTCACGATACGGTTTCTTGTGATAGAAGCATGAAGTCTGCCCGCCAGCGCTTACAGGGAAAAACACTTCAGATTGAGCTGGCTGAACTGGATATGCCTTTGGTGCTGGTGTTTAACGAACAGCGGCTGGACGTGATCAGCCAATGGGGCGAGCCAGCGGATTGCTGCCTGAAAACACGCGTTCCGGTTTTGATGAAATTACGCGATCGTCAACAGCTCTCGTCGCTGATGCGCAGCGGCGAGCTGGTGATAGAAGGCGATATTCAAGTTGTTCAACAGTTCATCGTGCTGGTTGATCTGGCGGAGTTCGATCCGGCGGAGTGGTTGTCCCCCTATCTGGGCGATATTGTTGCTCAGGGGCTTACCCAAACGGCACAGAAAACCCTAAGTTTCCTGAGACGCTCATTCCATCAGCAGCAACATTTCTTGTCTGAGACGCTAACGGAAGAGTGGCGACTGGCTCCGGGAAAACTGGAAAACGCCTGGTTCCATGAGGAAATTGTTGCGCTGGATAAATCCGCCGATACGTTGTCCGAACGGCTGGCGAAGCTGGAGGCTTTACGATGACGCCCAGTGAATTACGCCGCCTTTACAGCATTGTGTGTGTGCTGTTGAGCTATGGTCTGGACGAACTTATTCCTAAAATGCGTCTGACGCTGCCGCTACGTGCGGGTCGTCGTCTGCTGTTCTGGTTACCCAATCGTCACCGTACTAAGCCTTTAGGGGAACGTCTGCGTTTGGCGCTTCAGGAACTGGGGCCCGTGTGGATTAAGTTCGGACAAATGATGTCCACACGCCGCGATCTGTTCCCACCGGCTATCGCCGATCAACTGGCGATGTTGCAGGATAAGGTTGAGCCGTTTGATGGCAAATTGGCGCGTGAGCAAATTGAGCTGTCGATGGGCGGAATCCCCCTTGAAGAGTGGTTTGATGATTTTGACATTAAACCGCTGGCCTCTGCCTCGATTGCACAGGTGCATACCGCTTGTCTGAAAAGCACGGGAAAAGAGATCGTTATCAAGGTTATTCGCCCGGATATTTTGCCTGTCATCAAGGCGGATATGCGTCTGATGAAACGTCTGGCGGGGTGGTTGCCGCACCTGTTGCCGGATGGTCGTCGCCTGCGTCCGCGCGAAGTGGTGCTGGAATATGAAAAAACGCTGCTTGATGAGCTGAACCTGCTGCGAGAAGCGGCAAACGCCATCCAACTGCGGCGTAATTTTGAGAACAGCCCGATGCTGTATGTGCCGGAAGTTTATTCGGATTACTGCAGCGAAGGCATGTTGGTGATGGAGCGAATCTACGGTATTCCTGTTTCTGATGTCGACGCGCTGACAGCCAATGGCACGGATATGAAGCTACTGGCAGAACGCGGCGTTCAGGTTTTCTTCACGCAGGTGTTCCGCGACAGTTTCTTCCACGCAGATATGCACCCCGGCAATATCTTTATCAGCTACGAGCACCCTGAAGACCCGCAATACATTGGTATTGATTGCGGCATCGTTGGTTCGTTGAATAAAGAAGATAAGCGCTATCTGGCTGAGAATTTCATTGCCTTCTTCAACCGCGATTATCGCAAAGTTGCCGAACTGCATGTGGATTCGGGCTGGGTGCCTCCAGACACCAATGTTGCCGATTTTGAGTTTGCCATTCGTACGGTCTGTGAGCCGATCTTTGAGAAGCCGTTGGCAGAAATTTCGTTCGGCCATGTATTACTAAATCTATTTAATACGGCGCGTCGCTTCAATATGGAAGTACAGCCTCAGCTAGTGTTGTTGCAAAAAACGTTGCTGTATGTTGAAGGCGTGGGGCGGCAGCTTTATCCGCAGCTCGACCTGTGGAAAACCGCCAAGCCGTTTCTGGAAAACTGGCTGAAACAACAGGTCGGTTTGCCTGCGGTTTTCCGTGCGCTCAAAGAAAAAGCACCGTTCTGGGCTGAAAAATTGCCGGAAGTCCCTGAATTATTTTATGACGGGTTACGTCAGCATAAGATGTTAAAGCAAAGCGTCGATCAGTTGGCCTATGAGTTGAAGACGCAGCAGTCTCGTCAAGGGCAGTCACGATATCTTTTGGGTATTGGCGCAACGTTGCTAATCAGTGGTACGTTATTACTGATCAGCCGTGTTGAGGCCGATATGGTTCCTTCGGGGTTGATGGCCGCAGGAATTGTTGCCTGGATTATCGGTTGGCGTCGAACTCGTTGAAGCAGATCATGATGCACGTCAGAATTACCCGATATAATAACGAGAATTCTGTCGTTCCCCTTTTTGAAAAGAGGTAAATGTTATGGGTGGTATTAGTCTCTGGAACCTGTTGATTATCGCAGTTATCGTCATCTTACTGTTCGGAACCAACAAGCTGAGAACGCTGGGTTCGGATCTGGGTGCATCCATCAAAGGCTTTAAGAAAGCGATGGGTGACGATCAGCCGTCTACTGGCGCGGACAAAACGCAGCCAGATGCCGATTTCTCTACCAAGTCTATCGCTGACAACCAAGCAGACGTCAAGCCAGGCGAAACGAAGAGCCAGCATAAAGAGCAGGTGTAATCTGTGTTCGATATCGGTTTTGGTGAATTGCTATTGGTGATGGTTCTTGGCCTGATTGTCCTCGGGCCGGAGCGTTTGCCTGTGGCAGTCAGAACGGTTGCAAGCTGGATCAGGACGCTGCGTTCGCTGGCGTCTACGGTTCAGAATGAGCTGTCGCAGGAACTGAAACTCCAAGAGTTTCAGGAAAGCCTGAAGAAAGTCGAAAAAGCCAGTTTGCAGAACCTGTCGCCTGAGTTGAAAGCCTCAATGGATGAACTCAAAGAAGCGGCGGAAGCGATGAAACGTGGCTATACCGAGACAGTGTCGCCGCAAAAGCCAGATGACCACCAAACGTCAGAAGGTCATCGCGCGACCGTGGAACCGCAGCACAGCACCCCGCTGAGCGATCCCGAAGCGGCCTACGATGGGGTGATTGAAACGGAAACCGCAGTACGTCCGGCAGTCAGTCAGCCTAAACCTGAAAGCGCTACTGTGGCTGAACATCACCATGATGGTCACAACGCCGCGAGTGATGACGCTGTCAGCAGCGATAATGTCAAACCTGAGCAGTCCCAGTCTTCTGCTGTTTCTGCCCGCCAACCGAGCGATAGTCGTTAGTTTATGGCCGATGAAGAGACTCAACCGCTAATTAGCCACCTGATTGAGCTACGTAAGCGGCTACTGAACAGCATTATCTGTGTGCTGGCGGTATTTATTTCGCTGGTGTACTTTGCCAACGACATTTATCAACTGGTTTCTGCCCCGCTCATTGAGCAATTACCTGCGGGTGCCAGCATGATCGCGACTGATGTCGCCTCGCCTTTTTTTGCGCCGATAAAACTGACGATGATTGTCTCAGTGTTTGTCGCTGCGCCGCTGGTGCTGTATCAGGTGTGGGCATTTGTGGCTCCAGCCCTGTATAAACATGAGCGTCGCTTAATGATGCCGTTGCTGGTCTCCAGTAGTCTGCTGTTTTATATGGGCATGGCGTTCGCGTACTTCGTAGTGTTCCCGCTGGCGTTTGGCTTTTTTGCGAAAACCGCGCCTATTGGCGTGCTGATTGCGACGGACATCAATAACTACCTCGATTTTGTTATGGCGCTGTTCATGGCGTTCGGGATATCGTTTGAAGTGCCAGTTGCCATTGTGCTGCTCTGCTGGAGTGGCGTGGTGACGCCGGAAGAGCTGAAAAGAAAGCGCCCCTATATTTTGGTCGGCGCGTTCGTTGTCGGTATGTTGCTAACGCCACCGGATGTTTTCTCGCAGACGCTGCTGGCGATTCCCATGTATCTGCTGTTTGAAATCGGCGTCTTCTTCTCGCGGTTTTATGTTGGCAAAGGCCGACGCGCTGAAACCGAAGAGCCATCGCAGTAACGAACGGTTTCCTGCGGTAGGACGGTAAAATGACCTCTCTTTGAGAGGTCTTATTTTTTTATTCGCCAGCGTAAAATCGGCGAACGGTCACGGGCAGGTGAGAGTCATGTTTGATATCGGTGTCAATCTAACCAGTTCTCAGTTTGAAAAAGACAGAGAGCAGGTCGTCATCCGGGCAAAGGAAGCGGGTGTCAGCGGCATCTTGATCACCGGAACAAGCGCTCAGGAAAGCCATCAGGCCATGTTACTGGCGCAAGCCTACCCCGATTACTGTTGGTCAACGGCAGGCGTTCATCCGCATGATGCCAGCCAATGGAATGACGACATCGCTGAGCAGCTTCATCAGATGGCAAGCGCCGCCTGCGTGGTTGCTATTGGTGAATGCGGGTTGGATTTCAACCGTAACTTTTCGACGCCAGAAGAGCAGGAACGGGCATTCAGTGCGCAGCTAGCGATAGCGGCCGAACGGTCCATGCCGGTTTTCCTTCACTGTCGTGATGCCCATTCCCGCTTTATCTCTCTGCTGACGCCGTGGTTGAGTCAGTTACCTGCCGCCGTCGTTCACTGCTTTACCGGCAATCGTCATGAATTGGATGAGTGTCTGGCTGCGGGGCTGATGGTCGGCATTACCGGCTGGGTTTGCGATGAGCGTCGCGGGCTTGAGCTGCGCGCCTTACTGCCGCATATTCCTGCCGATCGGCTGTTGGTGGAAACCGACGCACCTTATCTGTTACCCCGGGATTTTCGCCCTAAACCGGCCTCCCGCCGTAACGAACCCTGTTATCTGCCTCATATTATTCGCCAGATTGCGGAGTGGCGTGGAGAAGATGCCACATGGTTGGGACAGACAACAGATGAAAATGCCCGCCGGGTTTTCCGGCTGGCCTGATTCAGGAGAATAATGACATGAGCACTGCTTTTCCCGGCACTTTCCCCGGCCGACGTATGCGTCGCATTCGCCGCCATGATTTCAGCCGCCGCCTTGTTGCTGAGAATCAACTGACGGTGAATGATTTGATTTATCCCGTTTTCGTGATGGAAGGGACAAATCATCGTCAGGAAGTGCCTTCAATGCCGGGGGTATACCGGATGACTATCGACGTGCTTCTGAAAGAAGCCGAAGAGATCGCTAAGCTCGGCGTTCCGGTGCTGTCGCTGTTCCCCGTTATTGAAGCGGATAAGAAATCGCTCTATGCCGAAGAAGCCTATAACCCGGATGGTCTGGTTCCTCGCACAATTCGCGCATTGAAAGACGCCGTCCCAGAGCTGGGTTTGCTGACGGATGTGGCGCTCGATCCCTATACCACGCACGGGCAGGACGGGATTATCGATGCAGATGGCTATGTGATTAACGACGTCACCAAGGAGATTTTGGTGCGTCAGGCGTTGTCCCACGCGGAAGCTGGAGCCGAAATTATTGCGCCTAGCGACATGATGGACGGTCGCATCGGCGCTATTCGCGACACCCTCGAAGCGCAGAACCTGATCAATACCCAGATCATGGCGTACTCGGCTAAGTATGCGTCGTGCTATTACGGGCCTTTCCGTGACGCCGTGGGCTCAGCTGGCAATCTGAAAGGTGGCAACAAGAAAACCTACCAGATGGATCCGGCTAACAGCGATGAAGCCTTGCAAGAAATTGCGCAGGATTTGCAGGAAGGTGCAGATATGGTGATGGTCAAACCGGGGATGCCATATCTGGACGTGGTGCGTCGTGTCAAAGATACCTTCGGCGTGCCGACGTTTGCTTATCAGGTATCTGGTGAGTACGCGATGCACATGGCGGCAATTCAGAATGGTTGGCTGCAAGAGCAGCCAGTAGTGATGGAGTCTCTGCTGTGCTTTAAACGCGCGGGTGCAGATGGTGTGCTGACCTATTTTGCCAAGCGTGTCGCACAGTGGCTGCACGATCAGCATATGCAGCGCTAAGTCTGTTCTCATCCGGCGCGGCAAGCGCGCCGGATAGGGCGAACGGACAAGGAACGTCGAGCTAAGCTTTTCGAAGGGCTACATTTTTCGAAAGACTATTTTTTCAAAGGGCTATGTTTTAAAAGGATTATATTTTACAAGGACTAGGCTTTGCGAAACTCGCGGTTATCGATGCTCTGTCTGACCTGTTTATTCAACATATTCAGCAACAGCATCGAGCGGGCTTCGCCGTCAGGCTCGGTGTAGATAGCCTGAAGACCAGAGAAAATACCGTCGGTAATGACCACGCTATCGCCGGGCTGTGGCGTCAGTGGGTCAATGATTCCCTGAACAGGGCGAAGTGACAATTCATCGATAACCTGCTGCGGAATGGTAGCGGGCAGTGCACCGAATCGCACAAAGTTGCTCACCCCGCGCGTCGCGCTGATGGTGGTGGTGTGGATGCGTTCGGGGTCGAACTCCACAAACAGGTAGTTCGGGAACAGCGGTTCACACACTTCCGTTCGTTTACCACGAACGATCTTATCCAGCGTGATCATCGGGCTCACGCAGGTGACATCCTGACGTTCCAGATGCTCTTTCGCACGCAGCAGTTGACCACGTTTACAATACAGTAAGTACCAAGCTTCCATAATTTCGCAGACTTATGATTCCGACGAGCAAGCATAACAAAAGCGAGCACGGATAAAAAATTTTCGGCAGATATTTTTGTTACCACATTTTGGCGATCGGAGTCTTGATAGTGAGCAGATTCTTACTATAAATAGGCGTTGCAGGAAGCGACAGGTTGGCGAAGAGACTTTATAATAGCCAGAACGATAGACTGCCCCCGATGAATAGCATGAAATACCGTGACTTACGCGAATTCCTCTCGCTGCTGGAAGAGAGAGGGGAGTTGAAACGCATTACCCAGCCCATCGATCCCTACCTTGAAATGACGGAAATTGCCGACCGAACGCTGCGTGCGGAAGGCCCTGCGCTCCTGTTTGAGAACCCCAAAGGCTATGACATGCCGGTGCTGTGCAATTTATTTGGCACGCCGAAACGTGTTGCATTGGGAATGGGGCAGGAAGACGTCAGCGCATTGCGTGAGGTGGGCAAGCTGCTGGCGTTTCTGAAAGAGCCGGAGCCGCCCAAGGGGTTCCGCGATCTGGTGGATAAAATGCCGAAGTTCCGTCAGGTACTGAATATGCCGACGAAGCGTCTGTCTTCTGCGCCGTGTCAGGAACAGATTTGGCGGGGGGATGATGTTGACCTGCGCCGGATTCCGGTGATGCAGTGCTGGCCGGAAGATGCTGCTCCGCTGATTACCTGGGGGCTCACCGTAACGCGCGGGCCGCATAAAGAGCGGCAGAATCTGGGGATCTATCGCCAGCAGGTACTGGGTAAAAACAAACTGATCATGCGCTGGCTATCTCATCGCGGCGGCGCATTGGATTTCCAGGAATGGTGTCAGGAAAATCCGGGGCAGCGCTTTCCGGTGTCTGTCGCATTGGGCGCTGACCCCGCGACGATCCTCGGTGCGGTGACGCCTGTCCCTGATACGCTATCAGAATATGCTTTTGCGGGTTTGCTGCGCGGGCATAAGACCGAAGTGGTGAAGTGTCTGTCGAACGATTTGGAAGTTCCCGCCAGTGCGGAAATTGTTCTGGAAGGCTATATTGAACCCGGAGAAATGGCAGCGGAAGGGCCTTATGGTGACCATACCGGCTATTACAATGAAGTCGATCACTTCCCGGTCTTTACCGTCACGCATATTACTCAGCGCCAGAATGCCATTTATCACTCGACTTACACCGGCCGGCCACCGGACGAACCTGCTGTTTTGGGCGTGGCGTTGAACGAAGTTTTCGTGCCGATCCTGCAAAAGCAGTTTCCTGAGATTGTTGATTTTTATTTGCCACCGGAGGGTTGCTCTTACCGTCTGGCGGTCGTTACCATGAAGAAACAGTACCCTGGCCATGCTAAACGCGTCATGATGGGCGTTTGGTCTTTTTTACGCCAGTTCATGTATACGAAATTTGTCATTGTCTGCGATGATGACGTTAATGCGCGTGACTGGAACGACGTCATATGGGCGATCACGACGCGTATGGATCCGGCGCGCGATACGGTATTAGTAGAAAATACGCCGATAGATTACCTTGATTTTGCCTCGCCGGTTTCTGGTCTTGGATCCAAAATGGGTCTGGACGCCACCAATAAATGGCCTGGCGAGACGCAGCGCGAGTGGGGACATCCCATCAAGAAAGACCCACAGGTTTGTGCCCGCATTGATGAAATATGGGATGAACTGGCCATTTTTAGTGACAGAGAGCCCCAGCGTTAACGGCTGCTGCTCTGTTCTCAGTTTTGCTTTTATGACCCTATAGAGGGAATGCATGACAACATTGAGCTGTAAAGTGACTTCGGTCGAAGCCATAACCGATACGGTCTATCGTGTGCGTTTGTTACCTGAAGCGCCGTTTTCCTTTCGGGCTGGCCAGTATTTGATGGTGGTGATGGGCGATCGAGATAAACGTCCTTTTTCACTGGCATCGACCCCGATGGATAAAAACTTTATTGAGTTGCACATTGGGGCGTCCGAGCTGAATCTTTACGCGATGGCCGTGATGGAACGCATCCATAAGGAAAAATCCCTGACGGTCGATATCCCGCACGGCGAAGCCTGGCTGCGGGAAGAGAGTACGCGCCCCTTGGTGTTGATTGCGGGCGGAACCGGATTTTCGTATGTGCGTTCTATTCTGCTGACCGCACTGGCGCAGCAACCCGAGCGTGATATCGCTATTTACTGGGGTGGACGTGAATCCCAGCATCTGTATGACTTAACCGAGCTTGAAGGCTTTGCGGCCAAGCACCCGAATCTGCGCGTAGTGCCGGTAGTCGAGCAGCCGGAAGCAGGATGGGATGGCAGAACGGGAACAGTCCTGAGTGCGGTATTACAGGATTACGGCTCACTGGCAGAGCAGGATATCTATATTGCTGGTCGCTTTGAAATGGCGAAAATTGCACGTGAGCGTTTTTGTAACGAGCGCGGTGCGCTGACAGCGCATATGTTCAGCGATGCGTTTTCGTTTATTTAAAGCAGTCGATAGCAGAAAGACATAAGCAGCAAAATAAAAATCCCACGGCTGTGGGATTTTTGGTTTCTAGTCGTGCTCTGGCAGAGCTTTTCTGTGTTTAGACGCGCTCAAATACCGTCGCAATGCCTTGTCCCAGCCCGATGCACATCGTCGCCACGCCAAACTGAGCGTCGCGGCCTTCCATCAGATTAATCAACGTGGTAGAGATGCGTGCGCCTGAGCAACCGAGCGGGTGCCCCAGCGCAATCGCGCCGCCATTGAGATTGACCTTTTCATCCAACTGTTCCAGCAGCCCCAGATCTTTAATGCAGGGTAGCGTCTGGGCGGCGAATGCTTCATTCAGTTCAAAGATACCGATATCGGCCAGACTGAGCCCTGCCCGTTTCAATGCCAGTTTAGTCGCGGGGACGGGGCCGTAACCCATGATCGAAGGATCGCAGCCAACGACGGCCATCGCCCGAATGCGAGCCCGTACCGGTAAGCCTAATGATGCCGCGCGGGATTCGCTCATGATCAACATGGCTGCGGCACCATCGGATAGCGCCGAGGACGATGCGGCTGTCACCGTACCGTTAACCGGATCGAATGCCGGTTTGAGTGCGGCCAGGCTATCGACGGTGGTGTCTGGACGAATGACCTCATCATAATCGAAGCGTTGCAACGCACCGTCTGCATCATGGCCCGCCGTGGGGATGATTTCATGACGAAACGCTCCTGACTGGGTGGCGCTGTGGGCACGCTGGTGCGAACGTGCGGCGAACTGGTCCTGCATCTCACGACCAATATTGTGCATACGCGCCAGCATCTCAGCTGTCAGTCCCATCATACCCGCAGCTTTAGCCGTGATGCGGCTTAGCCCCGGATGAAAATCGACGCCATGATTCATCGGCACATGCCCCATATGCTCAACGCCGCCAATTAAGCAGACATGTGCGTCGCCCACCATAATGGCACGGGCGGCATCGTGGAGCGCCTGCATGGAGGAACCGCACAGCCGATTAACCGTGGTCGCAGGGACATTCATCGGAATTTCTGCCAGCAAAGCGGCATTACGGGCGACGTTGAAGCCTTGCTCCAGCGTCTGTTGCACACATCCCCAATAGATATCATCGATCTCACGGGCGTCCAGCGCCGCGTTACGGCTCAGCAGGCTACGCATCAGGTGTGCAGACAGGTCTTCGGCTCTCACCTGACGGAAAGCGCCGCCTTTGGATCGCCCCATCGGCGTACGTACGGCATCAACAATTACTACCTTTTCCATATTTCCTGTCCTCATGCCGGTTGACCGTAAGAAACGTCCGCGTGTGGCGCGACCGACGGATAATAGCCTTCATTGCTTTTGGCTTTTTGCTGCAAGCCGTCAGGCACCTGATAGATGGCGCCGAGGTGCGCCAGCTGTTGCGCCATCTCGACATAACGTTCGCTACCCAAGGTATCCAGATAGCGGCAGGCTCCGCCGTGGAAGGGAGGGAAACCTAACCCATATACCAGCGCCATGTCCGCTTCGGCGGGGCTGGCGACGATATCTTCTTCCAGACAGCGAGCGACTTCATTAATCATCGGGATCATCATGCGGGCGATAATCTCTTCTGCGCTGAACGCTTTTTTCGGCTGGCTGATGTCCTGAAGGATCGCATCTACAGCCTCATCCTGTTCTTTACGCAGTTTTCCCTTGCTATCGGTTTGATAACGGTAGAAGCCGTGACCATTCTTTTGCCCGAAACGCTGGTGTTCAAACAGCACATCAATCGCATCGCGATAGTCTTTCGCCATGCGCTGTGGGAAGCCCTCAGCCATCACGGCCTGAGCATGGTGAGCGGTATCAATACCGACAACGTCCAGCAGATAGGCCGGGCCCATCGGCCAACCGAATTTTTTCTCCATGACATTATCGATATCGCGGAAATCGGCACCGTCTCTGAGCAATAGGCTAAACGCAGCAAAATAGGGGAACAGCACCCGATTCACGAAGAATCCAGGGCAGTCGTTCACGACAATTGGCGTTTTGCCCATCTTGCTGGCGTAAGCCACCACGCTGGCGATGGTGTTGTCGCTGGTTTGAGGGCCGCGAATGATTTCGACCAGCGGCATGCGGTGTACCGGGTTGAAGAAGTGCATACCACAGAAGTTTTGCGGTCGTTTTAGCGATGCAGCCAGTGAAGCGATTGGGATCGTTGAGGTATTCGAGGCCAGAATCGTATTCTCACTCACGTGCGATTCGGTTTCTGCCAACACGCTGGCTTTGATTTTCGGGTTCTCAACCACGGCCTCAACCACGATGTCGGTGCGCTCGAATCCGGCGTAATCCAGCGTTGGCTGAATACTGGCCAGAATCGTCGCCATTTTCATTCCGTCCAGCTTGCCTCGTTCCATCTGCTTATTCAGGAGCTTGGCTGCTTCATTCATCCCCAGCGCGAGCGGCTTCTCGTTGATATCTTTCATCCGAATCGGCACGCCTTTGAACGCAGATTGATAGGCAATGCCGCCGCCCATAATGCCTGCCCCTAGCACGGCGACCTGCTGCGGTACGGATGTTTCGCCAACCAGCTTCTTCGCTTTGCTTTTAACATACTGATCGTTGAGGAAAATGCCGACGAGTGCGCGGGCTTCATTGGAACGCGCCAGTTGAACGAAGTGCTGCGTCTCAAGCTGCAATGCGTCATCGCGTGTCATGGTCGCGGCAGCTTCGATGGTTTTTACCGCTAGCATCGGTGCCGGATAGTGCTTGCCCGCAGTTTGTAGCACCATCGCTTTGGCGGTGGTAAAGCTCATCATGGCTTCGATCTTATTGAGCTTCAGCGGTTCAAGTTTCGGACGTCGGTAAGCCTGCCAGTCCAGTGAGCCATTAATCGCCTGTTTCAACATCTTGATGGCGGCGTGAACCAGCTTGTCATTGGCGACAACGGCTTGCACTAGTCCCACTTTTAAAGCATCGGCTGCACCGATGTCTTTGCCTGCGGCGATAATCTCCAGCGCGCTGTCCGCGCCCAGCAGGCGTGGCAGCCTGACCGTGCCGCCAAAGCCCGGCATGATCCCCAGTTTGGTCTCAGGCAGCCCGATGCGTGCATCTGTCGTCGCTAAACGAAAGTCGGTTGCCAGCACACATTCACATCCGCCGCCCAACGCATAGCTATTAATGGCAGACAGCGTGGGAACGGGCAGATCCTCAAGGCGGCTGAAAATGTTGTTGGCGAAGACAAGCCATTCATGCAGCTTTTCGGCCGGGGCGGCAAAAAGGGAAAGGAATTCTGTGATATCGGCACCGACAATAAATGCCGGTTTGTCAGAACGTAGCAGTAAGCCCTTCAGGTTTGGCTGTTCCGCCAGAGCGTCCAACGCTTTACCCAGGCTGGCAACCGTGCGGGTATCTAGCTTGTTTACGGAGCCAGGGGCAGAAAATACCAGCTCGGCAATGCCGTCCTCAAGCCAGTTAAGGTAGAGGGATTCACCTTGATAAAGCATGTTTATCTCCGCTGTTTGTGTGAGTGATCTGGTATGACCAGATAATCGAATTGTGGTTTTAATGTTAACGTTTTGCAAACGAGAGATTAATTTTTTGCCGAATCGATCACAAAGCACCGGACGCTGCCCTCGGGGAATGCCTGTGTTAAAATGGAGAGATCATGTCGTGACGTACAAGGATACTCATGGAAAAGCTGGCTTCTTTATATCATCACCATCTGGCTACGCTGCAAGCGCGTGCTCAGGCGGTTTTAGCGCGCCATCAGCTTGACGCATTACTGATTCACTCTGGTGAGCTGTTGACCGTTTTTCTGGACGATCACGACTATCCTTTTAAAGTTAACCCGCAATTTAAAGCCTGGGTGCCCGTCACGCAGGTGCCGAACTGCTGGCTATGGGTTGACGGCGTTAACCCGCCAAAACTGTGGTTCTACTCGCCGGTGGATTACTGGCATAACGTTGCACCGGTTCCCGAGAGTTTTTGGACTGAAGACATCGATATTACCGTGCTACGGAATGCTGATGATATTGGGCAACTGCTTCCATCGCCGCGCGAACGTGTTGCCTACATCGGCTATGCCCCGCAGCGTGCGCAGGATTTGGGGATTCGTGCAGAAAATATTAACCCTCAGGGCGTGCTGGATTATCTACACTACCATCGGGCTTATAAAACGGATTACGAGCTGGCCTGCATGCGTGAAGCGCAGAAGACCGCCGTTGTCGGTCACCGGGCGGCGCATGAAGCGTTCCTGTCCGGGATGAGCGAATTCGATATTAACCTAGCGTATCTGACGGCCACTGGTCATCGTGATATCGATGTCCCTTACGGTAATATCATCGCGCTAAATGAACATGCCGCAGTGTTGCACTATACCCAGCTCGATCATCAGGTGCCTTCCGATGTCCGTAGCTTCCTGATTGATGCGGGTGCCGAATATAACGGCTATGCCGCCGATCTGACGCGTACCTATTCTGCGCAGAGCGATGGCGCGTTTGGCTCGCTGATTAAAGATCTCAATCAGGAAATGCTGTCATTGATTGATACCGTTCAGGCGGGAGTGCGCTATACCGATTACCATATTCAGATGCATCAGCGGATTGCGAAGCTACTGAAATCACATCAACTGGTGCGGGACATCAGCGAAGAGGCCATGGTGGAGCAGGGGCTGACATCGCCTTTCCTGCCGCACGGTCTTGGCCACCCGCTGGGCTTGCAGGTGCATGATGTCGCCGGATTTATGCAAGACGATCGCGGCACACATCTGGCAGCACCGTCGCAGCATCCTTATCTGCGTTGTACTCGTGTGCTTGAACCCGGCATGGTCATGACGATCGAACCGGGCATCTACTTCATCGAATCCTTACTCGCTCCGTGGCGTGAGGGCGAATTGAGTCAGCACTTTGACTGGCAAAAAATCGATGCGTTGAAACCGTTTGGTGGTATCCGTATTGAGGATAATATTGTCATTCATGACGGGCGTGTGGAGAACATGACCCGCGACCTGAATCTGGCCTGATGCAAGCGTACCCCATTCCTGCTGCGCCAGTGAGCTTCAGCGAGGAAATCAAGAAAAGCCGCTTTACGACGATCCTGGCGGCAACGCCGGGAATCGACGCGGCAAAAGCGTTTATCCAGCATGTCAGAGAAGAGCATGCTTCGGCGGGTCACCACTGCTGGGCGTTTGTTGCGGGTGCACCTGACGATTCCCAGCAGCTTGGTTTTTCTGACGATGGTGAGCCTTCCGGCACGGCGGGTAAGCCGATGCTGTCGCAACTGATGGGAAGCGGTATCGGTGAGATTACGGCTGTGGTCGTACGCTACTATGGCGGAATCCCGCTGGGCACGGGTGGATTAGTGAAGGCTTATGGCGGTGGCGTTCAGCAAGCGCTGAAGCTGCTATCGCTGCAAGAGAAAGTATTGCAAAAAGAGTATGGCTTACAATGTGACTATGCACTGTTGCCCCAGGTGGAATCCCTGATCTTCCAACTTGGTGGAAAAGTTCTGCATAGTGAGTATGGCGTGGAAGTCGTATTGCGGTTCTCTATCCCCGTTAGGGGAACCGAGGAGGCGGCAATGAAATTGCGTGATTTAAGCCGCGGCGCGTTGCATTTATTGCCGGTTCCATAATAATCCCAGCGCTTTTTATGAATCATTAAGGAATTCCCTGCGATGCACTTGCGCGCCATAACTCGTATTGTCGGCCAGTTGGTTATCCTGTTTTCCGGGACAATGGTTATTCCCGGACTGGTGGCGTTAATTTACCGCGATGGCGCAGGCCGAGCGTTTACGCAGACATTTATTGTCGCGCTGGCGATTGGCATCATGCTGTGGTTACCAAACCGCAAACAGAAGCATGAATTGAAATCTCGCGAAGGGTTTCTGATCGTTGTTCTCTTCTGGACGGTGCTGGGAAGCGTTGGTGCGCTGCCTTTCCTGTTTGCTGAACATCCTAATCTGGGCGTAACGGATGCTTTTTTCGAATCGTTCTCTGGCCTAACGACAACGGGTGCCACTACGCTGGTCGGGCTGGATTCACTGCCTAAAGCCATCCTGTTTTATCGACAAATGCTGCAATGGTTTGGTGGGATGGGGATCATCGTACTCGCGGTTGCCATCCTGCCGATTCTTGGTGTTGGTGGGATGCAGCTTTATCGCGCGGAGATGCCGGGGCCGTTGAAGGAAAACAAAATGCGCCCGCGTATTGCCGATACGGCAAAAACGCTGTGGCTGATTTATCTCTTACTTACCATCGCTTGCGCTGTCGCGCTTTGGCTGGCGGGTATGCCGATATTCGATGCGATTGGCCACAGCTTCTCTACGGTGTCCGTCGGAGGATTCTCTACCCACGATGCCAGTATCGGCTACTTCAATAGTCCAACGATCAACACCATCATCGCGATATTCCTGCTGATTTCCGGCTGTAACTTTGGCTTGCACTTTGCCCTGCTGAGCGGTCGCAGCCTGAAGGTATACTGGCGTGACCCGGAATTCCGCATGTTCATCTTTGTTCAACTGTCGCTGGTGGCCGTGTGTACGATTGTCCTGTGGTTCCACCACGTTTATGACAGCGGGATGCAGACGATCAACCAGGCGTTTTTCCAGGTTGTCTCTATGGCGACAACGGCAGGGTTTACGACAGACAGTATCGCATCGTGGCCGCTTTTCCTGCCGGTTTTGCTTCTGTGTTCTGCGTTTATTGGCGGGTGTGCGGGCTCAACCGGGGGCGGCTTGAAAGTGATTCGTATCCTGCTGCTTTTCTTACAAGGGTCGCGTGAGCTTAAGCGGTTAGTGCATCCGAATGCGGTTTATACGATTAAGCTGGGTCATCGGGCGTTGCCTGAACGCATCCTTGAAGCCGTGTGGGGATTCTTCTCCGCGTATGCGCTGGTTTTTATTGTCAGTATGCTGGCCGTCATTGCGACAGGTGTTGATGATTTCTCCGCGTTTGCGGCGGTCGCGGCCACATTGAATAACCTGGGGCCGGGGCTGGGCGTTGTCGCTGAGAATTTTACCTCGATGAATGATACGGCGAAATGGATTCTGATACTGACGATGCTGTTTGGTCGTTTGGAAGTCTTCACGCTTTTAGTGCTGTTTACGCCAACTTTCTGGCGGGAATAGTCCCCATAAGGATAAAGAACAATGAAAGCATTGATCGTGTTTTCGAGTCGGGATGGGCAAACAAGAGCGATTGCCTCCTATATTGCAAATACGCTGAAAGGAACCCTAGAGTGCGATGTTGTTAACGTACTCAATGCGAATGATATCGATCTGAGCCAATACGATCAGGTCTTGATTGGGGCATCAATTCGATACGGACGCTTTCATCCTGCGGTAAATCAATTTATCCATAAGCATCTGACTTCTCTACAGCAGCTACCCAGCGCATTCTTCTCCGTGAACCTCACTGCGCGTAAGCCAGAAAAGCGCACAATACAAACCAATGCCTATACGCGTAAATTTCTGCTGAATTCTCCCTGGCAGCCGGATTTGTGCTGCGTGTTTGCTGGCGCTCTACGCTACCCACGCTACCGCTGGTTTGATCGGATAATGATTCAACTCATTATGCGTATCACTGGGGGGGAAACAGACAGCACTAAAGAGATTGAATATACAGACTGGCAGCAGGTTTCCCGTTTCGCTCAGGATTTCGCTCAATTAGCGGCGAAAAATCCGGCATAACGGCGTCTTTTAATGCGCTTTGCTGAAAAAATCCCCACTCGGTCATTTTTTTGCATTTAGCACTTGTCAGTGGCCGAGAAGTCCCTATAATGCGCCTCCACTGACACGGCAACAGCGACACGCAGTTGTGGTGACAGGAAAAAGATTCACCGAAGGCGGTCAGTAATGACTTGACTTCACAGCGGAAAAGCATAGTATATGCAGCCCGCGCCACCGATGAAGTGGCACTGCTCTTTAACAATTTAATCAGACAATCTGTGTGGGCACTCACAAGACCGTATCTTAACGATATAAAAAAGTCTTGAAGAGTGAACAACAGTAAATTCATTACGAATAAACAGTTTTAATTCTTTGAGCATCGCTGACGAGTTCAGCAAATCAAACAAATCTTAAATTGAAGAGTTTGATCATGGCTCAGATTGAACGCTGGCGGCAGGCCTAACACATGCAAGTCGAGCGGTAGCACAGAAGAGCTTGCTCTTTGGGTGACGAGCGGCGGACGGGTGAGTAATGTCTGGGAAACTGCCTGATGGAGGGGGATAACTACTGGAAACGGTAGCTAATACCGCATAACCTCGCAAGAGCAAAGAGGGGGACCTTAGGGCCTCTCGCCATCAGATGTGCCCAGATGGGATTAGCTAGTAGGTGAGGTAATGGCTCACCTAGGCGACGATCCCTAGCTGGTCTGAGAGGATGACCAGCCACACTGGAACTGAGACACGGTCCAGACTCCTACGGGAGGCAGCAGTGGGGAATATTGCACAATGGGCGCAAGCCTGATGCAGCCATGCCGCGTGTGTGAAGAAGGCCTTCGGGTTGTAAAGCACTTTCAGCGGGGAGGAAGGCAGTAAGGTTAATAACCTTATTGATTGACGTTACCCGCAGAAGAAGCACCGGCTAACTCCGTGCCAGCAGCCGCGGTAATACGGAGGGTGCAAGCGTTAATCGGAATGACTGGGCGTAAAGCGCACGCAGGCGGTCTGTTAAGTTGGATGTGAAATCCCCGGGCTTAACCTGGGAACTGCATTCAAAACTGACAGGCTAGAGTCTTGTAGAGGGGGGTAGAATTCCAGGTGTAGCGGTGAAATGCGTAGAGATCTGGAGGAATACCGGTGGCGAAGGCGGCCCCCTGGACAAAGACTGACGCTCAGGTGCGAAAGCGTGGGGAGCAAACAGGATTAGATACCCTGGTAGTCCACGCTGTAAACGATGTCGATTTGGAGGTTGTGCCCTTGAGGCGTGGCTTCCGGAGCTAACGCGTTAAATCGACCGCCTGGGGAGTACGGCCGCAAGGTTAAAACTCAAATGAATTGACGGGGGCCCGCACAAGCGGTGGAGCATGTGGTTTAATTCGATGCAACGCGAAGAACCTTACCTACTCTTGACATCCACAGAATTCGGCAGAGATGCCTTAGTGCCTTCGGGAACTGTGAGACAGGTGCTGCATGGCTGTCGTCAGCTCGTGTTGTGAAATGTTGGGTTAAGTCCCGCAACGAGCGCAACCCTTATCCTTTGTTGCCAGCGATTCGGTCGGGAACTCAAAGGAGACTGCCGGTGATAAACCGGAGGAAGGTGGGGATGACGTCAAGTCATCATGGCCCTTACGAGTAGGGCTACACACGTGCTACAATGGCGTATACAAAGAGAAGCGACCTCGCGAGAGCAAGCGGACCTCATAAAGTACGTCGTAGTCCGGATTGGAGTCTGCAACTCGACTCCATGAAGTCGGAATCGCTAGTAATCGTAGATCAGAATGCTACGGTGAATACGTTCCCGGGCCTTGTACACACCGCCCGTCACACCATGGGAGTGGGTTGCAAAAGAAGTAGGTAGCTTAACCTTCGGGAGGGCGCTTACCACTTTGTGATTCATGACTGGGGTGAAGTCGTAACAAGGTAACCGTAGGGGAACCTGCGGTTGGATCACCTCCTTACCAAGAAGATGTGTGTTGCGTGAAGTGCTCACACAGATTGTCTGATGAAAATACTGAGCAAGCGCACCTGTTGATGTCATGAGTGTAGACTCATGCTGACGCGAGCGTGCCGGGTTTATGACCTGGTGCGGATTTTTCGTGTCCCCATCGTCTAGAGGCCTAGGACACTGCCCTTTCACGGCTGTAACAGGGGTTCGAATCCCCTTGGGGACGCCAATCCGATAATGAGTGAAAGACATTATCACGAATATCTTAAAGATGATTCTTCGGAGTCATGTTTACGATATTGCTCTTTAACAATCTGGAACAAGCTGAAAATTGAAACATGACAGCTGAACATTGATGACTGCCTTCGGGCGGGTCATGATGAATCAGCCTGTCAATGAGTCTCTCAAATAATCGCAGCGCGATGATGAATCAATCGAAACATCTTCGGGTTGTGAGGTTAAGCGACTAAGCGTACACGGTGGATGCCTAGGCAGTCAGAGGCGATGAAGGGCGTGCTAATCTGCGATAAGCGTCGGTAAGCTGATATGAAGCGTTATACCCGACGATACCCGAATGGGGAAACCCAGTGTGTTTCGACACACTATCATGACATGAATACATAGTGTCATGAGGCGAACCGGGGGAACTGAAACATCTCAGTACCCCGAGGAAAAGAAATCAACCGAGATTCCCCCAGTAGCGGCGAGCGAACGGGGAGGAGCCCAGAACCTGAATCAGTTTGTGTGTTAGTGGAAGCGTCTGGAAAGTCGCACAGTAAAGGGTGATAGTCCCGTACACAAAAATGCACAAGCTGTGAGTTCGATGAGTAGGGCGGGACACGTGACATCCTGTCTGAATATGGGGGGACCATCCTCCAAGGCTAAATACTCCTGACTGACCGATAGTGAACCAGTACCGTGAGGGAAAGGCGAAAAGAACCCCGGCGAGGGGAGTGAAATAGAACCTGAAACCGTGTACGTACAAGCAGTGGGAGCCTACTTGTTAGGTGACTGCGTACCTTTTGTATAATGGGTCAGCGACTTATATTCTGTAGCAAGGTTAACCGTATAGGGGAGCCGCAGGGAAACCGAGTCTTAACTGGGCGTTAAGTTGCAGGGTATAGACCCGAAACCCGGTGATCTAGCCATGGGCAGGTTGAAGGTTGGGTAACACTAACTGGAGGACCGAACCGACTAATGTTGAAAAATTAGCGGATGACTTGTGGCTGGGGGTGAAAGGCCAATCAAACCGGGAGATAGCTGGTTCTCCCCGAAAGCTATTTAGGTAGCGCCTCGTGAACTCATCTTCGGGGGTAGAGCACTGTTTCGGCTAGGGGGTCATCCCGACTTACCAACCCGATGCAAACTACGAATACCGAAGAATGTTATCACGGGAGACACACGGCGGGTGCTAACGTTCGTCGTGAAGAGGGAAACAACCCAGACCGCCAGCTAAGGTCCCAAAGTCATGGTTAAGTGGGAAACGATGTGGGAAGGCACAGACAGCCAGGATGTTGGCTTAGAAGCAGCCATCATTTAAAGAAAGCGTAATAGCTCACTGGTCGAGTCGGCCTGCGCGGAAGATGTAACGGGGCTAAACCATGCACCGAAGCTGCGGCAGCGACACTTAGGTGTTGTTGGGTAGGGGAGCGTTCTGTAAGCCTGCGAAGGTGGCCTGTGAGGGCTGCTGGAGGTATCAGAAGTGCGAATGCTGACATAAGTAACGATAATGCGGGTGAAAAACCCGCACGCCGGAAGACCAAGGGTTCCTGTCCAACGTTAATCGGGGCAGGGTGAGTCGACCCCTAAGGCGAGGCTGAAAAGCGTAGTCGATGGGAAACAGGTTAATATTCCTGTACTCGGTGTTACTGCGAAGGGGGGACGGAGAAAGCTAGGTTATCCGGGCGACGGTTGTCCCGGTTTAAGCGTGAAGGTGGATGACTTTGGTAAATCCGGGTCATCGTTAACACTGAGGCGTGATGACGAGTCACTACGGTGATGAAGTAACCGATGCTACGCTTCCAGGAAAAGCCTCTAAGCTCCAGGTAACATCAAATCGTACCCCAAACCGACACAGGTGGTCAGGTAGAGAATACTCAGGCGCTTGAGAGAACTCGGGTGAAGGAACTAGGCAAAATGGTGCCGTAACTTCGGGAGAAGGCACGCTGATGGTAAGTGAAGTGACTTGCTCATGGAGCTGAAATCAGTCGAAGATACCAGCTGGCTGCAACTGTTTAATAAAAACACAGCACTGTGCAAACACGAAAGTGGACGTATACGGTGTGACGCCTGCCCGGTGCCGGAAGGTTAATTGATGGGGTCAGCCGCAAGGCGAAGCTCTTGATCGAAGCCCCGGTAAACGGCGGCCGTAACTATAACGGTCCTAAGGTAGCGAAATTCCTTGTCGGGTAAGTTCCGACCTGCACGAATGGCGTAATGATGGCCAGGCTGTCTCCACCCGAGACTCAGTGAAATTGAACTCGCTGTGAAGATGCAGTGTACCCGCGGCAAGACGGAAAGACCCCGTGAACCTTTACTATAGCTTGACACTGAACCTTGAGCCTTGATGTGTAGGATAGGTGGGAGGCTTTGAAGTGTGGACGCCAGTCTGCATGGAGCCAACCTTGAAATACCACCCTTTAATGTTTGATGTTCTAACGTGGACCCGTGATCCGGGTTGCGGACAGTGTCTGGTGGGTAGTTTGACTGGGGCGGTCTCCTCCCAAAGCGTAACGGAGGAGCACGAAGGTTAGCTAATCCTGGTCGGACATCAGGAGGTTAGTGCAAAGGCATAAGCTAGCTTGACTGCGAGAGTGACAGCTCGAGCAGGTGCGAAAGCAGGTCTTAGTGATCCGGTGGTTCTGAATGGAAGGGCCATCGCTCAACGGATAAAAGGTACTCCGGGGATAACAGGCTGATACCGCCCAAGAGTTCATATCGACGGCGGTGTTTGGCACCTCGATGTCGGCTCATCACATCCTGGGGCTGAAGTAGGTCCCAAGGGTATGGCTGTTCGCCATTTAAAGTGGTACGCGAGCTGGGTTTAGAACGTCGTGAGACAGTTCGGTCCCTATCTGCCGTGGGCGTTGGAAGATTGAGAGGGGTTGCTCCTAGTACGAGAGGACCGGAGTGAACGCACCACTGGTGTACGGGTTGTGATGCCAATTGCATTGCCCGGTAGCTAAGTGCGGAAGAGATAACCGCTGAAAGCATCTAAGCGGGAAACTTGCCTCGAGATGAGTCTTCCCTGGGCACCAGATGCCCCTGAAGGGCCGTTGAAGACGACGACGTAGATAGGCTGGGTGTGTAAGCGTAGCGATACGTTGAGCTAACCAGTACTAATGACCCGAGAGGCTTAACCTTACAACACCGAAGGTGTTTTGTGGGTGATGAAAGACTCATAGAGAACGATGTTCAGCTTGTTCAGAGATTGGTTCTGGTGGTTACGTGATGACAAGAGAGATAAAGTCAGCACAGTAACGGCTGGAATGAAACAGAATTTGCCTGGCGGCGATAGCGCGGTGGTCCCACCTGACCCCATGCCGAACTCAGAAGTGAAACGCCGTAGCGCCGATGGTAGTGTGGGGCTTCCCCATGTGAGAGTAGGGAACTGCCAGGCATCAAACAAGTGGAAAGCCCCTGTCGAAAGACAGGGGCTTTTTGCTATGGGGAATTTGGGATTATGTGCAACGGTTTGCTGCTCACCGTTGTGGATTTATTACGGTGTATCAGATAGATAGCCGTAGCAAATACGGGACATAGGGCAGCTTTTGGGATGAAGAAACCTTCCTACCTCATCCAGTTTGCGTTAGTTATGCGATAACACGAGCTGTGAGATCCATGATAATGGCGATGTTCGGGAAGGCCTGCGTAGGACACGCAGGCAGAGTACTTCAGATTAGTGCAGGATTTGTGAGAGAAATGCCTGAGTACGCTCTGAACGAGGACTGGAGAAGAAGATATCCGGTGGCGCTTGTTCCACGATCTCTCCCTGATCCATAAAGATCACTCGATCAGCGACGGTTTTTGCGAACCCCATTTCATGCGTGACGCAGAGCATCGTCATCCCGTCCTGCGCCAGCCCAAGCATAGTATCGAGTACCTCTTTCACCATTTCAGGATCCAGCGCAGACGTCGGCTCGTCAAACAGCATAATCTTGGGCTTCATGCACAGTGAGCGTGCGATGGCCACGCGTTGTTGCTGGCCTCCAGATAGCTGCCCCGGAAATTTATGCGCATGGGCGGCAATACGCACGCGTTCCAGATAGTGCATTGCTAACTCTTCAGCTTCTTTCTTAGGTGTGTGGCGCACCCAGCATGGCGCCAGTGTGCAGTTTTGCAATACGGTTAAGTGCGGAAACAGATTGAAGTGTTGAAAAACCATGCCGACTTCAGTACGAATTTTTTCGATGTTGCGTAAATCGTTATTCAATTCAATACCGTCAACAACAATCCGACCCTGCTGATGTTCTTCAAGATGATTAATGCAGCGTATGGTGGTTGATTTCCCCGAGCCGGAAGGACCACACAGCACAATGCGTTCCCCCTGTCGGACCTGCAAATTAATATCTTTAAGCACATGAAATTGCCCGTACCACTTATTCACATTCTCTAAGGTAATCATGTGATCGGTTGATTGAGTTAATGCAGTCTGATTCATGGATGGCCTCAGTGTGACTTGTGTCCGGTGTTAAAACGATTTTCCAGATGTTGGCTATAGCGCGACATGCTGAAACAGAAAATCCAATAGACCATGGCGGCGAAGACATAGCCTTCTGTCGACATACCCAGCCAGGTGGGATCGACCGTTGCCTGTTGGATGCTGCTGAAGAGATCGAAAAGGCCGATGATGATCACCAGACTCGTGTCTTTAAAGAGAGAAATAATGGTATTCACCAGACCTGGGATAACCATTTTCAGCGCTTGCGGGAGGATGACCAGCCCCTGCATGCGCCAATAGCCTAAGCCCAGAGATTCAGCGGCTTCATACTGTCCTTTAGGTAGCGCCTGCAAGCCACCGCGAACCACTTCTGCAACATAGGCGGACTGGAATAAAATAACGCCGACTAGCGCTCTGAGCAGCTTATCGATTGTGGTGCCTTCCGTTAAAAACAGCGGCAGCATCACGGATGACATAAAAAGCACAGTGATGAGCGGTACGCCGCGCCAGAATTCGATGAAGATAACGGAAAGCATACGAACGATCGGCAGCGTGGAGCGGCGGCCTAATGCGAGCAAGATGCCAAGTGGTAACGCACCGGCGATACCCACGGCGGCGATGATCAACGTCAACGTTAAGCCGCCCCACTGATAGGTTTCTACTCTGCTGAGCCCGCCAAAACCGCTGTAAAGCAACCACCATGCGATAAGTGGATACGCCACCGTCCAGACGGCAATGTAACGTCCGCGATAGGGAATGGTTTTCAGGAACATCGGCAGAATACTGAGTAGCGCGATGGCGAGTGCAAAGTTGATGCGCCAGACTTCCTCTGCTGGATACAGCCCATACATGAAATGACCGAATCTGGCATGAATGAAGACCCAACAGGCCCCCTCACGCGTACAGTCATTACGAGTTGTACCAATCCAGTTAGCCTGAAAGATCGCCCAGTTGAGCAGCGGCGGTATGGCAACCCACAATAGCCAGAGGCAAAACAGCGTTAACAGGCTATTACTGATACTTGAGAAGAGATTACGCCGTGCCCACTGCATCGCTTTGAACAGAGGGGACTGACGGCCTTGCGTATAATGGTTCATCGTCATGACGTCCTCTAGCGTTCGACTAACGCGATTTTGCGGTTATACAGGTTCATCAGCAGCGAAATCAGTAGGCTGATAATGAGGTAGACCGACATGGTAATAGCGATAGTTTCGATAGCCTGACCTGTCTGATTCAGCACCGTTCCCGCGAACAGCGACACCATATCGGGATAGCCAATCGCGGCCGCCAGCGACGAGTTCTTCACAATATTGAGGTACTGGCTGGTTAGTGGCGGAATGATGACCCGCAGCGCCTGTGGGAGAATCACTTTGCGTAGCGTGACGGGATTCGGTAAGCCGAGAGAACGTGCAGCCTCGTGTTGACCGTGGGAAACCGATTGGATGCCTGAACGAATGATCTCGGCGATAAACGATGAGGTGTAGACCGACAGGGCGACGGTTAATGCCGCCAGTTCAGGGATCAACACCATGCCGCCGCGGAAGTTAAACCCTTTTAATTCCGGCATATCCCAGTGAAAGGCGGGGCCGAAAATCAGGTGGCTGAGTGCACACAGCACAAGTAACAGGCCTAACGTCAGCGGCCAGGTTCTGCGTGGCTGACCGGTTGACGCGTGATAGCGCTGGTTACGCCGGAAAACACCCCATGTCACCACTAGCGTAATAATGAGAGAAAGAAAAAATGCCGCCGCACCCGGTCCCCATTCAGGAGAGGGCAGATAGAAACCACGATTGCTAAGAAAGGCGACATCAAAGGCGCTAATTGACTGGCGTGGCCCCGGTAGATTTCGCAGTACGGCAAAATACCAGAAGAAGATTTGCAATAGCGGCGGGATATTACGAAATATCTCGATGTAAACGTTAGATATTTTTCGTAGTAGCCAGTTGTCGGACAGTCGTGCCAGACCAACAGTGAAGCCGAGAATCGACGCAAACACGATACACAGCGCCGAAACCAGCAGCGTATTGAATAGCCCAACAAGAAAAATGCGAGCGTAGGTGTCGCCTTGTTGATAGTCAATCAGGTGCTGGACGATGCCAAAGCCGGCGCTTTTATTCAGGAAATCGAAGCCAGAGGTGATGCCCCTCTGTGACAGATTGGTCACGGTGTTGTGCAACAGGTAAGCCGCGACAGCCAATACCGCGATAACAACGACAATTTGATACAGCCAGGCGCGCACCGCTGGATTAGTCAGTGATAAATCACCTTTTACGGTTGGGCGTTGTAGCATGCTTGAACCTCGAAACGGGGGTGCTGAAGGGCGCAGCGATCCACTGCGCCCGGGTTTCTCTGATAATTAACGTACCGCTGGCGCGTACTGGATACCGCCTTTGTTCCACAGCTCGTTCAGGCCGCGCTTAATTTTCAACTCGCTGCCCATACCGACATTACGCTCGAAGATTTCGCCGTAGTTGCCGACCTGTTTGATGATTTTGAAGGCCCAATCGTTCGGTAATTTGAGATCTTTACCGTAGCTGCCTTCGTGACCCAGCAGGTGAGACATATCTGGCGTGGTGGGTTTTGCTGCCAGTTGATCGACGTTTTTCGAGGTCACACCCATCTCTTCGGCATTCAGCATAGCGAATAGCGTCCAGCGTACGATCGAGAACCACTCTTCATCACCACGGCGTACCACCGGGCCCAGCGGCTCCTTGGAAATCACCTCTGGCAGAACGATGAATTCAGCGGGTTTGCTCAGCTTGATACGCAGTGCGTACAGCTGTGACTGGTCTGATGCCAACGTATCGCAGCGGCCAGACTCCAGCGCTTTGGCGCTTTCATCAGAGCGGTCGAACGTGACGGGGGTGTACTGCATTTTATGGGTCTTGAAGTAGTCAGCGACGTTCAGCTCGGTATCGGTGCCGGCCTGAATACAGACGGTTGCGCCGTCCAGCTCTTTTGCACTGGTTAAGCCCGCTTTGTTGTGCGTCAGAAAGCCAATGCCGTCGTAGTAGGTGACGCCAGTAAAGAGCATGCCCATGCCGCCATCGCGGGAAGAGGTCCAGGTCGTGTTGCGCGACAGCACGTCAACTTCGCCGGATTGCAACGCAGTGAAGCGTTCTTTTGCGGTCAGCGGCGTGTATTTAACTTTATTAGCATCGCCGAATACGGCGGCAGCAAGGCCGCGGCATACGTCAACATCAATGCCGGAGTATTTGCCGCTGGCGTCCGCATAGGAAAAGCCGGGCAAACCATCACTGATACCGCATTGCACAAATCCTTTCTTCTGAATGGCGTCCAGCGTTGCACCCGCATGGGCTTGATTGATTGCGGCAAAGAGTGACGCGCCAGCAACCAGAGTAGAAATCACTATTCTTTTCATAATCATCCTAGCGTCTAGAGTTATCTGCTGTTGTTGCAGTACACCGTTGTGTTGCGGTGCACAATGAGGTGCACCCTACCTGTCTGTCGGGATGCCGACGTGAGCAGAGCAAAGCAAATAAAATGCCAATTTTCTATTTGCTTGATAATGAAGACGAAAAGGAATGCTTATTGATCTAAGTGGGTAATTCTAATTAGGTAGGCGCGCACCGTGACAAATGCAAAGAGGCTGATGCGCCCTCTTTTAGTGCGTCAAAATGAGGATCGTGAAGCGTCTTCAGGTTTGCCTGTTGAGCAGGGAGAGTTTGGGAACACGGTAATGTCATCAGCCCAGCGGATGGCGTGGGCTGATGCGGGAGATATTAGTGCGTGATGTGGCGCTGATAATACTTTTCGAGCTTAACCTGTAGTTGACTTAGCACCGTGCTAAACATCAGGTAAATCAGCGCAGCCTCGACATACAGAATCAAGGGTTCATAGGTCACGGAAACGATGCGCTGAGCCGATAAAAACATCTCAGGAACGGTGATCACGGCGGCCAGCGACGTATCCTTGATTAAGGAAATAAACGTATTGGAGAGCGGCGGCAGCGACACGAAAACGGACTGCGGGAAGATGACCCAGCGAATCGCCTGTCTGCCATTCATGCCGAGAGAATAGGCGGCATTCCATTGGCCTTTCGGGACAGACAAAATGGCTCCACGGACGATCTCCGAGCTATAAGCGCCCACGCTGATGGTGAAGCCAATAAGTGCTGCAGGGAAGGCATCCAGAGTAATCCCCGCGCTGGGCAGACCATAAAAAATCAGGAAAAGCTGCACCAGTAACGGTGTGCCACGGATAACCCAAACGTAGAAATCACCCAGCCATTTCAGCGGCTTGGGGCCATAAAGGCGAACCAGCGCGATGATAATACCGAGGGCTAAGCCAAAGATGAAAGACAGAATCGCCAGAGGGACGGTAAATTTAAGTCCCGCAGACAGCAGACTCCAGAAGGAGTCTGCCATGAGTTGTAGCCAAGGCGGCATGAAAACGAGCTCCGATAACGGTATGCGCTGATAACAGTGCGATTATTGAGAAACATCCTCCCCGAAGTATCGCATAGATATCGTTTTATAGGTGCCGTCTGCTTTAATTTCATCCAGAGCTTTATTCAATGCTTCCACCAGCGGAGCCTGATTTTTACGTACCAGAATTGCGGAAGGCTCGCCGTCTTTTGAGGTCGCTGCAATCTTCACGTTGGCATCTGGCTTATGCTTTTTGAAATCCAGGAATGACAGATTGTCGTTTAACGTGGCGTCGGCACGGCCGCTGAGCACCAGATCCAGCGACTGATTAAAGCCGTCCGTCGGCACAATGTCCGCACCGTAGCTGGTGGCTTGTTTAGAGTAATTACTGGTCAGGCTCTGAGCAGATTTTTTGCCTTTCAGATCGCTGAAATCTTTCAGGGTGGTGTTATCGCCACGGACAACCAGCACCGCTTTGGAATCGATATAAGGCTTAGAGAAATCATACTTGACCTGACGCTCTTTGGTTACGCCAACCTGATTGATGACGGCATCATAGCGCTTGGCATCAATACCGGCGATTAAACCGTCCCAACGTCCTTCAATAAACTGAGCTTTCACACCGAGCTTTTCTGCCACCGCACGGCCAATATCCACATCGAAACCAACCAACTGACCCGATTTATCATGATAGGTATAAGGCGCGTAGGTGCCTTCCGTCCCGAACTTGATAACCCCTGCGGATTTGATGGCGCTAAGGTCATCGGCATGAGCGAATACGCTGGTAGCAAGCAGGGCGCTGGTCAGTAGAGCAAAACGTATTTTTTTCATTATGAATTCCTGTGAGTGGTATGCAGCGATGTGCTTATAACTTTTGTTAATAACGAATCTACGCGACAACACATCTGTTTATAAATCACGTTGTGTGATTATTTATATCAGAAGTGAATATAGTACTCATGGCGTGCATACTTTTGTCGCGAGTCTTACTTTTGTAGTGAATATAGTGCGTCTAACACGTTTTAACCATGTTGAGTGAAAGAACAAAAAGTCTATTGCTGCCGGGAATGCTGCCCAACTGTCACAATGTGCTTCTATTCTCAAAAGGACATCATTGCTTTTGCCACTACCCAGCAGGAGACAACAATGAAGATCCGTATCGCCAGCTATAACGTCGAGAACCTGTTCCACCGTAGCGCGATTCTCAACCTCCCCGATTCCAAACAGATTGACGCCTTGTTGCAGCAGGTCAGGCAGCTTCAGCATCTTCTTGAACAGCCCCAATACGATGATGCCCTGAAAGAGAAAGTGTTCCGCCTTTCTATCGCACTGCGCCCTTATATTGATATTCGCACCGATGCAGGCACGTTGGGGCGATGGAAAAAAGAGGACGCTGGCACCGGGTTCCGAATTAATAAAAGCTGCCGGGGACGTAGGGATTGGATCGGCGAAATCGTGTTTAAGGCGCAGGAGTTCAGCAGTCAGCAGCGTAAGAATACGGGCAAGATTATTACCCTGCTTAACGCCGATATTCTGTGCGCGGTTGAAGTCGAAAACATGGACGTCCTGCGTGATTTCAACAATCAGGTGCTGGGGGACGATAAATTCAGCCAGTTCGTGATGATCGACAGCCCGAACGATCCGCGCGGTATTGATGTCGCCTGCCTGACGCGTTATCGGATTGCCCAGCTCCGCACGCATATTTTTGATGCCGGAAAGCGCTTCGATCCCGTATTTAGCCGTGATTGTCTCGAAGTGACGCTGGATGCCGGCCTCAAACAGCCGATTTATATTCTGTGTAACCATTTCAAAAGCCAGAGCGGCCAAACGGAAGAAGAGCGGCTGCGTGGGGCAGAGAAACGCCGCGATCAGGCCGAACGCGTGGCGGAGATTGTTCAACAGACTTACGATCTCAAGAAGGATTACGTGGTCATTCTCGGTGATTTGAACGAGGATTCGTCAAACCCCTGGCACAGTTTGGCTCCGCTGTTTTCTCTGTCGGATTTACACCCGGTTATCGACCCTGAGCGCCCAGAAAAAGAGCGCTACACCTACTATTTTTCTGGAGGAAAGAAAGGGGCTCGGTTAAACCAACTGGACTACATTTTCTTATCTGCACCGCTGCATCAGGCGGTGGTGGAGTGGGGCGTCGAGCGTCGGGGCATTTATAATATCGACAAGATTGCCGCCAAAGAGGGCGCGGAACCCGTTACGCCGCTACCTGAAGTCACCTCATGGGACACGGCGGCGTCCGACCATGCCGCGCTCTGGGTAGAAGTGGATATTACCTGATGCTCGCTTTATGACTATCATGGCGTGAGAACACAAAGCAATCATAGCCATATAAACAGAGGAAGATAATGAGTAAGCAAGGATTAGAGCAATACCCAGACGCGCTACGCTGGTCATTTGGCGACAGTCCCGCGCTGGCGGATGAGCTGCTGCAACTGGTACTCGAAGGGCATAAAACCGCAACCTGTAGCTCGTATCACATGTTCAAAAACGAGGAAACGCCACAGGTCGGCGATTACAATATCGTTCTGGACGGTGCCGGACAGCCTTCCTGCGTCATTCGCACGCGCTCGTTAACGCTGGTGCGCTACTGCGACGTCACCGCTGAGATGGCAGCGAAAGAAGGCGAAGGCGACAAAAGCCTGGCTTTCTGGCGCGAAGGCCATCAGACGTTTTTCGAACGAGAAGGCACCTTCGCCCCAGATATGCTGCTGGTGTTTGAAGAGTTTGAGCTGGTTGAGGTGTTGTGATTCTGGGTTCGCCGTGGCTCAAGTCGAGAGTGTTTTATCGCTTATCGCCATGTGCTGGAAGCATTCTCACCCTATTAGGTTTAGCTTTCCGTCGGATGATTAAGCATTGTTTTTTCATGCTCAATGAGCCATTTTTTGCGCGCGATACCGCCGCCATAGCCTGTCATCGTGCCATCCTTGCCAATAATTCTGTGGCAGGGAATGACTATTGCTACCCGGTTTGCACCGTTCGCCGCAGCTACCGCTCGTACCGCGTTAGGGTTCCCTATCAGCCCGGAAAGCGCCTGATAGTGCGAGGTTTAGCCATAAGGAACTGAACGTAGTTCCTGCCAAACGGTACGCTGAAAATCACTGCCTGGAGTATCGAGCAAAAGAGTAAATTGTTGGCGTGTGCCTGAAAAATACTCGCTAATCTCTTTTTCTGTTTGCCGGGTATGATTATTTTCACCTGACATTATTCGGGCATTGAGCAAGCGCTGAAGATCGCGAAATTCGGTCTCCAGCATGCGACGGTCAGTAAATTCCAGCAGGCAAACACCACGTTCGGTGGCACAAACAAACATCGGGCCGAGCGGCGTGGTAAAACGGTGAATCATAATCACCTGACTTTGTTCGGTTGGGCTCACGCCAGTGAGGCGTTTATAGGTGTAGCCAAAACCACTTAATGATTCGTAGCCGCTATCAAATGCCACCTCGGTCGCATTACGCCCACCTTTTAGTTCCTGAAGTGCGACATTGACCCGCTGCATGCGTTGAAAAGCCTGAAAGGTAATACCGTGATTTTGCAGAAACCATCGCCGAACGCGCTCTGGACTGATGTCGTGTTTACGAAGCTCCGTGTCGCTGATACGTGTTTTAGGATTGGCGCGCACGAGTTCAAGTGCTTGTTCAATTAAACGTGGTGCGCTATGCGCGTTTTCTGTTGGTCTGCACACTTTGCAGGGGCGAAACCCTGCATCCAGAGCAGATTTAACATCCTTATAAAACTCGACATTTTCACGTTTCGGTTTTCGTGCCCGGCATACGGAAATACAAAATACGCCCGTTGTGATTACACCAACAAAAAACACCCCCGTATAGCCAGAATCGCGCTCAAGTAGTGCCTGATACCAGACATCGCACTGGTCATTATCGAGAACTTTCATCAACAAATACTCCTGCAAATGACTGTTGCGACTGGATAGTGAGCATTATGTTTTTAAACGTTGATTGAATGGTGGAATGAACAAAATTACCCATAGAGAGGCGATTGACACCGAGCGTCTTCAGCCTGTCGAAAGCAGGGAGGTCTGGCATGCACATGACGTTGAGTGGCAAATTAATCTCCCGAGAAATGATCGCAATATCATTTTCAGACGTTAGGCATGGAACAAAAAGGCCGTCTGCACCAGCCTCTTCATATAATCGACCACGTATTAGTGTTTCCTGTAGTGCCTGCTCATGACCAAGAAGAAAAGTATCGGTACGAATATTAAAGAACAATTGGTCATTCTCTATGCTCAACGCATGACGAATCCTTTTTAAGGTTCTGCTAAATGCTACGGCATCATCAAGTTGTCTGACACCATTAACCACTCTGCTATCCTCAAGGTTTACGCCAACCACGCCGAGTGAGGTGAGGCGCTTGAGATTCGCGGTTATCTCGCTTGCTGTTCTACCAAACCCCGCTTCAACATCAACGCTTAATGGTAGGTCACTAACGGATTTGATACGCGTGACGATGTATAGCAATTCATCAAATGACATCGCTTCTCCGTCCTCATAACCTAACATGGCGGCGATTGCCGCGCTTGATGTTCCCAGGGCTTGATAGCCTGCATACTGAGCGGCAATAGCACTGCTTGCATCCCAGACATTGGCGATGAGTAAGGGGTTGCTTTGATGATGAAGTTCAGCGAAGTCCATGATTATCTCCTTTGCGATATACGGGACTCATCTTGAACACCCGACGACACTCTCACAACCGAAAATCAGACGACCATTTTTTGCAAATTAATCATGGCCGAATAATCTGCACCGACCCTTTTATGCGTCAATCCGCTCACACCGTCCACGCTAAGGCTATTGCTGCCTAAATAGAAGGCAAAGAAAAAGGCGCTTAACCCAAGAGGTAAAGCGCCTTTTTTCAAATGATTAACTGATTAGTATCAGTTCATGCCGTATTTTTTCAATTTCTTACGCAGAGTACCGCGGTTGATGCCCATCATCAGGGCAGCGCGGGTTTGGTTACCGCGGGTGTATTGCATCACCATGTCCAACAGTGGCTGTTCAACTTCAGCCAGTACCAGCTCATACAGGTCACTTACATCCTGACCGTTCAATTGAGCAAAATAGTTCTTCAGTGCCTGTTTAACCGAGTCGCGCAGGGGTTTTTGGGTTACCTGAGCCTGAGAGTTTACAGTGGAAACGGTCAGTACGTCAGAATTCACGCGTTGTTCGAACATAGTTCTGTCAGCTCTTTTTCTGTTTACGCAAGATTTTCAAAATATGCCTTCAACGCCTCCAGCTGCTCGCTGGCATCCTCAATGGCGTTGAATGTGCGCCTAAACTGGTCGTTTGGGGCATGCTCCTGGAGATACCAGGATACGTGCTTACGAGCGATACGAAATCCCTTGCCTGGACCATAAAAGTCGTGCAATTCCCGTATATGCTCGATCAACAAGCGCTTGACCTCTGCCAACGGCATTGGTGCCAGCAACTCCCCTGTGTCCAGATAATGCTGGATTTCCCGAAAGATCCAGGGTCTTCCCTGAGCGGCTCGTCCTATCATCAGGGCGTCAGCCCCGGTGTAGTCAAGAACCGCTCTGGCTTTATGCGGGTCTGTAATGTCGCCATTCGCAATAATAGGAATGGAAACGGCCTGCTTAACTGCCCGAATGCTGTCGTATTCGGCGAAACCATTGAACAGGCACGCACGGGTGCGTCCGTGAATGGTTAACGCTTGAATGCCACAGTCTTCAGCCAGTTTGGCAATTTCTACACAGTTACGATGCTCTGGTGCCCAACCGGTACGGATCTTCAGTGTCACCGGTACGTCTACCGCTTTCACTACCGAAGAGAGGATCTGTTTGACCAAATCCGGATACTGCAACAATGCAGATCCTGCCATCTTGCGGTTCACCTTCTTCGCCGGGCAGCCCATATTGATGTCAATGATCTGCGCGCCGGAATCAGCGTTGATTCTCGCTGCCGCCGCCATCTCATCGGGGTCACAACCGGCAATTTGCACGGCTCTGATACCCGGTTCATCACTATGAACCATTCGCAAACGCGACTTGTCTGAACGCCACACTTCCGGGTTGGAAGAAAGCATTTCAGACACGGTCATTCCAGCGCCCATCGCATGACAGAGTGCTCTAAATGGGCGATCGCTAATACCAGCCATTGGGGCTGCTATCAAGCGATTACTAAGCTGAAATTGTCCAATGTGCATAGACAAAAATTGACCATACTGTGCCTGCAAGGGCGCGTATATTACGCATTTTTTACGTCAGATGAAAGGCCAAACTTTGACCAATTTACGGCTATCGATCAATGAAAATGCAGTTCGTAGAGGTATATGAAAATATTATTCATATTTAACAGTGTGTTATGTTTTTGTGCTGATTTTTTGAACGATAAAATATTCATCTGCTTACAGAATTTTATCTGCAATCGCGGTCATTTTTGGTGGAGATACAGCAGCCTATCAATGCTTTATCAGTGAAATGCGTTGGTTAATGCGGCAAAAAAGGGTATCGGCTGGCCGACAAATGTTCTGACCAGCCTCGCGGAGTGGCTTAATGGATGATGACGCGGCCATTAAGCGCCTGTACGGGGCGATTATTGGCGTGACGCATAACCGAGCGGAACTGGTTTATTTGTTCGGCAGAGGCGGTGACGGGGTGATCCAACACGAGCCAGCGAATGCCTTCTGAACACGGTGGTGTGGTGAGCGACCCACTAAACCGATAGTAGTTTAATGACGTCGGTAACAGGCTCTGAATCGCGATTGGCGTGCGTACATCCTCCGCCTGATTAACCTGAGCCGGAATTTGCTGCCATGTCGTGGCTAGCGGCAGATTGGCTTCTCCTTCCTGAAACATTACCGCAATAACGGTAAGCGCGTCAGCCGCGTCTTTATAGATAAAATGGCCTTCTAGCGGAAACTGCTTACCATCGATTTCATTCTCGCTCGGGGCGTGAAAGTGAAACTGCTGCAAGGTGAATGTCTCGTTATCCAATACCAGCGTATTCCCCGGGCCCACGTTAACCTGAACGGTATGCCCGTTGTTGATAATTTGCTGTGTCCCAGACTGGAAAGCCAGCTGTAGAGGGGCGTGCTGGGCGTCCAGCGCCTGGCGGATATTAATGGGAGATTGGTTTTTACCGGTTTCACACAGCGAGAAGTCTGGGGACAGCTTTCCCCAGTGTGCGGGATCGCCGTTGCCTTCGTAGCCCCAGTGAACCGGATCGGCCGCCAAGGCGGAAAAGCTGGCGGATAACATCAATACGACAGAGAGTTTACCTTTCATTTTTCATCCCTTGAAAATAATGATATGGCATCGTTGAGCGCCGGGCGCAGGTGACGTCCAGTCGCTTGCCGAGCTGAATAATACGCCTGTTTATGGGGATCAATCGTGAGATATAGCAGGAAGAAGTGTGCCCACCGTTGTACGTACGGTGGGCGGGACTAGCAGGATAATGTTATTACGAGGCGCGACGTTGGCCGGTAATGCGGCACCACTCTTCGCGTTCAGCCACCGGATCGAGTGTGAACTTGTCTGCGTACGCTTCTGCGACGCCTTCGGCTTGCGTTGCCAGCACACCGGACAGGCCGAGGTGACCGCCTGCTTTTGGCAAATCGCTAATCAGCGGTGCCAGCTCGCGTAGCGGGCCAGCAAGGATGTTGGCGACGACGACATCGGCAGACAGGTCGGCAGGCTGGTCTTTCGGCAGATAAAGCTCAAGACGTTCGGAAACACCGTTGCGCTGTGCGTTGTCGCGGCTGGCCTGAATCGCCTGCGGATCGATATCAATCCCGATAGCGCGTGCTGCACCCAGTTTCAGAGCGGCAATCGCCAGAATGCCGGAACCGCAGCCGAAATCGATGATGGTTTTCCCTTCCAGATCCAGCCCGTCGAGCCATTGCAGGCACAGTGCGGTCGTTGGATGGGTACCAGTGCCAAATGCCAGGCCCGGATCGAGCATGACGTTGACGGCAGTCGGGTCAGGAATGTCACGCCAGCTTGGGCAAATCCACAGACGTTTGCCGAACTGCATCGGGTGGAAGTTATCCATCCACTCACGTTCCCAGTCTTTGTCTTCCAACTGTTCGATTTTGTGTTTAAAACCGACGCCCAGCAGCGGTTCTTGCTCCAGTATGGCGATAACCGCGTTCATGTCGGTTTCGGCGTCGTACAGCGCAATCGCGTCGGTATCGCCCCACAGGCGGGTTTCGCCCGGCAGCGGTTCGAACACGGGATTATCGTGCGTATCCTGAAACGTAACGGATACCGCACCGCTTTCCATCATGGCGTCACCCAGTTGTTCTGCAACATTTCCTGAGGTGTTTATTTTCAGTTGAATCCACGGCATAGCAGTCTCTATTACATTTAAAGTGAAGATGAAGCGGCAACTGGCGCTGGTGGATTATGACCAAAGCGGTTGCCAATAATAAACGCCATCAGGCTGAGTAACAGCGATGGCACAATCGGGTGATATCCAGCCAGCTGAAGATTGAAGCTAGCCAGTAAGGTATAGCAAATCGCCCCGGTTAACATGGCGCTAAGCGCCCCCGCAGCGTTCGCGCGTTCCCAGTACAGGCCCAGCACCAGCGGCCACAGGAACACCGCTTCCAGTCCGCCAAACGCCAGCAGGTTCAGCCAGATGATCATATCCGGTGGCCGCAAGGAGGCCAGCAGCACCAGTAGACCCAACAGTAGCGTAGTCATGCTGGACAGGATCTTGATGCGGCGTTCGTTATGGATCTGCTCTGGGCGCACGCTGAGATAGAGATCCTTGATGATCGTGGCGGAAGCCTGAAGCAGATGCGCATTAATGTTGGACATGATAGCGGCCATTGGCGCAGCGAGAAAGATCCCAGCGGCCAGCGGCGGTAGTACGGTGACCATCAGCGCGGGTAACACCTGATCGGGGATCGTCAGATTTGGCATCACGGCACGACCCAGCGCCCCAGCCAGATGCATGCCGAGCATCAGGATGCCGATGACGATCGTGCCGATGATAATCCCGCGGTGCAGCGCTTTGCTGTCGCGGTAAGAGATACAGCGAACGGCGGTGTTCGGCAGGCCGATAACGCCGAAGCAGACCAGCACCCAGAATGAGGCCATAAACGGCATCGACAGAATACCGCCGCTGCCCTGCGGCGAGACCAGCATTGGGTCGATCTGTTGCAGCTTATCCACCGCGCTGTGCAAACCGCCAGCGGCATAGATTACGCCGACCAGCAGGATGACGGTGCCGATCAGCATCACAATGCCCTGCATCGCATCATTCAGCACGCTAGCACGGAAGCCGCCAAACGTGGTGTACAACGCAATAGTGACGCCGAAAATCAGCAGGCCGATGTCGTAAGGAATGTTAGCCGCGGTTTCCAGCAGGCGTGCGCCGCCGATGAACTGCACGGCCATCGCACCGATAAACGCGACCAGCAGGCTGATGCTGGCGAACCACACCAGCAGCGGGCTGTTGTAGCGGGCGTACAGCATGTCGTTCAGCGTAATGGCGTTGTAGCGCCGCGCCAGAATGGCGAATTTTTTTCCCAGAATGCCCAGCGACAGCAGCATGGTGGGAAGCTGGATCATCGACAACAGCACCCAGCCCAGCCCGTATTTATACGCGGCACCCGGCCCGCCGATAAACGAGCTGGCGCTGACGTAAGTACCGATGAGCGTCATCGCCAGCACAAACCCGCCCATAGAACGGCCGCCGAGAAAATACTCGTTAAGAAAGTTACCCGCCTGACGGCGACGGTAGGCATAGACCGACAGCCCGAAGACCAGCAGAAGATAGCCAATCAGCGGCAATAAAATTTCAATTTGCATCGTCACTCTCCAGTGAGATATCGCGGAAAATGACGCGAACCATCAGCCAGCACAGCAGCGTAAACACAAGCGGCAGCAGCAGGCAGGCCATCTCAAACCAGTGTGGAAGGCCGGTGATCCCTTGTGTGTTGTCAGGCAAATAGGCGGCAAGCACCCAGGCCACTAAATAAACCAGCGTCAGGCCAAACGCCCAGCGGGCCTCTTTGTGTGCCTGAGGAAAGCGTGTATCCATGTTCTGCTCCACCGTGAATGGGAGAATGGGTATCGTTATGAACGTCGTGATGACGAAAGCGGGAATTTTACGGCATGTGGGCCAATTGACTAGTAAGAATTACGCCATCAGCGTAAAAGCCAGCCGCGGGGGGACTCATCGCGTGGTGAAAAAATCCGCGTCGTTATGGGGGAAAAGGAAGTGTTGCGTGCCAGATTACCTTACTTGATTCGGTAACATCACCAGTAAATAACAGCGAAAATAGAATCTATCTCGTCACAAAATAATACTAAATGAGTATCTTGGCTTATTGATCTTGAGGTAATTGGCGAATGATGGACGTCACATCGCATAATTTTCTCAGGAGAACGTTTACTATAGGGCTATTATTTGTCGTCTGTTATTCCAACGTGGAATAGTTGTGATACGAAAGAAACGTAATAATAGCGCCGGCGCTGTTGTGCATCAGGTAATTATCGTGTCGCGACTTCCTGCTGCCTGGGTTATTTAGTCGTTACTTTATGTTAAAGATGAACCAAAGGAGTCGTTATGTCAGTTTCAGCAAGAAATCAGCTTTCGGGTGTTGTGTCTTCCATTGTTGAGGGTGCGGTAAACAATGAAGTCGCATTGACTCTGGAAAGTGGGGATAAGTTAACGACGGTGATTACACGAGCCAGCTGTCAGTCTATGGACCTTGCCGTTGGCAAACCGGCCATTGCATTGGTGAAAGCCCCTTGGGTCATTCTGGCATCCGCCGAATGTGGTTTGAATTTTTCTGCCCGCAATCAGTTTCACGGTAAGGTGAGTTCTGTTACGAAAGGTGCCGTCAACTCGACGGTGCAACTGGTGACTGCCGGTGGATTGACGCTGACCTCAACCGTGACCAATGAGAGTCTGGAAGAGATGAACATTGATGTGGGCAGCGAATTAATCGCTCTGGTTAAAGCATCCAGTATTATTCTGGCTACCCGGAAATAATTGCCGATTTCTTTAGCGAATTATACCGCTCCAGCCGATAAACGACCGACATACACGGGTTTATCGGCTTATTGTTTATCGAAAATGTTTTTTTACCGTAAATGCTTTCTCCTTCGATGTATCCCCCGCATAAAACGTCTCTTATTTCGTTGCTCAAATGACCCACATCAACTATCGCCGGAAATGTGATCTGGATGATTGACCCTGAATTTTGTGTGTGGATAATATTGATATATAAAAATATATATAACGATGCTCGTCATACTTCAAATTGCATGTACGTTGGCTGCGCTTAGTCACCCGAATCACTTACCTGAGTAAGCTCATCGGGATGCCTTCGCTTGCCGCCTGCCTGAAATTTGAATTATTTAGAGCGGATATTATTTAACTCTGGGATCATCATGGGAATTAACAGGCGTACTTTTTTATCGTATCTGGCGACAGTGTCTGCTTTACCTCTTTTGCCTGCGTCCTTTGCACATGCGTTTGACCGCATTGCCGGACGGTTTGGTCAGATTCCCAACCCTTCTGATATTCAGCGTGTTATCAGCGCGGGGCCACCTGCGGATTTGCTACTGTTAGCACTGGCGCCAGAAAAGCTGCTTGGGTTTTCATCGTTTGATTTGTCGGGCGAATCGGGGGCGCTGTTTTCTGAAACCGTACGCCGATTGCCGCGTTTAGGGCGCTTATCAGGCCGAGCCAGTACGTTATCGCTGGAAAAACTGCTGACGCTGAATCCAGATATCATCATTGACTGTGGAAGCGCCGATGAAACGTATCGCTCGCTGGCGCAGAGGACGTCACAGCAGACCGGTGTGCCTTACGTGTTGGTGGATGGCGGCTTACTGGATACGCCTTCACAGCTCCGGCAGGTGGGGCAACTACTGAATGTCGTGGCGCGGGCGGAACAGCAGGCACAGTTTGCCGATGCTATTTTGCAGCGTGCAAATGCTTACCGTACAAGCGCACAAACCGAGAAACCGAGCTTCTATTTCGCTCGCGGGGCGATGGGGCTGGAAACCGGCCTGCGTGGTTCTCTCCATACCGAAGCAGTGGAACTGCTGGGTTTTAAGAACGTCGCGACCGCAGGGGAATTAAAAATGCTGACTCAGGTGTCGATGGAGCACATTCTGCGGTGGAACCCGGAGCTTATTATCACGCAGGATGTGCAGAGCTATCAGCACATTATGCACTCGGAGCAATGGCGGGGCGTGCATGCGGTTGCGCAGCAGCGCGTGATCCTGATGTCCGGCTTGCCGTTTGGCTGGCTGGATGCACCGCCCGGTCTGAACCGGCTGCTGGGGCTGTGCCGCTTACAAAGCCATTTTGACCCTGCTGCTGCTCAGCAGCTCAAAAGTGATACCCGAACGTTTTTCCGCCTGTTTTACCATACCGATCTGAATGATGCGCAGCTTGAGCAACTGCTGAGAGTGGTATGAAAAGCCATACCATTACTCTGGTACTGGGGGTTTTACTGATCGGCAGCGCGCTGCTTGCGTTAGCGGTGGGGCACTATTCCCTCTCTGTGCATGAAATCCTGCAAATTATCGCTGCTCCGCAGGGAACGGTGTCGATCGAGCCACGTAAAGCGACGGTATTCTGGAACATTCGCGTGCCGCGCCTGCTGGCGGCGCTGCTGATTGGTGCCGGGCTGGCTGCCGCCGGCGCAGCTTATCAGGGCATGTTCCGTAATCCTCTGGTTTCCCCCGATATTCTTGGCGTCTCTGCCGGTGCTGGCGTAGGGGCGACGCTTGGGATTTTCCTTGGCTTACCGATGCTGTTTATTCAGCTTCTGGCGTTTGTCGGTGGGCTAGGCGCGGTGACGCTGGTCTGCCTGATTGCCCGTATGGCGAAACGACACGATCCCGTATTGGCACTGGTGCTGGTGGGCATGGCGATCGGCGCATTAGGCGGCGCGGCGATCGCACTGATCAAGATCCTGGCCGATCCCTATACTCAGCTACCGTCTATTACTTTCTGGCTATTGGGTGGGCTCTCCGCCATCACCATTCAGGACTTAAACGTTGCCGCAATACTGATTGTGATTGGGTTGGCCCCGCTTATTTTACTGCGCTGGCGTATGAATCTGTTGAGCCTGCCGGATGAAGAAGCCCGCACGCTGGGTGTGAATATCCGTTATACGCGGCTGTTATTCATCTTTGCAGCGACGTTAATTACCGCCAGCGCGGTGTCGATTGCGGGAATCATCGGGTGGATAGGGCTGGTGGTGCCGCACATCTGCCGTTTGATCGTCGGCGACAATTTCAATCGGCTATTGCCCGTTTCTATTGCCGTTGGGGCGCTGCTGCTGTTACTCACAGACACGCTAGCGCGAACGATCGCTGCGATTGAACTGCCGCTAGGCATTCTGACGTCGTCCATCGGTGCACCCTTCTTTCTGCTCCTGCTGTTGAGGGGGGAAAGAGCATGACAGGCAGCAGCATCGCTACGCTTCAGGCGGTTAGCGTCGGATATGGTCGCACCGTGGTGAACCACGACATCTCGTTTTCACTGCCATCCGGGCAGATTACCTGTTTGCTGGGCACCAATGGCAGCGGTAAAACCACCCTGATGCGCACTCTGCTAGGCTTGATTCCTGCCTTTTCCGGTCAGATACACATCGCCGAAAAACCTATTGCCGCATGGTCTGCCAGAGCGCTCGCACAGGTCGCAGCCTATGTGCCTCAGGCACATGACTCTCCCTTTGCCTTTCGCGTGCTGGATATGGTGCTGATGGGATGTCACCCCCGTTTGTCGCTCTTTTCCACGCCTGGAAAACGTGAGATCGCGAGTGCTGAAGCGGTGCTATCACAGCTTGGGATTCTGTCGCTGAGCCAGCGTTCATACGCGACGTTGAGCGGGGGAGAGCGGCAGCGCGTACTGATTGCCCGTGCCTTAGTGCAGCAGCCTGCGCTGATGGTGATGGACGAACCGGCGGCCAGTCTGGATTTTGGCAACCAGATTCGATTATTGGCACACATTAAGCGGCTTAAAGAAAGCAGTATCGCGGTGCTGATGTCCACGCACCATCCTCAGCATGCACGGGCCGTGGCGGATAACGTGGTTTTGCTGCATCCCGGCGCGGGGACGGAACAGGGAACCCCGGACGCTCTGCTGACGCCGACGAAGCTGGCGGCGCTGTACGGCGTACAAGAAGCGGATATTCACGCCCATTTCCGTACCTGATGCCCTGCGCGTGCAGGTAAACGGCATCGAATAAAAGAGAAATCAGGAAGAGAATATGATTATCGACGAGATTGATTTTCCCGCGCTTTATCAGGCGCATATGGCGCGGGCGGCTAGAACCGCCAAAACCCCGGAACACTGGGATAAGCGCGCAGAAAACATGGCGATAGCATGTGCTGGGCCACGCGATCCGTATCTGGAGCGGTTCATCGCCAACATGGATTTCTCAGGGGCTAAAACGCTGCTGGACGTTGGATGCGGGCCGGGATCGGTGTGCCTCAATGTGGCGTCGCGGCTTGAACAGGTTTACGGCATTGATTACAGCGAGGGCATGCTGGACGTGGCGCGTCGTCGGGCAGAGGCAATGGGGATAGGAAATGCGACATTTGCTCACCGTGCCTGGGAAGACGACTGGGCGGATCTGCCCGACTGCGACATTGTGGTGGCATCGCGATCGACGCTGGTCATGGATCTGGCGGCCGCGCTCTACAAGCTGAATCAGAAAGCTCGCCTGCGGGTGTACACCACCCACACGGTTTCCCCTACGTTTGTCGATCCACGGATTTCGGCGGCAATCGGGCGAACGTCGACATCGCTACCGAACTATATCTATGCTGTGAATATTCTCTATCGCATGGGCATTCACGCCAACGTGAGCTTTATTCGCGGGCAGAATTGCCAAAGGCATGCCGAAACCTTCGAGCGTTTTGCGGAAGGCGTGGCCTGGTCATTAGGCAAGTTGAGTGAGGAAGAAAAACAGCGCCTGAGAGTCTATTACGATGCGCATCAGGATGATGATATCCCGCTCGTTTCACCGACGCGGGATTGGGCGTTTGTCTACTGGGATGTGGTGCCACATGCGGAGTTCGCACGATGATTTATATCCCGGATGCGTACCTTGACCAGCTCTTGCAGGAAGATATTCAGTACGGTGATGTTACTACGCGTGCGCTGGGAATAGGGCAAGGGGAAGGGGAGATCACGTTTTTCCATCGTCAGGGCGGGTGTGTGAGCGGAATGCCGGTGGCGGAACGTCTGCTACAGCGGCTGGGGCTGCGGGTGACGCATTGCGTTCAGGAAGGGGAACGCGTGCAGCCCGGTGAAGCGATGCTTGCCGCAACGGGAAATGTCGCTGCGTTACATCAGGGATGGAAAGTCACGCAGAACGTGCTGGAGTGGTGCTGTGGCGTCAGCGAGTATCTGCATCAAATGAAAGCCATTTATACCCGTGAGGTGCCATCCGGGCAAATTGCCTGTACGCGCAAAATTATTCCGGGTACGAAGCTGCTTTCGATCTTAGCCGTGCTGGCCGGGGGCGGGATTGTGCATCGTTTGGGCTGTGCAGAAACGGTGCTGTTATTCACGAACCATCGTCGCTTTTTGCCGAATCAGGATGATTGGGCTACCCATGTTGCTCAACTACGCCACGCGGCACCGGAGAAAGTCATCATTGTGGAAGTGGATAGCCCCGATGAGGCGATGATGGCACTCAGCGCCGGGCCTGACATTCTACAGCTTGATAAGTTTACGCCTGAACAGGTGATCGCCACGCTGTCTTACGCTGCACGCCATGCGCCCGCGTGTAAGGTGTCAGCAGCGGGAGGAATCAACCTGCAAACGGTTCAGCGCTATGCTGAAACCGGTGTTGCCCTGCTCGTCACGTCTGCGCCTTACCACGCGCCCTCTGCCGATATTCGTGTCGTTTTAACGCCAAAACGCTAACGCCATCATTCCGAACGCCCGGATGACGGGAAGTGGCGACATCTATCGTTATATAAATTTTTATACAGCAATGTGTTTTTTTAAGGGAACAATGTCATGCAAATAAGAAAATTAAGTTGGTTGTTGTCCGCCAGTTTATTACCTGTCTCTTGCGTCTATGCCGCCTCTGGTGACGCGGTTGAGAATACGAAGGATAAAGACGTGATGACGGTGTGGAGCAGCCCGGTTGCGGCGACTAACGATATCGTGAATCAGGAGCAGATTAACCAGCTAAACCGGCGCAATGTGGCGGAAGCGCTGAATATCGTGCCGGGAGTGACGCTACAAAAGTCAGGCGGGCGCAGCGAACAACAGGTGAAAGTTCGCGGCTTTGATAGCCGGCAGGTGCCGGTTTTCCTCGACGGCGTGCCGATTTATGTTCCCTACGACGGGAATCTGGATCTTGGCCGTTTTCAGGCTTCCGATCTGGCGGCGGTCGAGGTGTCTAAAGGATATACCTCGCTGTTGCAGGGCCCGAATCAAATGGGGGGCGCGATTAATCTGACGACGCTGCGGCCGAAAAAAGAGCTGGAAGCGAACGTGCGCTTGAATCAGGGCTGGGCGCGCGGGCGTGACAATGCGCATAACATGGATGCGTCGTTTGGCGGGAAAAGCGATCTGGGGTTCTTCCAGATTAGCGGCAGTCGTCAGAAGCAGCGGTTTACCGGGTTGCCTCACGGGGTTGATAACGCGACTGCTGGTAGCGAAGGTCAGCGGATGAATTCCGGCAACGATGACAAGCGCGGCATGCTTAAGGTCGGGTTTACGCCGCGGGAATCCGATGAGTATACGTTTACCTACATCAATCAGGAAGGTGAGAAGAATACGCCACCTTATGCGGGCAATAGCGGTCAGTCAGGACGCTATTGGCAATGGCCGGACTACAACAAAGAAAGCTATTACTATCAGGGCACCACAAAGCTAAGCGACAGAATGACGCTGAAAAGCCGCTTCTATCACGATGAATTTGAAAATACCTTGCTGATGTATAAAACGCTGGCGGATTTCAAAAATAAGAGCGGTAACTATAGCCACTATGCGGATTTCAGTAACGGCGCGGCGCTGCAATTAGGGATTGATATGCGAGAACTGGATTTGCTGTCGTTCGCCGTACACTGGAAAGATGACGTGCATCGCGAGAAAGGGGCGATTAACGCGCCATACGATCGCTATAAGGACCGTACCTGGTCGATGGCAAGCGAATACCAGTGGAATGTGTCCGATAAGCTGGATGCGGTATTTGGCGTGAGCTACGACTGGCGCGACAGCAAGCAGGGCATGAAGCATGAGAAGAACGGCACGCTAACGAATTATGACCAAAACAATCAGGATGCATTCAACTGGCAGATGATGACGAAGTATCGCTTCGATAATCGCGATGAACTGCAATTATCGCTGTCTGAACGTAGCCGTTTCCCGACGCTGAAAGAGCGTTACACCACCTCTAAGCCAGCCAAAAATCAGGATGCGCTGGTTAATCCGAACCTCAAACCCGAGCGTGCGCAAAACCTTGAGCTGAACTATCGCGGCGGCTTGACCGAGGGCTGGGGCTACGATGCCAGCGTGTACTACAACCGGGTATCAAATGCGATTCTGTCACATAACATTACGCCGAGTTTGATCCAAAACCGTAACAGCGGCCGGGTAGATTACTACGGTATGGATCTGGGTATTCACGGTGATGTCAAAGACTGGTTAACCGTCGGGGTTAACTATGGGCTGATTCATAGCGATGTGAAACGCGAAGAAATCGGCAACATTGTCGATCTGCCGAAGCATAAGGTGTTTGCCTGGGCAACGATCACGCCTATCGAACCGGTCAGCATTACGGTGATGGAAGAAGCGCGTAGCTGGGGATTCAATAATTCAGATAATAACGATAAAACGCGCGGATTTGCGGTGACCAATGTGCGGGTGGACTATCGTCTGGGTGCCGGCTTTAGCGTGAATGCGTCGGTCAACAACCTGTTTGATACGGCTTACGCTTATCAGGAAGGTTATGTTGAGGAAGGACGTAATTATTGGTTAGGCGTTGCTTACCAGTATTAATCCCCGAGGGCATATATACCCTAAATAACAAAGGCCAGCATAAGCTGGCCTTTTGACTCGATTGCGCAGTGTTTACTGCAAGCCGAGTTTCTTCTCCAGATAGTGGATGTTCGTGCCACCTCTCTGGAAGTTTTCATCGCTCATGATCTTCATCTGAAGTTCGATGTTGGTTTTGATGCCATCGATGATCAGTTCAGCCAGCGCGTTCTTCATACGGGAAATCGCGATTTCGCGCGTTTCGCCGTAGGTGATCAGCTTGCCGATCATGGAATCGTAATACGGCGGTACGGTATAACCGGCGTAAATATGCGATTCCCAACGGACACCAAAGCCACCCGGCGCGTGGAAACGCGTGATTTTACCCGGGCTTGGCAGGAACGAGTTCGGGTCTTCCGCATTGATACGGCATTCCACCGCGTGGCCGCGAACCTTGACGTCTTTCTGCTTGATGGACAATGGCAGACCGGCAGCGATGCGCAGCTGCTCTTTGATCAGATCCACGCCGGTAATCATTTCGGTTACCGGATGTTCCACCTGAATACGGGTGTTCATTTCAATGAAGTAGAACTCACCGTTTTCGTATAGGAACTCAAACGTACCCGCACCGCGATAGTTGATATCGATACAGGCTTTGGCACAGCGATCGCCGATATTGCGACGCAGCTCGTCCGTAATGCCCGGTGCTGGCGCTTCTTCCACCACTTTCTGGTGACGACGCTGCATGGAACAGTCACGCTCGGCCAGATAGACGGCGTGGCCCTGACCATCGGCCAGAATCTGAATTTCCACGTGGCGTGGGTTTTCCAGATATTTTTCCATGTAGACCATGTCGTTGTTGAAAGCCGCTTTGGCTTCCGCACGGGTCATGTTGATGGATTGTTCCAGCTCTTTGTCGCTGCGCACGACGCGCATACCACGACCACCGCCGCCACCAGAGGCTTTGATGATGACCGGATAGCCGATGCGTTTTGCATGAACACGGTTAGCGTCCATGTCGTCGGTCAGAGGGCCATCAGAACCTGGTACGGTTGGAACACCCGCTTTTTTCATGGCGGTGATGGCAGACACTTTGTCGCCCATCAGGCGAATGGTTTCTGCACGTGGGCCGATGAAGATAAAGCCAGAGCGTTCAACCTGCTCGGCAAAATCCGCATTTTCGGACAGGAAACCGTAGCCAGGGTGAATCGCGACGGCACCCGTGATTTCCGCTGCGGAAATAATCGCTGGGATATTCAGATAGCTTTTTGTTGACGGAGCCGGGCCGATACACACGGTTTCGTCCGCCAGCAATACGTGTTTCAAATCGCGATCCGCACTGGAGTGAACGGCGACGGTTTTGATGCCCAGTTCTTTACAGGCACGCAAAATACGCAGCGCAATCTCTCCGCGGTTAGCGATAACGATTTTATCTAGCATGATAAGCCTCGTTATTCGATGACAACCAGTGGCTCGTCAAATTCAACCGGCTGACCGCTTTCGACCAGGATGGCTTTAACCACGCCTGATTTGTCGGCTTCGATCTGGTTCATCATTTTCATGGCTTCGACGATACACAGGGTATCGCCAACATTGACGTGCTGACCCACTTCCACGAAGGCTTTAGCATCCGGGCTTGGGGTGCGATAGAAGGTTCCAACCATTGGAGAACGAACGATGTGTCCACTGATGGCAGCCGGTGCTGCTGCAGCTTCCACTGGCGCTGGTGCAACGGCGGCTGCCAGTGCAGGCTGTGGCTGCATCATCGGCGTAGCGTAAGCCTGTTGCATCATCGGGTAGTTAACCGCTGCTGGGGCACGACTGATACGTACTGATTCTTCACCTTCAGAAATTTCCAGTTCGGCGATGCCGGACTCTTCAACCAGTTCGATCAGTTTTTTGATTTTACGAATATCCATGGATGTGGTTCCGTACTCTTTTGTTTAATTGGAAGTTGACAGGCGTTTTACCGCCGTCTGTAAAGCATACTGATAACCATCTGCCCCCAGGCCACATATCACGCCTACCGCAACATCAGAAAGGTAGGAATGATGACGAAAAGGCTCACGTGCGTGCACGTTGGACAGATGAATTTCGATAAACGGAATCGCGACGGCCAGCAAGGCATCACGCAGCGCAACGCTGGTGTGGGTAAATGCCGCTGGGTTAATCAGAATGAAGTCTGTGTTTCCTCTGGCCTGATGGATGGTATCGATCAGGACATGTTCCGCATTGGATTGCAGATGGGAAAACTCCACGTTCAATGCCTGCGCCTGTGTTTCCAGCTCGCTGACAATGTCTGCTAACGTCGTCTTACCGTATTTGTCGGGCTCTCGGGTTCCTAGCAGATTCAGGTTTGGACCGTTCAAGAGCAAAATGTGAAACTTTTCTGCCATTGTGCTGCTATCTCCCGCGATTGACCAAGATTGGCAAAACCGTGTCGCACAAAATAGCGCGAAGCTATTCGTTTGTCACCTTTCGTGATGCAAATTGTCCGGCCCGAGAAATTAAAGTCGTGCATTATAACCATATCGTGGCAATTCGCAGCTAAATACTGGTCTTATCTGCGGAGATATTCCTGCGCCAGGCCGTGAGAAGGCGTGAATCTTGCTGCGGTCCGTTATCGGCTTTTCCTGTGTTGCTGCGGCGCTTAGCGCCACCATTGGCGAAATTTCTTATAACGAAGCAGCAGCAATATCAGCGCCGCGAGCGCATACAAAATAGGCTGCGGTGAGAGCGTTTTAACTGACCAAAGATAGTGGATAGGCGCAAGGATGGCGACTAAATAGACGAAATTATGCAGTTTTTGCCATTGCGATCCCAACTTGCGCATCACTATCTGTGGCGATGTCACCGCCAGCGCCAGCAAAATCAGCCAGCTTATGATTCCCAACGTTAAATACGGTCGGGATATCAGTTCTTTGCCCAGCAGCGCCAGATGATCCAGGCCCAGCTCCAGCAGCGCATAGCTCACCAGATGTAACGTCGCCCAGAAAAAGCACCACAGCCCGAGGAGACGTCGGCAGCGAATAAGCAGCGGCTGTTTGCCGTAGCGTGCTAATGGTGTAACCAGCAGCGTCGCCAGCAGCAATTTCAGCGCCATTCTTCCGGTAAAGTGCTGGATATCCTTGGCTGGATCGGCGCTGAACCACCCTTGGTCAACGGACAATATCAGCCACAGCAGCGGCAGAAAACCAGCCAGATGGAGTAGCACTTTTAACCGGGTAATGTGTTGTAACGTCAGTCTCATGCTGATGTAAATTCCTATCCTGACAGGAGGCGGTGGCGAGAAGTTTTGTGTTATTCGCTAGATGTTTTGTGTTGTTAACTAAAAATTGTCGCGCAGATTCAGACCGCGATACAGCGAGGCGACCTGATCGGCATAGCCGTTGAACAACAGCGTGGGTTGGCGCTCAACGTTAAGTAGCCCGCCGGAACCGATGACGCGTTCTGTCGCTTGCGACCAGCGCGGGTGATCCACATGCGGGTTAACGTTGGCATAGAAACCATATTCATCCGGTGCCGCCAGATTCCATGTGCACGGGGGCTGCTCGCGAGTAAGCCGGATATGCACGATAGATTTGATGTTCTTGAAGCCGTATTTCCATGGCGTGACTAAGCGGATGGGGGCACCGTTCTGCGGCGGTAACGTCTTGCCATAAACGCCGACGGCCAGCAGTGCCAACGGGTTCATGGCTTCATCGAGGCGTAACCCTTCTACATAGGGATAGTCGAGACCGCCGCCCATGAAGCGATCTTTTTGTCCCGGCATCTGTTTCGGGTCGTAAAGCGTCTGAAACGCGACGTAGCGGGCGTTACTGGTGGGTTCGGCGTATTTAATCAGTTTAGCTAACTCAAACCCGACCCACGGAATCACCATCGACCACGCTTCTACGCAGCGGAAACGGTAGATCCGTTCTTCCAGTGGAAAACGTTTGAGTAAATCGTCGATATCCAGCGTGAGGGGGTTGGCGACATCGCCGTCTATTTTGACGGTCCAGCCTTCAGTTTTTAACCCGCCAGCATTGGCTGCCGGATCGGCTTTATCCAATCCAAATTCATAGAAGTTGTTATAACCCGTGACCTTATCTTCCGGCGTGAGCGGCAGATCGAGTTTCCAGTCGGCAGGCTGGCTAAATGTGAGCGGTTTACCCGGCGGCGCTTTCGGTTTATCACCGCCTTTAAACCAGGCCAGCAGGTCAGCCTGTGCAGAAAATGGCAGTGAAAGTGCGGCAGCGGAAATACCCAGCGCTTTTAAGACGCGCCGACGCTGATAGAAGAGGGATTCCGGGGTAACGTCGGCTTCCGTGAACTTGCGATGTTTGTGCATGTGAACTCCCGCCAGTCATTATTATTGTTGACGCAAAGTGGCGTTTTTAATGCTTACCGTTCACTTAGTTATAGATTAATTGCGGTAGAAACCGCGACAAGAGAGATGAAATACTTTTTTGCAGGGTGTAACAGCCACCCGAAGGTGGCTGAGTGCGTCAACAAAAGACGTTAGCTGATTTTCACCAGCGTGCGGCCGGTGACTTTATTTTCCAGCAGCGCAGCGGCAGTGGCAGGGACGTCTTCCAACCCGATTTCCTGCGTCACCTGTTGATAGAACGATTCAGGCAGAATGGTAGCCAGACGCTCCCACGCTTGCTGACGGCGAGCTAGCGGTGCCATCACGGAATCCACGCCTTGCAGGCGAACATTGCGTAAAATAAATGGCATCACGGTAGTCGGCAGCGCAACACCGCCAGCCAGACCGCACGCGGCGACCGTCGCGTTGTAATCCATCTGCGCCAGCAGCGTCGCCAACACGTTATCGCCGACGGTATCCACCGCGCCAGCCCAACGTTGTTTCTCCAGTGGGCGAGGGCTTCCGCTGAATTCGCTGCGATCCAACACCTGTTTGGCACCCAGCTTTTTCAGATAATCGGTGTTGTCGGCACGGCCGCTGACGGCAGTGACCTGATAACCTAGCTCTGCAAGCAGGGCGACAGCCGTACTGCCGACGCCGCCGCTGGCACCGGTCACGATAATGTCGCCGCTTTCCGGGGTGATACCACCGTCTTCCAGCGCCATCACGCACAGCATTGCAGTAAAGCCTGCTGTGCCAAGAATCATGGCCTTGCGCGCATCCAGCGACGCGGGCAGTGGAACCAGCCAGTCGCTCTTCACGCGAGCCTGTTGTGCCAATCCGCCCCAGTGGTTTTCACCCACGCCCCAACCGGTCAGGATGACAGACTGGCCGACGCTAAACCGATCGCTGTCGCTGTGGCGTACGGTTCCTGCGAAGTCGATTCCAGGAACCATCGGGAAGTTACGGATAATTTTGCCTTTGCCGGTAATGGCAAGCGCATCTTTATAGTTAATGCCGGACCAGTTGATATCAACAGTTACATCCCCGGTGGGAAGCTGCTCGGCGTCAATCTCGCGAATCTGAGCGTGGGTCAGTCCGTCTGACTGTTCAAGAACTAAAGCCTGCATGGGCTATCTCCTGTAGCAGGATGAAAAATGGGGAAGTCATTAACGACTATAGTTATTACAGGTACTATTTGTTAAAAGGTACTGCTTGTTAAAAAAGGTACTATGTAGCTGGCCTATGCGAACTGATAAAAAACAACAAACTCGCAGAAATAACAATTATTTGGAATAGGACGCAGGGATGGGATTTACGACCAGGTTCTCGATACTCATAGTATTGCTGACGGTTCTCGCTATTTTTCTTATGCTTTTCAGTAGCATATTTAGCCTCTGTTATTATAGCCAGTTGCGAACCGAGCAGCAGCTACGCGAGGTCACGGCCAGTATCGATCAGGCGCTATTAGTGCAATCGCCCGAAAATATTCAATATTGGCTGCCGGGAATGATGAAAACGGCAGGCATTGTGGCGTTGGATATTCAGGATAACGATTCGACCCTCTATTCAATACAGCTGCCTGAGGCCGGCTGGGAACGTACGCACCTCTATCATGAGGTCGAATTTCCGCTGATGCATCATTTGAACATGACGATCGCTTTGAAATATGTCGACCCGCTGATTGGTTTACCGCGTTTTCTGGTGTCGACGCTATCGGTATTGCTGGCCGCGGGCCTGATGCTCCTTATGCTGTACTTTTCCATTCGCTGGCTGCGTCGGCAGGCTGCCGGACAGGAAGAGTTGGAAAAACGCGCACAGCGTATTCTCAAGGGCGAGCGAGAATCGGTTATGCAGGGCTCGGTACGTGAATGGCCAGTTAAGACCAGCGGGGCGCTCGATCAACTGCTGTCTGATTTAGTGGAAGCGCGTGAGGAACGCGGGCGGGTTGATACGTTAATTCGTGCTTTCGCTGCGCAGGATGCTGAAACCGGGCTGAGTAATCGTCTGTTTTTTGATAATCAATTGACCACACAGCTGGAAGATGGCGAAGAAGTGGGGACGCACGGCGTCGTCATGATGATTCGCGTACCAGATTTTGAAACCTTGCAAGAAACGCACGGCTATACCAGTGCGATTCAGGATTACCGGTTCACGCTGGTCAATCTGCTATCGACGTTTGTCATGCGCTATCCCTCTGCGCTGCTGGCGCGTTATTTCAGCAGCGATTTCACCGTATTGCTCCCCCACAGCACGCTGAAGGAAGCCACTGCGATTGCCACGCAGCTGGTGAAGTCTATCGATATTCTCCCCAGCTGCCCGTTGATCGATCGCGAGGATGTTCTCCACATTGGTATTTGTGCCTATCGCGGCGGGCAAAGCGCCGAGCAGGTGATGGAGAGCGTGGAAGACGCGACGCGTAATGCGGTGTTGCAGGGCGGTAACAGCTGGTGCGTGTTTGACAGGCAGGTGCCTGAAAAAGGGCGCGGTAGCGTGAAATGGCGGACCTTGCTGGAACAGACGCTAGCGCGCGGTGGCCCACGGCTGTATCAGAAACCTGCGGTGACAAAAGAGGGCGTGGTACACCATCGCGAAATGATGAGTCGGATTTATGACGGAGAACAGGAACTGCTCGCGGCGGAGTATATGCCGCTGGTTCAGCAACTGGGGCTGGCAGCAAGTTATGATCGTCAGCTTGTAGCACGAATTATTGATCTGTCAGCGAGCTGGCCGGGAGAAACACTGGCTTTACCGGTAAGTGTGGACTCACTTTTGCAAAAGCCTTTCCTGCGCTGGCTAAAAGAAATATTGCTGCAATGTCCGAAAACGCAGCGTCAGTGCATTTTATTTGAACTTGCAGAGGCAGATGTCTGTCAATATATCGGCCGCCTGCGCCCGGTTCTCAATTTGATCCTGGGATTAGGTTGTCGCCTGGCGGTTACGCAGGCGGGGTTGACGCTGGTGAGTACGACGTATATCAAGTCACTCCCCGTGGAGATCATCAAGCTTCATCCTGGTTTGGTCCGCAGTCTTGAGCGCCGCCCGGAAAATCAGCTGTTTGTACAAAGCCTGACCGAGGCCTGTAAAGGGACGCAAACGCGGGTGTTTGCCGCTGGCGTGCGAACCAAAGAGGAGTGGCGGATGCTGTTGGGCAAGGGCGTTTATGGTGGGCAAGGCGATTTTTTTGCCGCATCAGTCCCTGTAACGGATGAGCTGAAAAAATATTCACCGCGGCATCGTGTTTAATATAAACGTCCCGTTCAAATTGACGTAGAATGAGGCGGTTGTTAAATCGGTTAGTGTGTGCTTACGTTAGCGGCAATCCGATTAAATGTTAGATTTTATGTCCTGTGTTAGCGCAATTCTGTCGGGTGGACAGTGGTAAGATGCCTTGCCGCCTGAGGAGAAAGCATGCCGTGCCTTCTCCCTGACGCCGACGTGCGCAACTCAGACTTATTTTTCACCGAAGCAGAGCCTTTTCGTGCCTTGTCGCTGCTTCGTGTGGTTGGTAAAGTAGGCGGATTTATTTTTCGCCCCCAGCTTGCAGGATTATCCTTTAGTTATGTTTAAGAAATTTCGTGGCATGTTTTCCAACGACTTGTCCATCGACCTGGGTACCGCCAATACCCTGATTTATGTTAAAGGGCAGGGCATCATACTGAATGAACCCTCTGTGGTTGCGATTCGTCAGGATCGTGCCGGTTCTCAAAAGAGCGTGGCGGCAGTCGGCCATGACGCTAAGCAGATGCTGGGCAGAACGCCTGGGAATATCGTGGCGATTCGCCCAATGAAAGACGGTGTGATTGCCGATTTCCAGGTCACAGAAAAAATGTTGCAGCACTTCATCAAACAAGTGCATAGCGACAGCTTTATGCGTCCAAGCCCGCGCGTGCTGGTATGTGTACCAGTAGGTGCAACGCAGGTTGAGCGTCGTGCCATTCGCGAATCCGCGCTGGGTGCTGGTGCCCGCGAAGTGTTCCTGATCGAAGAGCCGATGGCGGCTGCGATTGGTGCTGGCATGCCAGTATCCGAAGCGACCGGTTCCATGGTGGTGGATATCGGTGGTGGTACCACGGAAGTCGCGGTGATCTCGCTGAACGGCGTGGTGTACTCCTCTTCTGTACGTATTGGTGGTGACCGCTTTGATGAAGCGATCATCAACTACGTTCGTCGTAACTACGGTTCACTGATTGGTGAAGCGACGGCAGAACGTATCAAGCATGAAATCGGCTCCGCTTATCCGGGTGACGAAGTGCTTGAGATTGAAGTGCGCGGCCGTAACCTTGCTGAAGGTGTACCGCGTGGGTTCACGCTGAACTCCAACGAAATTCTGGAAGCGCTGCAAGAGCCGTTGACGGGTATCGTCAGTGCGGTCATGGCGGCGTTGGAACAGTGTCCACCTGAACTGGCCTCCGACATTTCCGAGCGCGGTATGGTGTTAACCGGCGGCGGTGCGCTGCTGCGTAACCTGGATCGTTTGCTGATGGAAGAAACCGGTATTCCGGTTGTGGTAGCTGAAGATCCGCTGACCTGTGTTGCCCGTGGTGGCGGCAAGGCGCTGGAAATGATCGACATGCACGGTGGCGATTTGTTCAGCGAGGAGTAATCCTGTCTGGAAAAGGGGGGACCGGATGGATGAACGCCTGCGTTTTTCATCTTTCGTGGTTACCCCTTTTTTATTTGTCTGAGCAATGAAATTCGCCCTATGGGGCACCGCTTTGTGACGTTAAAAATCGCCAGGGGCGATTTGAGGTTGCTGTCGAGGAATACGCAAATTTTATGAAGCCGCTTTTTAGCAGGGGGCCTTCCCTGCAATTACGACTTTTTCTTGCTGTCGTTACCGCGATTGTCGTGATCGTTGCGGACAGTCGGCTCGGTTCGTTCGTCAAAATCAGAACGTACATGGACACCTCCGTCAGTCCATTCTATTTTCTGGCGAATGGGCCCCGTCAGGTTCTGGACAATATGTCTGCCTCACTGGCAACCCGTGAGCAATTAGCCCTTGAAAATACCGCGCTGCGTCAGGAACTGTTGATGAAAAACAGTGACCTGTTGCTACTAGGCCAGTTCAAGCAGGAAAATGCGCGCTTACGTGAACTGCTTGGCTCACCGCTGCGTCAGGATGAGCAGAAGATGGTGACGCAGGTGATGTCCGCCGGAACCGACCCTTATAGCGATCAGGTGGTGATTGATAAAGGTCAGGCGAACGGCGTGTATGAAGGGCAACCGGTCATCAGCGATAAAGGCGTGGTGGGTCAGGTTGTGGCGGTTGGTCAGTTTACCAGCCGGGTTTTGTTGATTTGTGATGTTTCCCACGCGTTGCCGATTCAGGTGCTACGCAATGATATCCGCGTGATTGCTGCCGGCAATGGCTGCGCCGACGATCTGCAACTCGAACACTTGCCTAACAATACCGATATCCGAGTAGGTGACGTACTGGTCACATCGGGTCTGGGCGGTCGCTTCCCCGAAGGGTATCCCGTTGGTGTTGTGTCATCGGTCAAGGCCGATACACAGCGAGCCTATACGATTATTCAGGCACGTCCGACTGCGGGGCTACAGCGTCTGCGCTATCTGCTCTTACTGTGGGGCGTGGAAAATAACTCCAATACAGCGTTGCCGCCAGCGGAAGTCCATCGGGTTGCCAATGAACGTCTGATGCAGATGATGCCGCAGGTTTTACCGTCGCCTGATGACATGGGACCCCCGCTTCCTCCTGATACCGCTGCGCCCACCGCCGAGCCGCAAAGAGGCCGCCAATGAATCGTTATCGCAGGCATGGCAACTGGATTATCTGGCTTTCTTTTCTGATCGCTATGGTTTTGCAGATTATGCCGTGGCCGGATGAAATCTACATGTTTCGCCCCTCCTGGCTGACGCTGTTTCTCATTTATTGGGTGATGGCATTGCCACATCGGGTGAATGTCGGCACAGGATTTATATTAGGTCTGATTATGGACTTGATTCTTGGGTCTACACTGGGAGTACGGGCGCTGGCGTTGAGCATTGTGGCTTATCTGGTCGCCTTTAAATTCCAGCTATTCCGAAATATGGCGCTCTGGCAGCAGGCGTTAATCGTCATGTTGTTGTCGCTGCTGATGGACCTCACGGTATTCTGGGCAGAATTTTTAGTTATTAATGTCTCTTTCCGACCGGAAACATTCTGGAATAGCGTCGTTGATGGCGTACTCTGGCCGTGGCTGTTCCTGCTGATGCGTAAAATTCGTCGTCAGTTTACTGTGCAATAAGGTGATTCATGACTCAGCTTTATCTGGCATCCGCCTCTCCCCGCCGTCGCGAACTGCTCACGCAGCTCGATATTCCTTTTTCTGTACTGAATGTCGCGGTGGAAGAACAGCGGTTACCGGAGGAGGCAGCGGAAGTTTATGTCCGGCGTCTGGCACATGAGAAAGCGGCCGCGGGTGTCGTGGCGGCACCGTCTGATTTACCGGTTCTGGGTGCCGACACCATTGTGGTACTGAACGGTCAGGTATTGGAAAAACCACAGGATGAAGCCCATGCGGCAGAGATGCTGAGGCAGCTGTCCGGAAAACCACATCAGGTGATGACAGCCGTCGCGCTGGCAGATAAAGACGATGTATTGAGCTGTCTGGTAGTAACCGATGTCGTCTTCCGTCCGCTCTCGCAGCAGGATATCGAACGGTATATCGCCAGTGGCGAACCGATGGATAAAGCCGGGGCTTACGGTATTCAGGGCAAAGGTGGATGCTTTGTCCGGTCGCTTAACGGGAGCTATTACGCGGTGGTTGGGCTGCCGCTGGTAGAAACCCATGAGCTATTCAGTAATTTTGCTGCGTTGCGGAGTGCAAGAGGAAAACATGACTGCTGAGTTACTGGTAAACGTTACACCGTCAGAAACGCGCGTTGCCTATATCGACGGCGGCATTCTGCAAGAAATTCATATTGAGCGTGATGCGAAGCGCGGCATTGTCGGCAACATTTATAAAGGCCGCGTGAGTCGCGTCCTGCCGGGCATGCAGGCGGCGTTTGTGGATATCGGTCTGGATAAAGCGGCATTCCTGCACGCGTCCGATATCATGCCGCACACCGAATGCGTTGCTGGTGATGAACAGAAGAATTTTCACGTCCGTGATATCGCTGAACTGGTGCGCCAGGGGCAGGATCTCATGGTGCAGGTGGTCAAAGACCCGCTGGGAACCAAAGGCGCACGTCTGACGACCGATATCACGCTGCCGTCGCGCTATCTGGTGTTTATGCCCGGCGCATCGCACGTTGGCGTGTCGCAGCGGATTGAGAGCGAAGCGGAACGCGAGCGCTTAAAGAAAACGGTCGCAGAGTATTGCGATGATGACGGTGGTTTCATCATTCGTACCGCTGCGGAAGGCGTTGGTGAAGAAGAGCTCTCGCAGGATGCGGCGTTCCTGAAGCGTCTGTGGGGCAAGGTGATGGAGCGTAAAAAGCGCAACCAGACCAAATGTAAGCTCTACGGTGAAGTGGCGCTCGCCCATCGAATTTTGCGTGATTTTGCGGGTGCCGCGTTGGATCGCATTCGGATTGACTCCCGACTGACGTATGAAGCGCTGCTGGAATTTACCGGCGAATACATCCCGGAGATGACCCGCAAACTTGAACACTATGCGGGTAAACAGCCTATTTTTGACCTGTTTGACGTGGAAAATGAGATTCAGCGCTCGCTGGACAGAAAGGTTGAACTGAAATCCGGTGGCTATTTGATCATCGATCAGACCGAAGCGATGACGACCGTCGACATCAACACGGGAGCATTCGTCGGCCACCGCAATCTGGATGAAACCATTTTCAATACCAATACGGAAGCGACGCAGGCGATTGCACGACAGCTGCGTCTGCGTAACCTCGGTGGCATCATCATTATCGACTTCATCGATATGAATAATGAGGATCACCGTCGGCGGGTGCTGCATTCCCTTGAGCAGGCGCTGAGTAAAGATCGGGTCAAAACCAGTATTAGCGGCTTCTCTCAACTAGGATTAGTAGAGATGACGCGCAAACGCACGCGTGAGAGTATCGAACACGTGCTGTGTCATGAATGCCCGACGTGTCATGGGCGTGGCACGGTGAAGACGGTAGAAAGCGTCTGCTATGAAATCATGCGTGAAATCGTGCGTGTCCACCACGCTTATGACACCGATCGTTTCCTGGTCTATGCCTCACCGGCAGTCGGGGAAGCGCTGAGAAGTGAAGAGTCGCACGCGTTAGCTGAGGTTGAGATTTTCGTCGGCAAACAGGTCAAAGTACAAATCGAACCCCTGTATAGCCAGGAGCAGTTTGACGTTGTCATGATGTAAATTCGTGCGCTCGTCGTCGGCGACGAAAGAAGGAGAAATTAGTGAGGCGACTGCCCGGAATACTCATCATCACGGGTGCCACTCTTGTCGTGATGGTAGCGCTGTTAGTCAGCGGCTTAAGACTGGTGCTGCCACAGCTCGATCACTTCCGGCCACAGCTGGTGGCCTGGGCGCAGTCTGCTGCCGGTGTTCCGTTAGAAATCGGCTCGATGACGGGGCGCTGGGAGTCCTTTGGCCCCACGCTGGAAATTGAAAAGCTTCGCACGTCCCTGCCGGAATCGGACTGGCAGGTTGACCGCATTACGCTGGCGCTGGATGTGTGGCAGTCGCTGCTGCACGGGCGCTGGCAGTTTCGCGATCTCACGTTTCACCAATTAAAACTGGATATTAATAGCCAATTTACCGGGCAGCAGCAGGATAGCAAACTGCTGGAGTCAGGGAAGGTCAGCGATCTTTTCCTGCGTCAGTTTGACCACTTTGACCTGCGTGATAGCCACATTACCTTTCTTACCCCTTCCGGTTCCCGCGCGGAGCTGAGCATCCCGCAACTGACCTGGCTGAATTCCGAGAAGCGCCACCGGGCAGAAGGCTTGATCAGCCTGTCGAGTTTTAATGGTCAGCACGGCGTCGTGCAGATGCGTATGGACTTGCACGACGATCAGGGGTTGCTCAGCAACGGCACGTTCTACCTGCAGGCTGACAATATCGATATGAAGCCCTGGCTCAGCCGCTGGATGAAAAACACGACCGGGCTGGAAAGTGCCGATTTTAGTCTGGCAGCCTGGTTGAACGTCCGTGACGGCGATATCCACAGCGGTGATGTGTTCCTCAATCACGGAACGGCCAATTGGGGTGAAGGCAGCGATGCGCATCGCCTGAATGTGGATGACATGACGCTGCACGTCAGTCGTCAGGAAAATGGCTGGCAGGTCGATGTGCCTGAGTTGAATCTGGCAACGGATGGTGTTGCCTGGCCGAAAGGTCAGCTCTCTGCTCTCTGGCTGCCAAAGAATGAACACATGTTAGGGCCCGATCGACAGGAAGCGCTGCGCGTTCGAGCCAGCAATCTGGCGCTGGAGCGGGTCAGTACGCTGCTCCCATTGCTGTCCGGGACGACCCCAGAATTGAAAGCGCGCTGGGATGAACTGCAACCGACGGGCACACTGAATACCGTTGTTGTCGATATCCCTCTGCAACAACCGGAGCGAACCCGCTTTCAGGCCAACTGGCAGGATGTGAGCTGGAAGCAGTGGAAATTACTGCCGGGGGTCGATCATTTCTCTGGTTCTGCCCGCGGCAGCGCCGAGCGTGGTCAGGTCAGCGTCGAATTAAAACAGAGCACGCTGCCCTATGTGGATATGTTCCGTGCGCCGCTGGAAATCAAGCAGGCCAGCGGCACGATTGACTGGCGTAATGATGCACAGGGTCTGGCGCTCTGGAGTCACGGGCTGGATGTGCAGGCGAAATCGTTATGGGCTAACGGCGATTTCCGCTATGAACAGCCCGCTAAGCAGGAGCCGAAGCTGGATATTCTGGCGGGCATTCGGCTGACCGATGCGGCGGATGCCTGGCGCTATTATCCTGAACTGTTTATGGGCACCGAGCTGGTGGACTATCTGAGCGGTGCGCTGAAAGGCGGCCGTGTCGATAACGCCACGCTGATCTTTGCTGGGAATCCGCAGCATTTCCCGTATACGCACAACGAAGGCCAGTTTGAAGTCTGGGTGCCGGTTAAAGAGGCCACCTTCGAATTTCAGCCGGGCTGGCCTGCGCTGACGCCGCTGGATATCAATCTGGACTTTGCCAACAACGGCCTGTGGATGTTTGCACCGCAAACCTGGCTGGGCAAGGTGGAAGGCAAAAACATTAGCGCGGTCATTCCCGATTATGAAAAAGAGATGCTGCTCGTCGATGGTGAACTGGACGGCCCGGGGCCGGAAGTGGGGAACTATTTTAATCAGACGCCGCTGAAATCCTCGCTGGGTGCGGCGCTAGATGAGCTGAAAATTGGCGGGCCGGTGAAAGGCACACTGCATCTGGATATTCCGCTTGCTGGTGATGATGTCCGCGCCAGTGGTGATATCGCGCTGAACAATAACAGCCTCTACATCAAGCCGCTGGATACCACGATTAAGAATCTCACCGGTAAGTTCCGCTATGAAAACGGCAACTTACGCAGTGACACGCTTCAGGCGAACTGGATGAATCAGCCGATGACGGTCAATTTCACGACGGAAGAGCAAGCGAAGGCTTTTCTGGTGAATGTTGGCTTGCAGGGCGACTGGCAGCCTGCGCTCTTGCCCGGTTTACCGGCATCGGCAAGCAAAGCCCTGTCCGGCACGGCTGGCTGGAAGAGTACGGTAGCCGTCAACCTGCCGTATTCCGGTAAAACAACGTATGATGTTGATGTACAGGCTGATCTCAATAAAGTAAGTAGTCACTTACCTAACCCGCTAAGTAAACCCGCTGACGAGAGCCTGCCGCTGGAGGTAAAAGCCAGCGGTAACCTGAATGGTTTCGCGATGCAGGGACGACTGGGTAAGGATAACCACTTCAATAGCCAATGGCTGCTGAAAGGCGATACCGTGACGCTGGCGCGGGCAAGCTGGCAGAACGGGGCAACGGTGGCACCTGCATTGCCAGAAGATTCCTCGCTGGTGCTCGATCTTCCGCCGCTGGATGCTGAAAGCTGGCTGGGGCTTCTGCCTTCGCTGCGAACCTCGACATCGGCGGAAGGGAAAAAAGCGCATAGCACTTTCCGTTTTCCTGAAGCGGTGACGCTGCGGACGCCTGAGCTACAGCTGCTGGGACAACAGTGGCACGATCTGGAAATCACGCGTAAAAATACGCTTGCTGGCAGTGAAGTGCAGGCAAAAGGACGCGAAATTGACGGAACGGTTGAGATACCCAATCGTGGCATGTGGCGCAGCGACATCAATTATCTCTACTACAATCCTCAGTGGAAAGGGAATGAAGCGACCAACCCGGTGGCATTAGCAGAGAAAAAATCACCGCTAAACGACCCGAGTATCAGCTTTGAAGACTGGCCGTCGCTGGCGGTTAACTGTCGGCAGTGCTGGATTATCGGGCAGAATATGGGACGTATTCAGGGGACGCTGCTGCCAGAAAAGGAAAAATTAACGCTGGCAGACGGTATCATTGATACGGGCAAAGCCCGTCTGACGGTAAACGGTTCCTGGCAGGAAAACGCGGAAGGCGTGCGGACGGCGCTAAAAGGCCGTCTGACGGGAGATAGTCTGGAACAGAACGCTAACTGGTTTGGCGTTGATTCACCGTTGAAGGCCGGTTCTTTCGATGTGGACTACGATCTGTACTGGCGCGGTACCCCTTGGGCACCGGATATTGCCAGCCTGAGCGGAATATTGCACACGCGCATTGGTAAAGGTGAAATTGCCGAAGTGGGCGCGGGTCAGGCGGGTCAATTGCTGCGTTTATTGAGCTTCGATGCGCTGATGCGTAAGCTGCGGTTCGATTTTAGCGATACGTTTGGTCGCGGATTTTACTTCGACTCGATTCGCAACACGGCATGGATTAAAGACGGCGTGTTGCATACTGATGATATGTTGGTCGACGGGCTGGAGGCCGATATCGCGATAAAAGGCGATCTCGATCTCGCTAAACGACAGGTCAATATGGAAGCGGTTATCGCCCCGGAAATTTCCGCGACGGTGGGGGTGGCGACCGCATTTGCCGTTAACCCGGTTGTCGGGGCCGCGGTGTTTGCTGCCAGTAAAGTGTTGGCACCGCTATGGAACAAGATTTCGCTGATTCGCTACCAGATTTCCGGTAGCCTCGATCAGCCAAAGATTCAGGAAGTGCTGCGTGAGCCGAACAAGAAGAAAGGCGAATAATGCCGTTGGGGCAGCGCAGCGTACTCAGCCGATTATCTGATAAAGAGTGAAAAACTATGAGCCTTTCGTTTGTCAGTGAGCAGTTACTCACCGCCAACAAATTGAATCTTGACGATCTTGCCGCTGTGCTGGGGTCGCTTAATGAGCGTCGACTGGACTATGCCGATCTCTATTTCCAGTCCAGCTACCATGAGTCCTGGGTACTGGAAGATCGCATCATTAAAGACGGTTCTTACAATATCGATCAGGGCGTGGGTATCCGTGCGATTGACGGTGAAAAGACCGGGTTTGCTTATGCCGATCAGATCACGCTGAACGCATTGCATCAGAGCGCGCAGGCTGCACGCAGCATTGTGCGGGAACAAGGCACAGGGACTGCGCACACGTTGGGAGCGGTATCGCATAATGCGCTTTATCCCACGTTGAACCCGCTGGATAGCCTGACGCGTGAGGACAAAATTGCGCTGTTGCAGCGTGCCGACACGGTCGCGCGTGCCGCAGATGCGCGCGTACAGGAAGTGTCAGCCAGCCTGACCGGCGTGTATGAGCTGGTGCTGGTGGCAGCGACGGACGGTACGCTGGCGGCGGATGTACGCCCGCTGGTTCGCTTGTCGATCAGCGTGTTGGTCGAATCTGAGGGTAAACGTGAACGCGGTTCCAGCGGCGGCGGCATGCGTGGCGGCTATGACTATTTCTGGGAAGTAGCTGACGGCGAAGCACGCGTCGACGCCTGGGCAAAAGAAGCCGTGCGGATGGCGCTGGTTAACCTGTCGGCGGTGGCCGCTCCTGCCGGGCCAATGCCTGTGGTGTTGGGCGCTGGCTGGCCGGGCGTGCTACTGCATGAAGCCGTTGGTCATGGTCTGGAAGGTGATTTTAACCGTCGCGGTACGTCAGTATTCAGCGGGCAGATGGGGAAACTCGTTGCGTCAGAGCTGTGTACGGTGGTGGACGACGGCACGCTGACCGGGCGTCGTGGTTCGCTCTCGATGGATGATGAAGGCGTTCCGGGGCAATACAATGTCCTGATCGAAAACGGTATTCTGAAAGGCTACATGCAGGACAAGCTGAATGCGCGTCTGATGGGCGTTGCGCCAACGGGCAACGGTCGTCGCGAATCTTATGCGCATCTGCCGATGCCGCGTATGACGAACACCTATATGCTGGCCGGGAAATCCACGCCGGAAGAGATTATCTCCAGCGTCGAATACGGCCTGTATGCGCCAAACTTTGGCGGCGGTCAGGTCGATATTACCTCTGGCAAGTTCGTCTTCTCGACATCCGAAGCCTACCTGATCGAAAAAGGTCGTATCACCACACCAGTCAAAGGTGCCACGCTGATTGGCTCCGGCATTGAAGCGATGCAGCAGATCTCGATGGTCGGCAACGATCTGGCGCTGGATAAAGGCGTCGGCGTGTGCGGCAAAGAGGGGCAAAGTCTGCCTGTCGGCGTGGGTCAGCCTACGTTGAAGCTGGAAAGCCTGACTGTCGGCGGCACTGCGTAATTTGCTCTGAGTCCTGAGTTCCTTTAAGACCGCGCTTTATTAGCGCGGTTTTTTTCAGGGGTTGCTATATAGCGGAACACACAATCAGGACACCGCGGCAATAATCGATTTGAGCTGCTTGATGTGTATTTCATCCCGCTGTACCAAAACGTCTTCCTTAATCTTGAGAACAATGCCTTTTAACAGATCTGTGGTGCTGGAGATGTTTGTCGCGGCTTTTAGTGCATCAATATCTGTCGCGACATGCCTGCCTTTAAGCGAAAGACGTTTCTCGGATTTTCCTTTTGCCAAATCACTTTGTAGAAAACGCGGGATATCTTTTGCCGCTGCGTGGTCAGCTGCCAGCGTGTGCAGATAATATTTCATCAGCGTGGGAATAAAATCGGGCTCCCCACCTAATTCGCAACTTGCCAGATTCAGGATGTCTATCATGTGCGCGGGCACTCGACTTTCCAGTGCTTTACGCTGCACATCCAGCGCTTTCTTAATCATGGGGGTCGATTGATGGGGGATGATGGCAACATTTCCGCAGCGTTCACAAACCCCAACCAAAACCTGTCTCACCACGCCGCTATTATCGCTGAACGGGACGTCTTTAAGTCGAAACGTCGCAGTTTCAAGTGACTGGCATGTGTTACAGAGAGCAGCTTGTGTATCGCCGACTTTGAAAATTTTCATGTCATCGCCTCAATGGTGGACGCTAATAAAGACACAATCCGGCTCGGTAAAATACCATTTGATATACCACGGTATTCCCCGATAGCGGCAACGGATGATATGAGCATCAATATGCGCTGCAAAATGGTGGGGTGAAGAGGAGTAAGATGGCCCGGCAGATTGATAAATAATATCAATGAGTTCTGTTATTGATGTTTGTCCGGTTGCCAGAAAATTCTTCGTGCTGATATTCCCTATGGCTTCATGCAGCACATTACCTGACTGCAAACAGACAATAAGCTGCTTTTTGGCATCCTTGAATCCCATTTCTCACCTATATTGTACGAATTTATTCGTACGTTATCCATGTGATTTTGCTTTCCTGAACGAAGGGAAGAGATATAACGCAAGGATGGTGGGATCGGGATGTATTTTGTATGAAAGAGGGAAACGCCTCGCATTTTCCTCTTTGCAAAGCCTACCTTTTTTCCTCGCTATGATCCTGCCGATAGCCCTGATATGTCAGGGCGACGTTTTTGAAGTATTCCGTCATGTAGTTAATGCAGACTTGTACTTTCAGCGGCAGGTTGTCTTTGCGGGTGTAGAGCGCGTAGACCGGGCGCGGATCGGAGTGGTAGCGGTTGAACAGAATCTCGATTTCACCGCGGTTAATTTCGTCGACCACCCACATGAGCGGCACGTACGCGATACCCGCGCCGGTCTTAAGCCAACGCACCAGCGTTTGTGGGTCGTTAGTGACAAAGCGCCCTTGTGGCGTGACACGGGTCGAAATGCCTTCCGGAGCGATCAGCTCGAATTCGCTGTCGGGCCGTACGCTGTATTCCAGCCAGGAAAAATTCACCATATCTGCCGGTTTATCCGGCGTGCCGTGCTGTACCAGATAGCTTTTTGCGGCACAGACCACCATCGGCATCGAGCCTAAGCGTTTCGAGAACAGGCTGGAATCCTGTAGCGCGCCGACGCGGATAACGATATCCAGCCCGTCGGCAATCAGATCGGGAGCGGGAATTCCGGTGACCAGATTGACGGACAAACCAGGATATTCCTTCAGCATGGCGGCAGTCATGGTGGACAATACATTCTGCGCCATCGTAGAAGAACTGCCGATGCGCAGCGTGCCGATCGGCGTGTTGTTGAAGGCATAAAGCTGCTCATGGACCTCATGCGCCTCATGTAGCATCCGGCGACAGCCGTGGTAGTAAATTTTCCCGGCTTCGGTCAAACCAATGCTGCGCGTACTGCGATTAAGCAGCTTAATCTGTAGCTCATCTTCAAGCTTGGTAACGGTCTGGCTGACGGCGGATACGCTCATCTGTAACTGACGGGCTGCAGCGGTAAAAGAACCAAATTCCACTACGCGGGCAAACACCGACATACTCTTTAGTCTTTCCATTATTCACTCTGGCTTAAAAGTGATTTAGATCACACTATGTAGATAAGGTGATAATAAGCATCCATAATATAGCCTATCCGGTGGTTCTGGGCAGAACAGAGCCATTCAATGATTGTGTTTATTTACTCAATTAGAGTAATACGCTGATTTCCCATCGTTAGTCAGTCCTTGCTGACATCGCTATTCATCAGTTTAACGCTATTCCATCCGTTGGCTACTCGCCTGCGGGATGAGGCTCTGTTGTCGGTGCTGAAAGGCCGCGCCAGACGACATAATTTACCACTCGGTAGCGCACCTGCTCGTTACCGCTCTCTAATAGAAAAAGGAAAAGAGGATGAGTTCACTCCCGGTTATGGTGTTGTTCGGGCTGTCATTTCCCCCCGTATTTTTTATCTTGCTGGTATCGCTGACCCTGTTTTTTGTCGTGAATCGCCTGCTGCAACCGACGGGGATCTATGACTTTGTCTGGCATCCTGCGCTGTTTAACAGCGCGCTGTTCTGCTGTCTGTTTTATTTACTGTTCCGTTACGGTCTGTGAGGTGTCTGTGAAAGCGTTCTTTTTACCCTTGTTTAGACAGCAGGCCGTGCTGATCAAAAAACTGAGCCGCGTGGCCATTACGCTGGTGATTGTACTGTGTGCGATTGTGGCCATTTTTCGTGTCTGGGCGTTCTATACCGAATCGCCCTGGACGCGTGATGCCAAATTTACGGCGGATGTCGTGGCAATCGCGCCGGACGTCAGCGGGTTACTGAGCGATGTTCGCGTGACGGACAATCAGCTGGTGAACAAAGGTGACGTGCTGTTTGTCATCGATCAGCCGCGCTACCATCAGGCCGTGGCGCAGGCGGAAGCCGATGTTGCCTACTATCAGGCGCTGGTGACGGAAAAACGTCGGGAATCAGGACGTCGGGCGCGACTGGGCATCAGTGCGATGTCACAGGAAAATATCGATCAGTCCAGTAATGCATTGGAAACCGCCACGCACCAGCTTGCTAAAGCGCAGGCGGTATTGTCACTGGCGCAACTGGAGCTGGAACGCACCGTGGTACGCGCCCCTGCCGACGGCTGGGTGACCAATCTGCATGTGCAGAGCGGTGAGTTCATTGAACGAGGTAACACGGCGGTAGCGCTGGTGAAGAAGGATTCGTTCTATCTGCTGGCGTACATGGAAGAAACCAAGCTTGAAGGCGTGCGTCGTGGCTACCGTGTTGAAATTACGCCGCTGGGTAGCGAAAAGATATTTTACGGCACGGTTGATAGCGTGGCGGCTGGGGTGAATAACAACAGTAACAGCGCGAACAGTAAAGGCCTGGCGAACGTGGATTCCAATCTGGAGTGGGTGCGTCTGGCGCAGCGTGTGCCGGTAAAAATTCGCCTCGATCGCCAAATGGGCGACCTCTACCCGGCTGGCACCACGGCCACCGTGGTGATCACCGGTGAGCAGGTCAACAATGATAAAGCGCCTTCGCCGCTCATTCGTCTCCTGTATCGTCTGCGTGAGTTCGGCTAAGTGAGGCGATGATGAAAACTACGTCGCTAACAGGCCCTATGTTCTTTACGACGCCACAGTTTGCACGCTTGCGCTTCGCTTTCAAGCTGAGCTTCGCGATCGTGCTGTCCCTGTTTCTGGGGTTCCATCTCCAGTTGGAAACGCCGCGCTGGTCGGTGCTGACGGCGGCGATTGTCGCTGCTGGTCCGGCGTTTGCTGCGGGCGGTGAGCCATTTTCTGGTGCCATTCGCCACCGTGGCATGCTACGTGTTGTCGGCACCTTTATCGGCTGTATCGGCGCACTTATCATCATTATTGCTACCGTTCGCGCACCGGTTGTGATGTTGATGCTGTGTTGTATTTGGGCGGGCTTCTGCACCTGGGTTTCCTCGCTGGTTAAAGTCGAAAACGCCTATGTGTTCGGTCTGGCGGGCTATACCGCACTGATTATTATTGTGTCGACGCAGGGTACACCGCTGCTGACGCCGCAGTTTGCCGTGGAACGCTGTAGCGAGATTGTGTTGGGCATCGTCTGTGCGATTCTGGCGGATTTACTGTTCTCGCCGCGCTCGATCAAGCAGGACGTTGACCGCAGTATCGGTGAACTATTGGTGGATCAGTATCGGTTACTGCAACTCTGCATGAGCGGGGCGGAGAAAGACGCGATAGACGCGGCATGGCACGCATTGGTGCGCAAAACAACCGCGCTAAACGGCATGCGCAGCAGCCTGATGTTGGAGTCCTCGCGCTGGCAGAACAGCAATCGCCGCTTAACGTCGTTGCATACGCAATCGCTCACGATGATTACACAGGCGTGTGAAACCTACCTGATTTTGCAGGACGCCCCGACTCCCGTAAAAAGCAGCCTGAAACTGGTATTGGATCAGCCTGTTGAGTCGTTTCGCGATGTGCATTGCCGTGTGAAAGCATTGCGCCACCTGATTGCGGCGGACAGCCGTGACGTGCCGCCGATGCTGATCAGTTGGGTCGGAGCGGCGACGCGCTACCTGCTGTTGGCGAAGGGCGTGCAGACCAACGGGCGTATCAATACGATTGAAGCCGACGTGCTTAACAGCGAGGTGGAAATTAAAGTGCCATCGGCCGAAACGCATCACGCCATGATTAATGGCTTACGCACTGGCGTGGCGACGGCGCTGGGCTGCCTATTTTGGCTGAGCACGGGCTGGACCTCTGGCAGCGTGTGTATGGTGATGATTGCGGTGGTGACGTCGCTTGCCATGCGGTTGCCGAACCCGCAGATGATGGCGAAGGATTTTCTTTTCGGGACGATCTACGCGCTGCCGCTGGGGGCGTTGATGTTTATGTTTATCATGCCGTCAACGCAACAAAGTATGCTGTTGCTATGCCTGAGTCTGGGAGCAATGGCCTTCTTCCTCGGCCTTGAAGTGCAAAAACGTCGACTCGGCTCACTGGGTGCATTGGCCAGTACGATCAATATTCTGGTATTAGATAACCCGATGACGTTCAACGTCAGTCAGTTTCTGGATAGTGCGATCGGCCAGATCATCGGTTGTTTTCTGGCGTTGATGGTGATCCTGTTGATCCGGGATAACACCAAAGCACACACGGGAAGAACGCTGCTGAACCGCTTTGTGTATGGCGCGGTCTCGGCGCTGACGACCAACACAGCGCGTCGCAAAGAAAACCACCTGCCTGCGCTGTATCAACAGCTGTTCCTGCTGCTGAACCGCTTCCCTGACGATATTGCCAAATATCGCCTCGCACTGTGGCTGATCATCATGCACCAGCGTCTGAGAACGCTGGATATTCCGCAAAACGCGGTGCTCTCTGCCTTTCATCGCCAGATTCGTGCAACGGCGGAGCAGGTGATTTCGGCCCGACGCGATAGCACTCGCAGCCGCTATTTCACGCAGCTGTTGGACGAGCTTGAACGCTATCAGCAGATGCTGACAGAACAGCAACTACCGCCGAGCGTGACAGCGCCTGTAGGGCGATTAACTGGGATCCTGCGTGATTATCAGCATGCGCTGAGCAACTAACCTCAGTGGGCGAGGTGGATCGGTAACTCTGACGATTAATCCGAGAGTACCGCAGCTCTCGCCCATCACTTCTATACTGAATGATCTATAGCTTCCCTCATAACGTCATGGAATATGACCCTTTTCAGGAGGTAACACGATGTCAGGACAAAACTTGCAGGATCATGAACTGTTTAAAACGGGCTACTTTGCTGCGGGGAAATGGCAGCAGAGCGGCGCTACCTTTGAGGTCGTGAATCCGGCGACGGGCGAGTCGATTGCCAGCGTGGCGAAAGCGGGAAAGAAAGAGACGCAGGCGGCGATTGACGCCGCGTATGCCGCGTTTCCTGCCTGGAAGCGTAAAACCGCGAAAGAACGTTCTGAAATTCTGTATCGCTGGTACGAACTGATTCTGGAAAATAAACGTTATCTGGCGGAGCTGATGACCGCCGAGCAGGGTAAGCCCGTGGAGGAAGCCGAAGGTGAAGTCGTCTACGCGGCGAATTTCATTCAGTGGTTTGCTGAGCAGGGCAAGCGTGCGAACGGTGAGATTATTCCGCCTGCGAAACCCGGATCGAAGATTTACGCCACGCGTGAACCCGTTGGCGTCGTTGTCGCCATTACACCGTGGAATTTCCCGCTGGCGATGCTGACGCGTAAGCTGGGGCCGGCGCTAGCCGCAGGATGTACCGGTGTGATAAAACCCGCCAACAACACGCCGCTGTCTGCGTTTGCGCTGTTGGCATTGGCACAGCAGGCGGGTGTGCCGGATGGTGTACTCAACGGCGTGGCGGGCGACACGCAGGCGATCAGCGATACCGTCATGGCGAGCGATAAAGTGCGCAAAATTTCCTTCACTGGTTCGACTGAAGTAGGGAAAACGCTGGTGCGCAATGCCGCAGAGACTATGAAGAAAGTGTCGATGGAGCTGGGCGGCAACGCGCCTTATATCGTGTTTGATGACGCAGATATTCAGGCCGCAGTAAAAGGTGCGATAGCTAACCGTTTCCGTAACGCAGGTCAGGTTTGTGTTAGCGCCAACCGGTTTTATATTCAGGACGGCGTCTACGATGAGTTTGTCTCTCTGCTCGCAGAAGAAGTGAAGAAGCTGAAGGTCGGCAACGGTATGGATGACGGCGTCGTGCTCGGTCCGCTGATTGATGATGCTGCGGTCGAGAAGGTGGAAAAGCACGTCAATGACGCGGTGGAAAAGGGAGGCAAGGCGGTTGTCGGTGGTAAACGGCACAAGCTGGGCCATAGCTTCTTTGAGCCAACGGTGATTGTTGATGCTAACGAAGCGATGCTGCTGGCGCAGGAAGAAACGTTTGGTCCGGTTGCTCCCTGTTTCCGCTTCAAAACGGAAGAAGAGGTGATTCAGCGCGCCAACAATACGCCGTTTGGGCTGGCCGCCTACTTCTACAGCCAGAATTTGCAGCGTGTGTTCCGCGTGGCTGAAGCGCTGGAGAGCGGCATGATTGGTATTAACGAATGCGCGGTTTCAACCGAATTAGCTCCCTTCGGCGGTGTGAAAGAGTCAGGATTAGGTCGCGAAGGCTCGGTTCTGGGGCTGGACGAGTTTCTGGAAGTGAAAACCTGGCATTTGGGCGGGTTGTGATCTGAAGGGATGTTGCGATCGGCATTGATCGAATCCGATTGAATACCGGAAAACAAGATAGGTAATACGTGGGATGAGTGAGTCAGACTCCTCATCCCACGATTGCCATTAGTCTGTGGTTTCAGCCAGTTCGCGCAGATACTGGAAGATCTGGCGGGCGGATTTTGGCGGCTTATTCGTCGCTTTCTCTTTCTGCGCATTGCGCACCAGAGAACGTAACTGCTGACGGTCAGCGTGAGGATACAGCGCCAGAATATCGGGAACCACATCGTCACCCTCTTCAATCAGACGGTCGCGCAGCTGTTCCAGTTTGTGGAATAACGCTACCTGCTGATTATGACGGTTGTTCAGCTTATCCAGCGCGGTTTGGATCGGTTCTGGATCGCGGGCGCGCAGCATTTTACCAATCAGCTGTAGCTGACGGCGGCGACCTTCTTTCTTGATCCGCTGAGCCAGTTCCACCGCCGCACGCAGATCGTCATCCAACGGGATCTTTTCCAGCGCGTTTTTGCCCAGATCGACCAGCTCCGCGCCGAGATCTTTCAGCGCTTCGGCATCGCGCTTTATTTCACTTTTGCTGACCCAGATAATTTCATCATCTTCGTCGTCTTCTTGGTTATCTGGGACGTCATTCAGCCAGTCTTCGTACTTTTGCTTCATGGTTGGCTCCTAAAAAGTGTCCAGGAGCAATTCTTAACGCTACGCGTAGCGGCTCCGGGATGGTGAACAGCGTGCCCACCAGAAAAAAGAGGCTGATACTAACAGGTTTGGGCTTTGTGCGAAATTGTCCGTAGATCCTGTTAGACTAGAAAGCATTATGCTACACCATTTTATGCTCCCCATACTTCACGTTACCTACGTGTTGGCTGCGCGAAGTATAGAGAGTATACGCCCCTTTTGTGCTCGTTGCGGGGATGATGATGGTGAGCTTTCTTCCACTCATTATGGCAGAACAATGACGATAACTACTCAGGTTGCAGAGCAGCGTAAAGCGCTGGAACTCGCGGTTGCTCAGGCGCTGGAACTGGCGCGTGCCGGTTCTGATGCGGCAGAAGTCGCGGTGTCAAAAACGACGGGCATTAGCGTCAGTACCCGTTATGGTGATGTTGAAAATGTTGAATTCAACAGCGATGGCGCGTTGGGCATTACGGTTTATCACCAACAGCGTAAAGGCAGCGCATCGTCTACCGATCTCAGTCCAGATGCGATAGCTCGTACCGTACAGGCCGCGCTGGATATTGCTCGCTATACCTCTGTCGATCCTTTTGCTGGCCCGGCGGATCGCGATCTTCTGGCGTTCGACGCGCCGGATCTGGATCTGTTCCACCCAACCGAGCTGGATGCGGATCGCGGTATTGAATTAGCCGCTCGCGCAGAGCAGGCCGCATTACAGGCGGATAAGCGCATTACCAACACCGAAGGCGGCAGCTTTAATAGCCACTACGGCGTTAAGGTGTTCGGTAATAGCCACGGTCTGCTGAAAAGTTACTGCTCTAGCCGTCATTCTATGTCCAGCTGTGTGATTGCCGAAGTGAATGGCGATATGGAGCGAGATTATGCCTACACCGTCGGCCGGGCGCTGGATGACTTGCGCAGCCCGGAATGGGTGGGCGAAGAGTGCGCGCGCCGCACGTTATCCCGCCTGTCACCGCGTAAGCTGCCTACCATGCAGGCTCCGGTGATGTTTTCTGCGGAAGTGGCAACGGGCCTGTTTGGCCATTTGGTTGGCGCCATCAGCGGCGGCAGCGTTTATCGTAAATCCACTTTCCTGCTGGATAAGCTGGGTCAGCAGATTCTGCCGGAGTGGCTGACGATTGAGGAACAGCCGCATCTGCTGAGAGGGCTGGCCTCTACGCCGTTCGACAGCGAAGGCGTGCGGACGCAGGCGCGTGACATTGTGAAGGCGGGCGTGTTGCAGACCTGGCTCATGACAAGCTACTCCGCGCGTAAGCTGGGAATGCAGAGCACCGGCCATGCGGGTGGCATTCATAACTGGCGGATTGCCGGACAGGGGCTGGATTTCAACGGTATGTTGAAACAGATGGGCAAAGGCCTGCTGGTGACCGAACTGATGGGGCAGGGTGTGAGCGGTGTGACGGGGGATTATTCCCGTGGAGCATCCGGTTTCTGGGTCGAAAACGGCGAAATTCAGTATCCGGTCAGCGAGATTACTATCGCGGGTAACCTGAAAGACATGCTGCGCAATATTGTGACGGTGGGGAATGATATCGAAACCCGAAGCAATATCCAGTGTGGTTCCGTGCTGCTGCCAGAGATGAAGATCGCAGGGGAATAAGCCTGCTCTTTGTGAGTAACCGTCGCCGTCGGCAGTGTCCGACGGCTGTTACTCTATGCCTTATTAGCACGCATTTATAGCAGAGTAGCACCTCGCTGGTTTAGCGGTGGTACTCGCCTGCGGCTTCTGGCTGATAGAGTAGTTCTAGTACTTCAATTCGTGTTTCTTCACCGTTTGGCAACTGCCAGGTGATCGAGTTTCCCACATGCATTCCCAATAGTGCCGCACCCAGCGGAGCCATCACCGACAGCGGTTCTTGACTGTCCTTCACCGCGGCCGGATAAACCAGCGTACGGATGTGCTCTTCGTTGGTATTCAGATCGCGGAAACGCACCCGACTATTCATGGTGACGACATGTGAGGGAATCGATGCCGCAGGCAGAATGTCCGCCCGATCCAGCTCCTCATTCAACGCCTGTGCGATATCACTGTCCGCAAAGGCGGGCTGCTCCAATAACATATCCAGACGTTCTGCATCCAATTCACTGATTGTCAGGTTAGGTTTCGTCATACTCCTCTCCAGTTGGTATTTTTAGATGATATAAAAATAACCCCCGCGCCCAAAGGAGCAGGGGGTATAAGAAAATATTATGATTTATAGAGGTAGATAGTAGGAGGTTCGGAAGGGAAAGTGAAGCGCTCCTTGTTACGAAAGCTCGCAGATAGACTGCTAAGGAAATGCTAGTCCTCGTCGAACCCGGCTTCGAACAGTTCGATGACGGCGGCAAGCGCCTGTTCTTCATCCGGGCCCGTCGCTTCTACCTCGATGAGTCGCCCTTTGGCCGAGTCCAGCATTAGCATGGCAATCACGCTGCTGGCTTCGGCTTCGGTGCCGCTGTCATTACGCAGTATTACTTCTGCATCAAAGCTCTGCACCAGCTCGAACAGCTTCATGGCTGGGCGAGCGTGCATGCCCAGCTTGTTTTTGATTTCGACCGTTTGCTGGACTGTCATAGGTTACCTGATTGGTCTGGTTTGCCGACTCTTACGAGGGTTTACGTTTTTCCAGCGTACGGTGGCGAGACTGTACGTTCTTACCGCGTGAGCGGAAGTAGTCTGCCAGCTGTTCGGCGACGTAGACGGAGCGGTGTTTACCGCCGGTACAGCCAATGGCTACGGTCAGGTAGCTGCGGTTATTGGTTTCCAGCATCGGCAGCCACAGTTCCAGATAGCTACGAGTCTGGTAGATGAAGTTGTGAACTTCGGTGTGCCTGTCGAGGAAGGACGCAACGGGCTTATCCAGACCCGTCATCGGGCGCAGTTTCGGATCCCAATGTGGATTCGGCAGGAAGCGCACGTCAAAGACGTAATCCGCATCGATAGGGATACCGTGCTTGAAGCCGAACGATTCGAACACCATCGTGAGCTCGCGTTCTCGCTTGCCGAGCAGACGGGTACGCAGCATTTCGGCCAGTTCATGTACCGACATCTCTGAGGTGTCGATAATCAGGTCGGCGCGTGAACGTAGCGGCTCCAGCAGGTCGCTTTCTTCATCAATCGCGCTTTCCAGTGACAAATTCTTGCTGGAGAGCGGGTGAAGGCGACGGGTATCGCTGTAGCGACGGATCAGCGTATTGCGATCGGCATCCAGAAACAGCAGTTGAGGCGAGAAGCTTGGCGGCAGTTGCTCCATGGCATGCTCGAAGATCTCGGGTGATTCCGGCATATTGCGCACGTCAATGCTGACCGCTGCGGAAATGTTACGTGCTGCAAGCGTATTAGCCAGTTCTGGCAGTAGAACCACTGGCAGGTTATCTACGCAGTAGAACCCCATATCTTCCAGTGCGCGCAGGGCGACAGATTTCCCTGAACCTGAGCGACCACTGACAATCATCAGCACCATCTGACGACTCCCCTCTGGCAACGTGATGGCGAATTTTCATTGCCACTGTTTTTATAAAAAAGTGATGTATAGCTAAAAAAATGACGGCTTAGCGCAGGGATTGCAAGCATTCTCTGAATCCACGGCGAATCGCCCGTCATCGTGAACATGACAACCATTCGGCTTAACCGGCTTCCGTCATAATCTGGTACAGCTCTTCATCGCTTTGCGCCGCACGCAGGCGTCGGCAAACCGTTTTATCCGCCAACCGCTTGGCAACAAGCGACAGGGTATGCAAATGGGTTTTACATTGTTCCGCTGGAACCAGCAAGGCAAAAAGCAGATCAACGGCCTGATTATCAATGGCATCGAAAGCGATCGGTTGCTCTAACTGGATGAAAACACCGATGGCACCCAGCGCATTATCGTCTTCCAGCTTACCGTGAGGAATGGCAATGCCGCCGCCGATTCCTGTGCTGCCCATCCGCTCCCGGGTCAGGATGGCATCAAAGATAATCTGCGAAGGAATGTTAAGCTGCCTGGCGGCCAGCTCACTGATAATTTCCAATGCCCGTTTCTTACTCTGGCAGTGGACGGTGCTTCGGGTGCACTCAGGACGTAATACGGTGCTGAGCTGCAATACGGGATCGTGGTTCATTTTATTTTCACTTAACGACGCTTTCACTTCTGGTGATCCCGACCCACCCGATGGATGGGCCGAGTTTGTCCTTTGCCAAATGGCAAAGAAGAAAATTAGTGCTGCTTGAGTTTATCTTTATGCTTATTGAGCTGTCTCGCCAGCTTATCAATCAATAAATCTATCGCGGCGTACATATCTGCCGCCTCTGAGGTTGCATGCAGCTCGCCGCCATTCACGTGGAGCGTGGCCTCGGCAATTTGCTGAACTTTTTCCACCCTCAATACCACATTGACCTGATTAATCCGGTCAAAATACTGCTCTAATTTGGCAAACTTGCCATTCACAAAATCACGCAGTGGTTCAGTGATATCGATGTGGTGTCCGGTAATGTTGAGCTGCATAGTGTCTTCCTTCTCTGTTGAGATCAAACCAGTTGTTTACGCTGATTTGATGGTGGGATAGATAAAGACTCTCGGTATTTTGCAACGGTTCGACGCGCCACGATGATGCCCTGATCGGAGAGCAGTGCCGTAAGCTTGCTATCGCTCAGTGGCTTCACGGGGTTTTCCGCTGCAATAAGCTTCTTCACCAACGCGCGGATTGCCGTTGACGAGGCTTCTCCGCCGCTATCGGTATTAACGTGGCTGGAGAAGAAATATTTTAGCTCAAAAATGCCGCGCGGGCTGTGCAGGAACTTCTGTGTCGTCACGCGTGAGATGGTGGATTCATGCATATCCACCGCCTGAGCGATGTCTGCCAGTACCATGGGCTTCATGAATTCTTCGCCCTGCTCGAAGAAATCCTGCTGCTGTTCGACGATGCAGCGGGTGACCTTCAGCAGTGTGTCATTGCGACTTTCCAGGCTTTTGATGAGCCAGCGGGCTTCTTGCAGATTGCTGCGGATAAACTGCCCGTCGCTGTCGTTACGCGCGCTGTTACCCAGCGCGGCATACTGCTGGTTAATCTGCAACCGGGGAACGCTGTCGGTATTCAGTTCGACGGCCCAGATCCCCTGAACTTTACGTACCAGCACGTCAGGAATCACGTATTCGGATTCACCGGTGTTGATCGATTGTCCTGGACGGGGATCGAGCGACTGGATCAGCGCCAGCGCTTCTTTCAGCACCTCTTCTTTCAGACGAGTAACGCGGATCAGGCTGCGGAAATCATGGTTGGCTAACAGATCGAGATGATCGCTGACGATCAGGCGGGCTTCGGTTAGACGTGGCGTGTCGTCGGCGAACTGGGAAAGCTGCACCAGCAGACAATCACGCAGATCGCGAGCGGCGACGCCAACGGGATCGAAGCGCTGCACGCGTTTGAGTACGGCTTCAACCTCTTCCAGCGTCACGTCGTCGTCACCGATGCTGTCAAGAATGTCCTGCAACGGTACGGTCAGGTAACCTGTGTTGTCGACCGCATCGACGATAGAGGTCGCGATAGCCGCGTCGGTGTCGGAAAACGGCGTTAGCTCGACCTGCCACATCAGGTAATCCTGAAGCGTTTGCGTGGTTTCGCCTTGATAAATTGGCAGTTCTTCATCGCGATAGTCGGTGCCGGTGCCCGACGGCGTGCCTGCGGAGTAGATTTCATCCCAGGTGGCATCGAGCGGCAATTCTTCCGGCATGTCTCTTTGTTCAAGAGCTTCGCCGGTATCCAGTGAATCGCTGTCTGCCTTTTCAAATGACTCGATTTCGTCGTGCTGATCCGTTTGTTCGAGCAACGGATTGCTTTCCAGCGCCAGTTGAATTTCCTGTTGCAATTCAAGCGTGGACAGTTGCAACAGGCGGATCGCCTGTTGGAGCTGTGGAGTCATGGCCAGTTGCTGGCTAAGCCTGAGTTGCAAACCTTGCTTCATAAATCGCGCTAACGTCCCATAAGTACTGCAAAGATAAAATATTACCCTATCAGAGTCGGAAACCTTCGCCCAGATAGACGCGTTTCACCTGTTCATCGGCCAGAATATCGGTCGGTGAACCGTGGGCGATCAGGTTGCCCTGACTCACGATGTAGGCTCGTTCACAGACATCAAGCGTTTCGCGGACGTTATGATCGGTAATCAACACGCCAAGCCCGCTGTCACGCAGATGCTCAATGATTTTTTTAATATCCAGTACGGAGATCGGGTCTACGCCCGCAAACGGTTCATCCAGCAGGATGAACTTCGGATTCGCTGCCAGCGCACGCGCAATTTCTACGCGGCGTCTTTCTCCACCGGACAGCGATTGTCCCAGACTATCGCGCAAATGAATAATATGGAATTCTTCCATTAGCTCATTGGCACGATCTTCCTGCTGTTCGGTTGTCAGATCTTTACGGATCTGTAACACCGCCATCAGGTTGTCATACACGCTTAAGCGACGGAAGATAGAGGCTTCCTGTGGCAGATAGCCGATGCCGCGCAGCGCGCGTTCGTGCAAAGGAAGCAGGCTGATGTCATCATCGTCAATGACGATGCGTCCTTCATCACGCGGAACAATGCCCACGACCATGTAGAACGTTGTCGTTTTGCCAGCACCGTTCGGCCCTAGCAGGCCGACGATTTCGCCGGAATTCACGGTGAGACTGACGTTTTCCACGACCTTACGGCCTTTGTACGCCTTGGCTAGATTTTCTGCGGTTAATGTTGCCATAACTTATTCAGTGACCCGTGGTTGCGGTTGCTGAGAACGAGAAGGCTGGCTCTTGTTTTCTTTATCCTGAAGCTGGGAAGGAACCAACACCGTCGTCACGCGTTTTCCTTTGTCGCTGGTCGCTTCCATCTGCTGCTGTTTCACCAGATAAGTGATGCGATCGCCTTTGACATTGCTGTCCTGCTGTTCCAGATAAGCATCACCTGTCAGCACCAGAAAGTCTTTGGCCAGCTCGTAGCGGATTTTCTGCGCGTGACCTTTCACCGGTTTGCCGTTGTCCTGCATCTGATAGAACGTCACGGGGTTGCCGTAACCTTCCACCACTTCACTGCCTTGCGTGCCCTGTGGACGCGTCACGACGACCTTGTCGGCTTTTACTTCAATCGTGCCTTGCTTCACGACAACATTACCGGTGAAGGTTACCGTGTTGCCCTGCATGTCCAGAGATTGCTGTGCTGAATCAATGTGAATAGGTTGATTGCTATCGCCGGTCACGGCAAAGGCGGAAACGCTGACGGCGAACAGCGAGCTGGCGATCAGGGTGTTACGCATCAGATTATTGGTTTTGGATTTCATAAGAGGTTTTTACCTTTTCGATCAACTCGGCCGTTTTGTTACGCAGATTCCCGCGCATTTTCATTCCGCTTGACGTGAAGCTGGCGCCGTACAGGGTGACTTCATCATCGGAAGAGACGTCCTGCGTGACCAGATTCACCTGGGCATTATTCGTTGTGATGCGCTGAAGCTGTGCGTCTTTCGTCAGGCTATTCACCTCAACGTTGCCGTACAGATAGAGCATCTTGTCTTTTGTCAGCTTGGCGCGATCGGCGCGTACTGACCAGGTTGCGGTGCCTTGTTCATTGAACAGCGTGGCAACAGGCGTGGTAAACCAGCTCAACTGCTCCTCGTTGAAATACTCCGCTTTTTCCGAGATCAGTCTGTAGCTCAGCTTACCCGCAGGGCTGTATACCTGCGTATTCGTCTTTTCGCTGGTATAAACCGGCACGGCGGGGTCGTTTGCATCCGGTGCTGCTACCGTGTCGTCATCCGCAATATTCCAGCCGATGAGGATAAGCACTAACAGGGCCAGAAAAGCGGTGAGCCAACGCTTGGTTTTACTCATATTGACAACCCTTTGGCATGCTCCAGCTTGTCCTGCGAGAACAGAATCAAATCACACAGCTCACGTACTGCGCCACGGCCTCCCGCAATGCGGGTGACATAATCTGCGCGTGGTAACAGCAGCGGATGGGCATCAGCCACGGCAACGCTCAGCCCGACCTGCGCCATCACTGGCCAGTCGATCATATCGTCGCCGATATATGCCACCTGATTTGCCGTTACTGACAGTTTATCCAACAGATCGTTGAAGGCCAAAACCTTATCCGATTGCCCCTGATAAAGATGGTTAATGCCCAGCGTCTTACACCGGTCTTCCAGCAATTTTGCTGAACGCCCGGTAATGATGGCAACCTCAATATCAGACGTCAGCAAGCAGCGAATGCCATAGCCGTCGCGGACGTTAAAGGCTTTCAGTTCTTCGCCGTGATTACCCATGTAAATCAGACCATCGGACATCACGCCGTCAACGTCGCAAATTAACAGGCGAACCTCACGGGCTTTACCCAGTACCTGTTGATCGACAGGCCCATAGCAGGTATCGGTTTGCGCCCTGACTTCACTCATTCACTATTATCCTTTCTTTTTAAACCACGCCAGCCCGCAGCATATCGTGCATGTGGACGATCCCGACCAGACGATCGTTTTCTGCCACCAGCACTGAGGTGATATGGCGCGACTGCATCAGGTTAAGTGCATCCACCGCCAGCGTTTGCGGTGCGACCCGGATGCCGCCCGCGGTCATCACATCAGCAATGCGCGCGCTGTTCAAGTCAATATTCATGTCGAAGATGCGGCGCAGGTCACCATCGGTAAAGATGCCCTGAATTTTCATATCCGCCTCGCAGATTACCGTCATACCCAGATTTTTGCGCGTAATTTCCACCAGCGCATCACGCAGCGAGGCATCGTGTGGGACATGGGGAATCTCATCGCCCGAATGCATGATATCGCTGACGCGCAGTAAAAGTTTGCGGCCGAGTGCGCCGCCGGGGTGAGAAAGGGCGAAATCTTCGGCAGTAAAGCCGCGCGCCTGTAACAACGCCACCGCCAGCGCGTCTCCCATGACCAGCGTTGCGGTGGTGCTGGTGGTGGGTGCCAGGCCGAGCGGGCAGGCTTCCTGCGGGACGTGAACGCACAGGTGAATATCTGCGGCCTTGCCCATCGTACTTTCTGGTGCGCTGGTCATGCAGATCAGGAACACTTTCTGGCGTTTCAGAACCGGAATCAGCGACAGAATTTCATGGGACTCGCCAGAGTTGGAAATGGCGATCACGATATCGTGCGGTGTCACCATGCCGAGATCACCGTGGCTGGCTTCGCCCGGATGAACAAAAAAAGCAGGCGTACCGGTGCTGGCGAAGGTCGCGGCAATTTTACAGCCGATGTGGCCGGATTTGCCCATTCCCATCACCACCACTTTGCCCTGACAATCGAATATCTTTTTGCAGGCGAGGGTAAAGTTGTCATCAATGTACTGGTCTAATTGCGCAAGCCCATCGCGCTCGATACTCAGTACCTGCTTGCCCGCTTGCTGGAAATCGAAATCTGCTGGTAGTTCATGAGCCTTTTGTAACCTATGGCCGGTTTGTGAGCCATGATCGGCTCGTAGTGCATGATCGGATAGTGCACGGTCAGACTGCTGTTTTAGATGAGCATCTTGTTCAAACTGTGACATACCAATAGTCCTGATTATGATGAAAAACAGAGCGTCTTATGAAAAACAAAACTTCTTATGAAAAGCAAAACAGAGCCGTCAGATAGGCGATGAACGCGCAGCATAATAATGCGCCTGCGCCCTGTCCTATACGGCGTTTTTTGCTGAGGCACAGTGCGGTTAACAGCACGCTCGCCGCCAGCATGACCCAATAGTCGCGCTGAAAAGCCTGAGGGTTCAGTGCGCCCGGCGAGAGCAGAGCAGGCACGCCCAGCACAATCGCAATATTAAAAATGTTCGAGCCAATCAGGTTACCCAGCGCAATATCATCTTCTTTCTTCAACGTCCCGACGATGGCGGTAGCAAGCTCAGGCAGGCTGGTGCCAATCGCCAATATGGTCAGCCCGATAGTCAACTCACTGACATCGAAGTAGCGTGCAATGACGGTCGCGTTATCCACCACCATACGAGCGGCCATGGGTAAAATAATCATGCCGAGAATCAACCACAGCACCGCGACCATCTGGCTGCTGTCATCCTGCGGGAGTTCCGCCAGCTGTTCGCGCGTCAGGCTATCGCCGCCTTCCCGCTGTGCCTGTTGTGCCATGCGAAGTATCAACACCAGACACAGAATGGCGGCAAAGAGCAGCATGATGCCGTCGGTGCGGCTCAGGTAGCTATCATGCAGTAAAACGCCACACAATAAAGTGACGGACAACATGAGCGGCAATTCCCGGCGCAGGATGGCTGAATGTACCGTTAGCGGGCGAATGAGTGCCGCGCTGCCGAGAATGAGTAAAATATTGGTGATATTGGAACCCAGAACATTACCGACGGCCATATCGTTCTGAGCGTTCAACGCGGCGGTAACCGAAACGATCAGCTCGGGTAGCGAAGTGCCGAAGCCGACAATGGTGATGCCGATAACGAAAGGCGGTAAGCCAAGAGAACGCGCAAGCACGGCGGCACCATAGACAAGACGATCGGCACCGTAAACCAGTAATAGCAAACCAACGAACAAGAGTAGTGTTGCAAAAAGCATGCAGCGTCCTTTAATAGGATATAATCACTGGCCTGTTGTCGAATAAGTCAGTATTTCTGGACAATTTTCGCACAAAAAGCATGTTCTGTGATGAGTGCTAATTCTGACGGTGCTTGGCGAAAAAGTAAAACCTGTCGCGATAAGTAAAACCCAGTAACGATTTGTGCCGCCATTTTGGACAAGAACTTACGGTAAGTTTTTGTAAAACTCGCACCTTGATGAAAGGCAGCCGTTAGGCTGGAGTGAAAGACCTCTGTATGAGCGTACTGATGGGTAAGGAATGGAAATAATGAACCATGAGGCAACTAATCTGGTCGAGATCCGTGGTCTTAGCTTTCGGCGCGGAGAGCGAGAGATTTTTACGGACATCACGCTGAATGTGCCTAAAGGCAAGGTCACCGCGATCATGGGGCCTTCCGGCATCGGTAAAACCACGCTGTTGCGCCTGATTGGCGGACAGCTACCGCCAGACAGCGGCGAAATCTGGTTTGATGGTGAGAATATCCCGACGTTGTCGCGCAGTGAGTTGTACAACGCGCGCAAGAAAATGAGCATGTTGTTTCAGTCCGGTGCGTTATTCACCGATTTGAACGTGTTTGATAATGTCGCCTGGCCGCTGCGTGAACATACCAAACTACCGGAAGAACTGTTGCGTAGCATCGTCATGATGAAACTGGAGGCGGTGGGACTACGCGGCGCGGAGAAACTGATGCCAGCGGAGCTTTCCGGCGGCATGGCGCGGCGCGCGGCGTTGGCGAGAGCCATCGCGCTCGACCCGCAGTTGATTATGTTTGATGAGCCTTTTGTCGGGCAAGATCCGATTACGCTCGGGACGCTGGTGAAGCTCATCGACGAGTTGAATCATGCATTGGGCGTGACCTGCATTGTGGTTTCTCACGATGTGCCAGAGGTGATGAGCATTGCCGATTATGCGTATATCGTGGCCGATAAGCGGGTGATCGGGGAAGGGACCGCGGATCAACTGAGAGCAAACAGTGACCCGCAGGTTCGTCAGTTCCTGGATGGTATCGCCGACGGACCAGTACCTTTCCGTTTTCCAGCCGGCGACTATAAAACGTCGCTGCTCGGTTCAGGGGGTTAACGCAGTCATGTTATTACGGACGTTGGCGTCGTTGGGGCGTCAGGGAATCTCCACCAGCGCCTCGTTTGGGCGCGCCGGCCTGATGCTGTTTAATGCGCTGGTGGGTAAACCCGAATTCAGAAAACAGTGGCCGCTGTTGGTGAAACAGCTTTACAGCGTTGGCGTGCAGTCGCTGCTTATCATCATGGTTTCCGGCCTGTTTATCGGTATGGTGCTGGGGTTACAGGGCTATATCATCCTGACGACTTACAGCGCTGAGGCCAGCTTGGGCATGATGGTGGCACTGTCGCTGCTGCGTGAACTTGGTCCGGTGGTGACGGCATTGCTGTTCGCGGGCCGTGCGGGTTCCGCGCTGACGGCAGAAATTGGCCTGATGAAGGCGACAGAGCAGCTCTCCAGCATGGAGATGATGGCGGTCGATCCGCTGCGCCGCGTTGTCGCGCCGCGCTTCTGGGCAGGGTTAATCAGCATGCCGCTGCTGGCGGTGATTTTTGTCGCGGTGGGCATTTGGGGCGGCGCGCTGGTCGGTGTGGACTGGAAAGGCATCGACAGTGGGTTCTTCTGGTCTGCCATGCAAGGCGCGGTTGACTGGCGTCAGGATGTCTTGAACTGCGTGATTAAAAGTATCGTATTTGCGATTACCGTGACTTGGATTGCACTGTTTAACGGCTATGACGCGATCCCGACGTCTGAGGGGATCAGCCGTGCAACGACCCGAACCGTCGTGCACTCGTCGTTAGCGGTACTGGGATTGGATTTTGTGCTGACAGCACTGATGTTTGGGAACTGAGTCGATGCAAACAAAGAAAACTGAAGTCTGGGTTGGTGTGTTTATGTTGATCGCGCTGGCAGCCATCCTCTTTTTATGCCTGAAAGTCGCCGATCTTAAATCGATCGGTAGCGAGCCAACGTATCGCTTGTATGCGACGTTTGACAACATTGGCGGGCTGAAAGCGCGTTCTCCGATCAGAATTGGCGGCGTAGTGGTTGGCCGCGTAGCGGATATTTCGCTGGACGAGAAAACGTACCTGCCACGCGTGGCGATGGATATTCAGCAGCGCTACGATCATATTCCTGATACCAGCTCTCTGGCCATTCGTACCTCCGGCTTGCTGGGCGAACAGTATCTGGCGCTGAACATTGGGTTTGAAGATGAAGAAATGGGCACAGCGATCCTGAAAGACGGAGGTGTAATTCAGGACACCAAGTCAGCGATGGTGCTTGAAGATCTCATCGGTCAATTCCTATATAAGAGCGGCAGTAATAGCGAAGATAATGGTGGTCAATCAGGTACGGAGCCGGGTGCCAATCCTGCGGTAACCCCTGAACACAACAACGAACCTGTTCCTTCACATCCATAAGAGGATATCTGCATGTTTAAACGTTTACTGATGGTGGCTTTACTGGTGGTCGCGCCATTAGCCAACGCGGCGGATCAAACGAACCCTTATCGTTTAATGAATGAAGCGGCGGAAAAAACTTTTGATCGTTTAAAGAACGAACAGCCAAAGATCAAACAAAACCCTGATTATTTGCGTACCGTCGTACGTGAAGAGCTGCTGCCGTATGTTCAGGTGAGATACGCTGGTGCGCTGGTTCTGGGTCGTTACTACAAAGATGCGACACCGGCACAGCGTGATGCCTATTTCAAAGCGTTTGAAGCCTATCTGGAGCAGGCTTACGGCCAGGCGCTGGCGATGTATAACGGGCAGACCTATCAGATCGCCCCTGAGAAACCGCTGGGCGATGCCGATATCGTTTCTATTCGCGTCACCATCATTGATAACGGCGGCCGTCCTCCGGTACGTCTGGATTTCCAATGGCGTAAGAACAGTAAAACCGGTAACTGGCAGGCGTACGACATGATTGCCGAAGGTGTCAGTATGATCACCACCAAGCAGAACGAGTGGGCGGCAATATTGCGTCAGAACGGCGTGGATGGCCTGACTAAACAGCTGGAATCTTCGGCGAAGCAGACCATCACGTTGGATCAGAAAAAGTAATTTGGGTACGAACATGGCGAACGCATTGAACTGGCAGGCACAGGAATCAACGCTGGCGTTAACGGGCGATCTGGATCGTGAAACGCTGTTACCGTTCTGGCAGCAGCGTGAATCGTTGCTGGCGGGTAAAACGACGCTGGATGTGTCTGGATTAAACCGCGTTGATTCTGCCGGGTTAGCATTGCTGATGCATGTTTATCAGCAGCCGTCTTCAGGCGGAGAGATAACGATTGTCGGTGCCAGCGATCGGCTAAAAACGCTCATTGCGCTCTATAACCTGAATGAAATCATTCCTGTGTCTTAAACGGTAACGCGGTTTACCGGATTCGCCCCTTTAGGCATCGTCTGAAGGGGCGTATTCTTTGTTTAAGATAGCGTCATATTCATCTAAGATACCTCCCTGTAAATCATCTCCCCCTGACATAGAAATCGAGAGCGATGGAAAATAACGAAATTAAAGACGTGCTGATGAACGCATTGGCACTGGAAGAAGCCCATGTTTCTGGTGATGGCAGCCATTTTCAGGTCATCGTAGTGGGCGGACTTTTTGCTGGAATGAGCCGAGTCAAAAAACAGCAGGCTGTTTATGCGCCGCTGATGGAGTACATCGCGGATAACCGTATTCATGCGCTGTCGATCAAGGCTTATACGCCGGAAGAGTGGCAACGCGACCGTAAACTGAACGGCTTCTAAGTATTATTCCCCCTGCGAGTGGGAATAAACTGCCGGTATCAGTGTGACGACATATTGAATTAAGACATTGAGATACAAAGACTATGGATAAATTTCGTGTTCAGGGCCCAACCCGCTTAGCGGGGGAAGTGACCATTTCTGGCGCCAAGAATGCTGCGTTGCCCATCCTGTTCGCTGCGCTACTCGCAGAAGAGCCGGTAGAAATTCAGAACGTACCGAAACTGCGCGATATCGATACCACCATGAAGCTGCTTGGTCAACTGGGTGCGCGCGTTGAGCGTAACGGTTCCGTCCATGTGGATGCCAGCGAGGTAAACGTGTTCTGTGCGCCGTACGATCTGGTGAAAACCATGCGCGCCTCTATTTGGGCTTTAGGGCCGCTGGTGGCGCGTTTTGGTCAAGGTCAGGTCTCGCTGCCCGGCGGCTGTGCGATTGGCGCGCGCCCGGTAGATTTGCACATTTACGGCCTTGAGCAGCTCGGTGCGCAGATCGTACTGGAAGAAGGCTATGTCAAAGCAACGGTTGATGGCCGCCTGAAAGGTGCGCACATCGTGATGGATAAAGTGAGCGTGGGTGCCACGGTCACCATCATGAGTGCGGCGACGCTGGCGGAAGGCACCACGATTATTGAGAACGCGGCGCGTGAGCCGGAGATTGTCGATACGGCACATTTCCTGAATACGCTGGGTGCGAAAATCAGCGGTGCAGGCACGGATAAAATCACCATTGAAGGCGTTGCGCGTCTGGGCGGCGGTGTCTACCGCGTGGTGCCTGACCGTATTGAAACCGGGACTTTCCTGGTCGCGGCTGCGGTATCTCGTGGTCAAATTATGTGTCGCAATACCCGTCCTGATACGTTGGATGCAGTATTGGCGAAGCTGCGCGAAGCGGGTGCGGAGATCGAAATTGGCGAAGACTGGATCAGTCTGGATATGCACGGTAAGCGTCCAAAAGCCGTTACCGTTCGCACGTCGCCGCATCCGGGGTTCCCGACCGATATGCAAGCGCAGTTCAGCTTGCTGAATCTGGTTGCGGAAGGGACGGGCGTGATTACTGAAACCATCTTCGAAAACCGCTTCATGCACGTGCCTGAGCTTATCCGTATGGGCGCACAGGCGGAAATTGAGAGCAACACGGTGATTTGCCACGGCGTTGATAAGCTGTCTGGCGCGCAGGTGATGGCGACCGACTTACGTGCATCAGCCAGTCTGGTATTAGCCGGTTGTATCGCAGAAGGTGTGACGATAGTCGATCGTATTTATCACATCGATCGTGGCTATGACCGCATCGAAGATAAGCTGCGTGCGTTAGGTGCGAATATCGAGCGCGTTAAAGAGCACGAGTAAGCGTTTTAGCTGGTTTATCTTCACAATTAGGTTTAATTAGGTTTGTTAGCCGGGTGGGTTCCCACCCGGTTTCTTGTTTACTTGCCGATGTGACTTTATCAACGGCCTGCCTGCCGTTATTGGGTAGGGAATTCCTGAATCGTCATTTGCAGCGTGACTTGATTTTTATCACGCACAATCGTGACGGGAATGACAGTGCCGGGGCGTATTTCTGAAACCTGTTCCATGGTTTCAATAATCGAGCGTGCAGGCTTATTGTTCACGCTAACGATGACGTCTTCGACACGAATACCTGCTTTATCCGCTGGCCCACCTGGATCGATAGTCTGAACGAGAATCCCGCTTAATCTATCTTGCGCATCACGATTGCTGGTCGATGTGCTGTTCTCAATATTCTCGATCTGTACGCCGTTGACACCAATATAGCCACGCACCACGCGACCATCGCGGATGAGTTTGCCCATCACCTTGGTCGCCAGCGCGACGGGAATGGCGAAGCTAATGCCTTCCGGTGTTTCACCGTTGCTACTTTTATCAAATGAGAGGGTGTTAATACCGACCAGTTCACCGAGCGTATTGACCAGCGCACCACCGGAATTCCCGTGGTTAATTGAGGCATCGGTTTGCAGCAAGTTTTGGCGTCCTACCTGACTTCTTTGCTGACCATAAGCGCTGAGGCTGACGCGGCCAGTGGCGCTGATGACGCCCTGAGTGACGGTTTGCCCCAGATTATAAGGGTTGCCGATCGCCATCACGACATCGCCGACGTGCGGTATACGGTCTGGATTTATCGGAATAACGGGCAGGTTGATGCCATCAATTTGCAATACAGCCAGATCCGTCAGGCTATCGGAGCCGATCACGCGGGCTTCGTACAATCTGCCGTCTGATAGCTCTATCTGGATTTGTTGTACGTTATTAATCACATGCTTGTTGGTTAAAATATACCCTTTTTCATTCATGATGACGCCGGATCCGAGAGGATGAATGGCGACTTCGCTAGGTTTCCCCTCTTTGGCAACCCGGTTATAAACGTTCACCACAGCAGGCGCCGCATGGCTGACTCCCTGATGGTAGCTTATGGGCGAACCATCACTATTTTTGTCATTGCCTTTCAGAAACGACGTGCCAGACCCAACAAAGGGCAGTACGGCCAGAATAATACCGGCGACGAGGGCACCAAAGAGCGCTGAACGTAATAACTTAGCAAGCATGGCCGTGATTTACTGTGGAAAAAGGGAGATAAGGGGAGGATATCACGAGAAGTTCGGACACCGCATGGCTCGGTGTCCGATTTTTTAACATTAGCGATGTTCTGGCCAGTTAAGCTGCCGAAAAAGACGGCAAGCGATTAACGTAGCAGCAGATAAATCGTTTCTTCACCCCGGACGATATTCAAGGCCAGAACGGAAGGCTTCGCTTCCAGCAGCTTGCGCAGTTGCGTGATGTTTTCAATACGCTCGCGGTTCACGCCGATGATGACATCGCCTTTTTGCAGACCGACCTGCGCCGCAGGGGTGTCCTTAGCAACGTTATCGATCTGTACGCCTTTGCTGCCGTCTTTCAATTGACCATTAGTCAGAGAAGCCCCTTGCAATGACGGTGAAAGCGTTTCAGCGCTGGTGGATGCCGATGAGCTGTTATCCAACACGACGGAAACTTCCTGCGGTTTACCATCACGCAGCAGGCCGATTTTCACGGTCTTGCCCGGTGCGGTAGTGCCGACTTTGGCCCGCAGTTCGGCAAAGCTGCTGATGGGTTTACCATCCAGCGTCGTCAACACGTCGCCCGCCTTGATACCGGCTTTGGCTGCGGCAGATTTCGGTAAGACTTCGCTGACGAAGGCACCGCGCTGCGCGTCGACGTTGAAGGCTTTCGCCATTTCCGACGTCATCTCGCTGCCTTTAATACCCAGTAGCCCGCGTTTCACTTCGCCAAATTCAACCAATTGCTGCGCCAGATTCTGGGCCATGTTGCTAGGGATAGCGAAACCGATACCGATGTTTCCGCCGCCCGGTGCCAGGATCGCAGTATTGATACCGATCAGTTCGCCGTTAAGGTTAACCAGCGCACCGCCGGAGTTACCGCGGTTGATGGAAGCATCGGTCTGGATGAAGTTTTCTAACCCTTCAAGATTCAGGCCGCTACGTCCCAGCGCGGAGATAATACCGGACGTCGCGGTCTGACCAAGGCCGAACGGGTTACCCACGGCAACGGCGAAGTCACCCACGCGCAGTTGATCGGAATCGGCCATTTTTACAGAGACCAGATTCTTGGCGTTATTCAGCTGTAGCAGGGCGATATCGCTCTGCTCATCACGCCCAATCAATTTCGCTTCATACTCACGTCCGTCATTAAGCTGGACGCGGATCTTGTCGGCGTTATTGATCACGTGATTGTTGGTGAGCACGTAACCTTTCGCGGCATCAATAATGACGCCAGAGCCCAGTCCTTCAAACGGGCGAGAATTTTGTTTGTCCGTCGGGAAGTTAGGGCCAAAGAAGAACTTGAATTCTTCCGGTACGCGCTGGCGCTGTACCTGTGTACCTTCAACATGCACGCTGACCACGGCTGGCAAGACTTTCTCCAGCATCGGGGCCAGACTTGGCGTCTGTTGACCTTGAACCACGGCAGGCAGCGCAGCATTTGCAGCGGGAAGCGTGGACAGGGTCAAACCTATACTCATTGCCAGTGCACTAAATAGTAATGATGTTTTTTTCATTGTTATTAACTCTCTCACGGCCTGCGGATGAATAAAACGATGATATATAAACTTAAAGACACGGTGAAGAGTCAGACTGGCGATCAATGTGTAAAGTTCACTGCTGTTTCGTCAGCAGATTGTAACTATCGCGTTTTTAATGCGTGATTGGACGATGGCAGCCTGCGGTACGCGTCTTAAACGTACAAGCGTTTTAAGCGTAGAACAAGAGAGGGGAAAGCGTGAGACAGAAAGCCTCACGCTAGGGGGGAAACTGAATTACTTGCGAATCGGGCGTTCGCCCCGCAGCAGGCCTGATGCACCGTCGGAATAATCGCGCGGCGGCATGTTCACCGGAGCCTGATCGTTATCCGCTTCTGATTCGGTCAGACGATATTTAAACGGATTATCCTGGCCGGGAACGTTAGGTAACAGGTTATTGGAGCTTTTCGCCATGTGTTGATAAAGCTGACGATAATCATCCGCCATGTTATCCAACAGCTCCGCACTGCGGGCGAAGTGACCTACCAATTCCTGACGATAATCTTCCAGTTCGGTTTTGCTTTTCTCCAGCTCATTCTGCAATACCTGCTGTTGCCGCAGCTTACGGTTACCAAAGCGCATGGCTACAGCACCAATAATAATACCGACAACTAAACCTATCAGCGCATACTCCCAAGTCATAATAGCTCCTATTTTGACGTCGTTGTCCCGTAGGGTTTTTCACTTAATAATAGTCACTATAACCGTTAATCTTGCCTGAGTGGAATCCTGATACTCGATGAGAGAAAGGAATGTTGACCTATCGCAGACATCAAGGTTGTTAACTGCGACGATTACGGCTTAAATCGACGATAACACACAGCAAAACACGACTAACTTTTTTCTCAGGGATTGCGATGGCTATGGTTATTCCACAGACAACACAACAGCAAATAACACCCTTGGCGCTTTATCAGCAGGCGCTTTCCGCTGGTGAATATCAGCCGGACGAGGTGCAACGGCAAACCGTTGTGCGCCTGGAAGCGATACATCAGGCGTTATGTGAACGCGCTGCTGATGGTGATGCCGGGGCATCCGACCGCGTGGGGAAATGGCGTAGCTGGCTGGGGAGGCGTAATAAACGTGAATCTGCGTCGGTTCAAGGGCTGTACATGTGGGGCGGCGTCGGGCGCGGTAAAACCTGGCTGATGGATATGTTTTTCCACAGCTTGCCCGCTGAGCGCAAGATGCGCCTGCACTTTCATCGTTTTATGTTGCGTGTGCATGAAGAACTGAACCAGTTTCAGGGGCAGGAAAATCCACTGGAGAAAGTGGCGGACGGTTTTAAGGCCGAAACGGATGTGCTGTGTTTCGATGAATTTTTCGTCTCTGACATTACCGATGCGATGCTGCTGGCTGAGTTGTTGCGAGCGCTGTTTGCTCGTGGTATCGCGCTGGTGGCGACGTCGAATATTCCGCCAGACGACCTCTACCGTAATGGACTGCAACGCGCGCGTTTTTTGCCTGCGATTGAGTTGATTAAGCAGTATTGCGAAGTGCGTAATGTTGATGCGGGTATCGATTATCGTCTGCGTACGCTGACGCAGGCACACCTTTATCTCTCGCCGCTGAATGAAGAGACGGATGCTGCGATGCAGCAGATGTTTACCCGCCTGACCGGGAAAGCGTGGCAGACGCCGGGGCCGGTGCTGGAGATCAATCATCGTCCGTTATCGACACTTGGCGCGAGTGACGGCGTGCTGGCGGTTGATTTCCATACGTTGTGTACCGAAGCGCGTAGCCAGAATGATTACATCGCACTGTCGCGCCTCTACCACACGATGCTGTTGCACAATGTGACGGTGATGGAAACGAAGGAAGAGAACACCGCTCGCCGTTTTCTGGCACTGGTGGACGAGTGCTACGATCGCCGTATCAAATTGATTATTTCTGCGCAGGCGTCGATGTTTGAGATCTATCAGGGAGAGCACCTGAAATTTGAATACCAGCGCTGTTTATCCCGTTTGCAGGAAATGCAGAGCGAAGAGTACTTACGGCAGCCACATTTGGCGTAACGCAGGCTGCGGTTTTTTAGTCATTTGCGTGTGAAAAAAGGTCGATCTTTGAGAATGACTTCTCTATAATCTTGCGACCCCACGTTACAACAAAGTTTTTTTTCCCAAAAACTTTATAGTGCCGGCAATGGCTATTCGAAGGGGTAGGTTTGCTGGACTTGATGGTCGTGTGAGCCTCAACTGTTTTCGAGCGTTTGGGTGTTCACCAACGTGTAACTAATTATTGGGTAAGCTTTTAATGAAAACTTTTACAGCTAAACCAGAGACCGTAAAACGCGACTGGTACGTTGTTGATGCGAACGGTAAAACTTTAGGCCGTCTCGCTACTGAACTGGCTCGTCGTCTGCGCGGCAAGCATAAAGCGGAATACACTCCGCACGTTGATACGGGTGATTACATCATCGTTCTGAACGCTGACAAAGTTGCTGTAACTGGCAACAAGCGTACTGACAAGATTTATTATCATCACACCGGTCACATCGGTGGTATTAAACAAGCGACCTTTGAAGAGATGATTGCCCGCCGTCCTGAGCGTGTGATTGAAATCGCGGTTAAAGGCATGCTGCCGAAGGGCCCGTTGGGTCGTGCTATGTTCCGTAAACTGAAAGTTTACGCGGGCACCGAGCACAATCACGCGGCACAGCAACCGCAAGTTCTGGACATTTAATCGGGATTATAGGCAATGGCTGAAAATCAATACTACGGCACTGGTCGCCGCAAAAGCTCCGCCGCTCGCGTGTTCATCAAACCGGGCAACGGTAACATCGTTATCAACCAGCGTAGTCTGGAACAGTACTTCGGTCGCGAAACTGCCCGCATGGTAGTTCGTCAGCCGCTTGAACTGGTCGACATGGTTGGTAAATTTGATCTGTACATCACCGTTAAAGGTGGTGGTATCTCTGGTCAGGCTGGTGCGATCCGTCACGGTATCACCCGCGCTCTGATGGAGTATGATGAGTCTCTGCGTAGCGAACTGCGTAAAGCTGGTTTCGTTACTCGTGATGCTCGTCAGGTTGAACGTAAGAAAGTCGGTCTGCGTAAAGCACGTCGTCGTCCTCAGTTCTCCAAGCGTTAATTTCTGGCTGCTTTGCAGCGAAATCAATGCAAAAAACCCGGTGCTGGTCACCGGGTTTTTTTATGTCTAGCGTTTACCTTTACTGCTATTCCGTTGCGTTTTTTACATCATGCAGGTCGCGATCTTTGACTTCTGGCATCAAAAGGGCGGATAGCAAGCCAATGCAGGAGTAGCAAATGAGCATCACAGCGATGGGATACCACGACCCCGTTATTTGGCAAAAAATACCCGCGAGCAAAGGCCCGAGACCCGTAGCGAATAACCCACCGATTTCTTTGGAAATTGCCATTTGGGAGAAGCGGTTTTTCGAACCGAACATCTCTGCCATCGTGATTCCTTCGATAGCGGCTTGCCCCAGCACCGCGATGTTATGAATCAGGATTAAGCATACTGTTATCGTGGCAACTGCCTGCTCTTTATTCACGATGATTGAAATCATCGGATAAGCGAGAAGGATAGAGCCCAGCGTCAGGATGATATAAGGAATGCGGCGCCCGATTCTATCTGATAGCCACCCCATCAATGGGATTGTCAGAAAGCCGATGATTGAACTAATCATGATGGCATCGGTTGGAACGGCCTTGCTAAATAGTAGTGTTTGTACCATGTAGCCAGCCAGGAAAGTCTGGATAATACCTGAGTTCCCCGCCTGTCCGAAGCGCAGTCCTGTTGCAATCCAAAACGCTTTCCCTTTTAGCAAAGACCAAAAAGGAGTGTGCTGGTGGGCGACTTCTTTTGTTTCTTGTACCCCTTCAAATACCGGGCTTTCTTTCAGATTCAGACGTAACCAGATAGCAAACCCCATCACCACGAAACTCGCCAGGAAGGGAAGACGCCACGCCCAATCAATGATCTCTTCATTGCTAAAGAAGTAAAACATCGCAGCCCAAATGGCCGTCGCGCTCAATGTTCCGCAGTTGGTTCCCATGGCAACCAGTGAGGCAATAATGCCTTTTTTACCTTCAGGTGCATATTCTGCCAGCATGGTACTGGCACCAGAGATCTCTGCACCGGCACCTAGTCCCTGAATAACTCTGAGCACCACCAATAGAATCGGTGCCAGAATGCCAACCTGCTGGTAAGTTGGGAGTGCGCCTATTAATGTGGTACAAATACCCATTAATGCAATAGTAATAAACAGAACCTTTTTCCTGCCTACTCTATCTCCCATTTTCCCGAAGAAGACGGCACCGACAATACGGGCAATGTATCCTGCACCGTAGGTTCCCATCGCGAGAATTAATGCCATAGCAGCCGATTGTTCAGGGAAGAAAATTTCATGGAAGACCAGTGCGGCACCAAGAGAATAGAGCTGGAAATCCATGAATTCTAGTGTGGTACCGAGCCAGCCAGAAACGGATGCCCTGGCGAGATCGGAGGTGCTTCTTTTAACCTTAACTGGAGATGAGTTCATTGTGTCACCATATGATTATTAGATTTAATTCAATATGTGGTGAGGTATAAATACCTGGTGGCACACACGAAAAATCATTTCCAGACAATATGTGGAAATAATTAATCGGTAGAAGAATAAGAAAAAAACACCACATCTTGATTTTTGGTCAATAGCGTATTGTCAGCATTCCTTTGCCGTATAATTCCGATTTAAAATTAAAGGTGATACTTTATTAAAATTTAACGAGTACTTTTGAGGAAATGTTTTTATCACTTGCCGCAATTAATGCATTCTCAACATCATGATAAGAATATTCAGCGGAGATAATGGGCTGTGGGTTTATAATGCCTTTCTCCAGCCATTTAACCGCAGTAGCAAATTCATTAATGAATCGGAATGATCCTTTCCACGAGAGTTCTTTTACTAGCATTTGTGCAACGGGATATTGAACAGGGCTTGGTCCCATACCAATTTGTACAATCAAACCATTAGGGCGTGTCGCAAAGACCGATGAGGCGATTGCCGCAGGCGCACCGCTGGCTTCGAATGTCACATCAAAGTAGCCTTTATTTTGGTTATAGATTTCCATTGCACTTTCATCAAGCGGATTGACGGAAGCATCGGCTCCCATTTCCAACGCGATGTTTCTGCACCTTTCACTGATGTCGGATGCGACAATCTCTACGGCACCTGAAGCTTTCGCTGCGGCAATCGTCAAGGCACCAATAGGACCTGCTCCGATGACCAGGACCTTTTTACCGACCAGGCTGCCTGCGACGTTGATGGCATGAATAACAACCGCCGTTGGCTCCGCCAGTGCCATAATTTGCGAAGGGACACTTTCGTCATAGGGATAGCACTGCTGTGCGGAAACCGTGACATATTGAGCAAAACCGCCGTGTACGTGCGGATTAAATTGGGCGCTTCCCATGAATCGCATACTGGCGCATTCGTTCTGTTTGCCTTCCAGACAATAGTCGCATTTGTTGCAAGGCTGGGAAGGATTGATCGCAACTTTTTGGCCGACTTTTAATTGACTATTGGTAGGGGCCTGATGAATTCTGCCAACGAATTCGTGACCAATGACCATGGGATGTTTTATTACAGATAAACCGGCATGGCCTTCATGATAATAATGAATATCTGAACCACAAATACCGCCGCATTCAACGTTAACGACAATATCGTTTTCGGTATAAGTCAGTTCACGACTTTCTACTTTTACGTCTTTTTTCCCATGAACAATACATGCATCAAAGGTAAGCGTATCTTGTTTCATCTTGATACCTCTAAAATAATATAGTGTGATTTTCCTTTGTCGCGGTGGAGGGAATTAAAACCACACGTTGACTTATCAATCATCTCTGACAAATATTAGTTTCCTGAGAATCAGAGTACCGCTAACCATCCGCCATCGACATAGATGACCTGACCATTGATATAATTCGATGCATCAGCAGACAGGAAAATAGCCGTACCGATAAGTTCTTCGGTTTTTCCCCAACGTTTAGTTGGGTTGCTACTTTTGACCCACTTATCGAACTCAACATCTTTAATTAAGGCTTCATTCATGTCAGTCAGTATGTAGCCGGGGCCGATTGCGTTCGCTTGAATGTTATATTCTGCCCATTCTGCCGACATGGAACGCGTCAACATTTTGATTCCGCCTTTAGCGGCGGTATAAGGGGCGACGGTAGGGCGTGCTTGTTCACTGGTCAGTGAACAGATATTGATAAATTTGCCGCCGCGGCCGCGTTTTATCATGCGGATTGCAGCCTCGCGCGACACGAGGAATGTCCCTGTCAGGTGAATGTCCATGACGCGCTGCCAGTCCTGTAGCGCAAGGTCGACTAACGGTTGACGATGTTGGATCCCTGCGTTATTAATCACAATGTCGATTTCTATACTGGCGGCATCCATCTGGTTGAATGCATTGACGATCTGGTCTTCTTTTGAGACATCAATCACGTAACCTTTAGCGTTATAGCCCTTTGCCGTTAGCTTTTGTACCGCCTCGTTCAGCGTTTCTTCTCTGATGTCGCTGAGCACAATGGCGGCACCGGCCGATGCTAATCCTTCTGCATAGGAAAAACCGAGGCCTCTTGCAGAACCGGTAATGAGTGCAGTTTTCCCTGATAGATCAAATAGTTTTGCGGCATCCATTATCAACTCCTTAACTGATTATTGAGTAGTGAATAGGTTATTTTTAAAGAGGTAGTATTGTCATACATCATGTTGTCATACAACTAATAAGTGGAAGTGATGGTGTCGCTTTGTTATACTTCAATCAACAGTCAAAGCGTTTTTTTGTGATCATGATTCCAATAATTGATTTGAGGCGTTATGGACAATATAGAATCAATACCAAGAAATAATATTGCTGAAGCCGTTTATCAGAAGATGCAGAAAAAAATACTCAGCGGTGAGTGGAAACAGGGTGAGAAATTACCGTCTGAGTTTGAATTAAGTGAAGCTTTTGAAGTAAGTAGAACGAGTATTCGCAGTGCGGTGCAAAAATTGAGAAACCTGGGAATCATCTATACCAAACATGGTCGAGGTTCTTTTGTTTCAAATGAAATTGAAAGCTTCCGTATGCAGGCGAATGACAAGCCGATTCTTCACCTGACGAAAGGTGAATTCATGGACATGATGGTGTTTCGGCAAACGGTGGAATTTAAGTGCATCGAGCTGGCGGCAAAAAATGCAACGGATGAGGATATTGCTCTTATAGAAGATGCACTTAACCGAATGCTGGTCAACAAAAACGACTATAAAAAATACTCTCAGGCCGACCTGGATTTCCACATGGCGATTATCAATGCGGCGCACAATAAGGTGTTTTCACATGCAATTAAGTATGTGAAAAATATGTACTATTTCTATCTGGAAGAGTTAAACCGCGTGCTAGGCATAACGTTGGATAGTATTGATGCGCATATCAAAATTTTTATGGCGATAAAAAATCGTGATGTTGAAACCGCTAAGCTATGCCTGGATCAGGCGATGGAATGTAACATTGTTATGATTAACAATCTTGATAATAACTAACGCGTAAATATTACCCTATTTCTCAGGTCGCTTACCTCTCCTTTATTCCTATGTCAGTAACGGCCTGCTGATGCTTGCTTTGTAGCATCAGCAATTGATGTGACTTCGCGATATTTTTGTATCTGAAATATCCCCGTAGTGATCCACTATTATCTAATTTATTAAAATGATTACCTTTAGTGACACCCCCTTCAGCCCGCTGTACTTCCCTGTTTTCTCCTCGATATAAGTTGCTTTTATTTTTTTCTTTTGATAGTAATATCTCAAGAGATATGATGTCATACAACAAATGAGATTCTACATAATCTGATTGTGGCTATCACAGGAGTTTTTGCATGATAAAGGTAACAAACGTAAAGACAATTCTAACGGCACCGGGTGGCATTGATCTGGTTGTCGTCAAGGTCGAAACCAATCAGGACGGTTTATACGGTTTGGGATGTGCAACCTTTACCCAACGTATTTTCGCGGTTGAAGCGGCGATTAATGAGTACATGAAGCCTTTCCTGATCGGGAAAGATCCTTCTCGTATTGAAGATATCTGGCAGTCCGCGGTCGTGAGCGGCTATTGGCGCAATGGGCCGGTGATGAACAATGCGATCTCGGCTATCGATATGGCGCTGTGGGATATCAAGGGTAAAGTCGCTAACTTACCGGTTTATGAATTGCTGGGCGGCAAATGCCGTGACGGTATTCCGCTTTATCGTCATTGCGATGGTGCAGATGCGGTCGCGGCGGAAGATAACATCCGTGCGGCAATGGAAGAAGGGTATCAGTATGTTCGTTGTCAGATGGGTATGTATGGTGGAGCAGGGACGGAAGACCTCAAACTGATTGCCACTCAGTTGGATAAAGCCAATATCACGCCGAAGCGCTCACCAAGAACGAAGACGCCCGGTATTTATTTCGATCCTGACGCTTATGCCAGAAGCATTCCGGCCTTCTTCGATCATCTGCGCAATAAGATTGGGTTTGATGTTGAATTTATTCATGATGTTCATGAGCGGGTATCGCCGGTTACCGCGTTGCAAATGGCGAAATCCCTGGAAGATTACAAGCTCTTTTATCTTGAAGACCCCGTTGCTCCAGAGAATGTTGATTTCCTAAGCGTGATGCGCCAACAAACATCCACCCCAATCGCGATGGGAGAACTGTTTGTTCATGTTGCCGAATACAAGCACCTGATAACCAATCATCTGATTGATTTTATTCGCTGCCATATCAGTATGATCGGTGGGATTACGCCAGCCAAAAAACTGGCGACACTCGCCGAATTTCATGGCGTGAGAACCGCCTGGCATGGTCCGGGGGATATCTCACCTGTCGGTGTAGTCGCGAATATGCACATTGATATGAGCATTACTAATCTGGGTATTCAAGAATATACGCCGATGAATGAAGCGCTGCGGGACGTTTTCCCCGGTTGCCCGGATATTGAAGGTGGATACGCGTATCTGAACGATAAGCCAGGATTAGGGATTGATATCGATGAGCAAAAAGCGAAGCAATTCCCTGTTGAAGGTGGATTGCCGTCATGGACGAATGCACGTTTGCCGGATGGCACGGCGGCACGACCTTAACCACCGGCTTAACGGCGTCAATTTGCTTTAATTTCGCTTACTTAGAAGCCGACGGGCCTCGTCGGCTTCTGGGCGATTGACGACTCAGCGCAGGTCAATGCAGGGGAGAGATTATTCTCTGGCGGTGTTGTTTAGACTTCGCTATTGCAAATGAAAAATTTGTATTTAATAAAAAAACACTTATTTATCATTTTGTTAAATAAGATTTTCCGCTTATATCCCCACAAAACGAACAAAATCTGATAAACTACCCGCCGATTTTATGCCTGTGTGTTAGCTACCGTGTAGCTGTTTAAAACCGCTAGGATTTTTGTCCTGTGACGTTTACACACATTGGCGAGCAGCATTTCGAATAGCGTTTTGCAGGTTACTGACTGCGCGGTTATTCGCCATATTTTCTCGATAAACTTGGAGGTTTTCATGGCTGTCGCTGCCAACAAACGTTCGGTAATGACGCTGTTTTCTGGTCCATCCGACATTTTTAGCCATCAGGTCCGCATCGTATTGGCGGAAAAGGGTGTGAGTGTCGAGATTGAGCAGGTAGACATGGATAATCTGCCTCAGGATCTTATTGACCTCAATCCTTACGGTTCCGTGCCAACGCTGGTCGATCGTGAACTGACGCTCTATGAATCACGTATTATCATGGAGTATCTGGATGAACGTTTTCCTCATCCGCCGTTAATGCCTGTCTATCCGGTTGCGCGCGGTAACAGCCGCCTGATGATGCACCGCATTGAGAGCGACTGGTATTCTTTGCTGAAGAAAATTACGCACGGCAGCGCTCAGGAAGCGGACGCAGCACGTAAGCAATTGCGTGAAGAACTGCTGGCCATTGCCCCCGTGTTCAATGAAGCGCCTTATTTCATGAGCGAAGAGTTCAGCCTTGTGGATTGTTATCTGGCTCCGCTGCTGTGGCGTCTGCCGCAGTTAGGCATTGAACTGAGTGGTTCGGGTGCGAAAGAGCTGAAAGGCTACATGACTCGCGTCTTTGAGCGTGATGCGTTCCTGGCTTCCCTGACAGAAGTGGAACGTGAAATGCGTTTGCAAACCCGAGGTTAAACCGTATGGCGTTGTCTCAACTGTCTCCGCGTCGTCCGTATTTATTACGGGCTTTTTATGATTGGTTACTGGATAACCAATTAACGCCTCATCTGGTGGTAGATGTCACTCTGCCGGATGTTATGGTGCCGATGGAGTTCGCCCGTGACGGCCAGATCGTGCTGAATATCGCACCGCGCGCTGTTGGCGGCCTTGAGTTAGCTGATGACAGCGTTCGTTTCAATGCCCGTTTTGGCGGCGTACCGCGTCAGGTTTATGTGCCGATGGCGGCCGTCATGGCGATTTATGCACGTGAGAACGGGGCTGGAACGATGTTTGAGTCCGAACCTGCTTACGAATCTGCAGGTGAGTATGAAGACTTTCAGGAAGGCGTACCCGCTTCAGGGACGGTCATGTCGATTGTCGATAGCTCACCTGATTCTGAAGCGCCTGGCGATGGCTCGGATTCTGATGATGAACCACCACAGCCGCCTAAAGGTGGCCGACCTTCGCTACGGGTCGTGAAGTAATGTTTAAGGGCACCCTTGTGGTGCCCTTTCTTACTCCCGTTGTTCGCGGACTATGCGGTTAACTGAACACCATTCCGCCATCAATCAATAGCGACTGCCCCGTCATATAGTCGGAATCGTGGCTGGCCAGATAGGACACGCAGGCAGCGACATCTTCCGGTTCGGAAAGGCGGCCCAGCGTGATGCGTTTGGCGAACTCTTCCGTCGCATAGCCACGCGGTTTCCCTGCGGATTCGGAGATCTTCCGATCGATTTCATCCCACATTGGCGTTTTTACGATACCCGGACAGTAACCATTGACCGTGATGCCCAGCGGCGCTAAATCGCGTGCGGCAGTTTGCGTTAAGCCACGAACTGCGAATTTACTTGAGCTGTAGACGGCGAGTTCGGGGTTGCCCACATGCCCCGCCTGCGAACAGGCATTGATGATTTTACCGCCGTGTCCCAGGGATTTGAAGGCATCGAGCGCAGCCTGAATACCCCAGATGACGCCTTTGACGTTGATGTTATAAACGCGATCGACAACGTCTGGCGTGATGTCTTCAATCAGGGTTGACGGGGCAACACCGGCGTTATTGACGATGACGTTAAAATCACCAAAGCGCTTTTTGGTTGCTGCTACGGCAGCGAAAACCGCCTCACGATCTGCGACGTCGGCCTGTAGTGCGATGGCCTGTCCGCCAGCTTTTTCGATTTCCTGCGCCACACTGTGCGCCGTTTCCTGATTGTAGTCCACAATAGCGACGGCAAAACCGTCGGCCGCCAGTCTGAGAGCAATAGCGCGGCCAATACCTTGACCGGCTCCTGTTACAAGGGCCACTTCGACTGTCATAGTTCCTTCCTCCTTAATGAAATCCAATCTCAATAAAGACAAATCAATGTCGGAGGTAAGTGTAGGTCGTTAATGTGATATTGCAGGATTTATTACGAAAGGTTCTTTAGAACCCAGTGGAAAGACGAAGGTTTTATTAGTCTGCCTGGTGTGATATGCCGTAGGGGAAAATATAGAGCTGATTGCTATCGACCGCTAACCGAAATTTCAGGTAACGACGGAAAAAGAAAAGGGCAGCCAGCGCTGCCCTTAAAAGAAGTGTTACGTTCTATACTTCCAGATAGTTCATGATGCCGTCAGCGGCTTTACGACCTTCTGCGATGGCGGTAACCACCAGATCGGAACCGCGTACTGCATCGCCACCCGCAAAAATTTTCGGGTTGCTGGTCTGGAAGGCGTTATCGCAGCTTTCTGGTGCGACAATGCGACCTTGATCGTCCAGCTTGACGTCATGTTCTGCCAGCCACGCCATTTTGTGCGGACGGAAGCCAAACGCCATGATGACCGCATCAGCTTCCAGTACGTGCTCGGAACCCTCTACGATTTCAGGACGACGACGCCCGTTGGCATCTGGTGCGCCCAGTGCCGTACGTGCCATTTTCACGCCGCACACTTTGCCTGCGCCATTGATCTCGACGCTTAACGGTTGCAGGTTGAATTTGAACTCGACGCCTTCTTCACGCGCGTTTTTCACTTCGCGCTTGGAGCCTGGCATGTTCTCTTCATCACGACGATAGGCGCAGGTAACGTGCGTTGCGCCCTGACGAATCGAGGTACGCACGCAGTCCATCGCGGTGTCGCCACCGCCCAGCACCACAACGCGTTTACCTTGCATGCTGATGTAAGGCTCGTCTACTGCGGCTTCAAAGCCCATCAGCTGCTTGGTGTTAGCGATCAGGAACGGCAGCGCATCGTAGACACCCTGAGCGTCTTCATTGTCCAATCCGCCACGCATAGACTGATAGGTGCCGACGCCGAGAAAGACGGCATCGTACTCGTCCAGCAGCGCTTTCATCTGCACGTCTTTACCAACTTCGGTATTCAGACGGAATTCGATGCCCATCTCGGTGAAGATCTCACGACGTTTCACCATCACTTCTTTTTCCAGCTTGAAAGAAGGGATACCGAAGGTCAGCAGGCCACCGATCTCAGGATGACGATCGAACACGACAGCCTGTACGCCATTGCGTGCCAACACGTCAGCACACGCCAGCCCTGCTGGGCCTGCGCCAATGATGGCGACGCGTTTGCCGGTCGGTTTGACGTTGGCAACGCTTGGCTTCCAGCCCATCTCTATCGCTTTATCATTGATGTAGCGTTCGATGTTGCCGATGGTGACCGCGCCGAATTCATCATTCAGCGTACAAGACCCTTCACACAGACGGTCCTGCGGGCATACGCGACCGCAGACTTCCGGCAGGCTGTTGGTCTGGTGCGATAACTCAGCCGCTTCGATAATACGGCCTTCGTTCGCCAGCTTCAGCCAGTTCGGGATGTAGTTATGTACCGGACACTTCCACTCACAGTAAGGGTTACCGCACGCCAGGCAACGGTCTGCCTGGGCTTTGGACTGGCTTTCTGAGAACGGCTCGTAGATCTCAACAAATTCAATTTTACGAATCTTTAGCGGTTTCTTGGGCGGATCAACGCGCTGTAAGTCGATAAACTGGTAAACATTCTGACTCATGATGACCTCTTACTGCGCCTGAACCCGCAGCTCGGCTGCGGAACGACTACGGTGACCCAACAATGCCTTCACATCACTTGACTTCGGTTTCACCAGAGCAAACTTCGGTGCCCAGGTCGGCCAGTTAGCGAGGATCTCTTCTCCGCGGTGTGAACCGGTATTCTGCACGTGCTCGGTGATCAGGCCACGAAGATGTTCTTCATGAATAGCCAGTTCTTCGACATCCAGCACTTCCACCAGTTCCGGGTTAACGCGTTTGCGGAATTCACCGTCTTCATCCAGCACGTAGGCGAATCCACCGGTCATACCTGCGCCAAAGTTCACACCGGTACGACCCAGTACGCAGACGATACCGCCTGTCATGTATTCACAGCCGTTATCGCCGATACCTTCTACTACGGTGATACAGCCGGAGTTACGTACGGCGAAACGCTCACCTGCACGGCCCGCGGCAAACAGCTTACCGCCGGTAGCACCGTAGAGGCAGGTGTTACCGATGATGCTGGCTTCGTGGCTGCGGAAGGCAGAACCGACTGGAGGACGCACGGAGATACTGCCTCCCGCCATGCCTTTGCCCACGTAGTCGTTGGCATCGCCAGTTAATTTCAGCTCTACGCCGCCGGCGTTCCAGACGCCAAAGCTCTGTCCTGCGGTACCGGAGAAGTGCGCTTTAATTGGATCGCCCGCCAGCCCTTGATCGCCATGTTTCTCAGCAATTGCACCGGACAGCGTCGCGCCGACGGAGCGATCGGTGTTACGGATGTCGAAGTAGAGCGCTTTACCCTGTTTCGCATCAATGTGCGGCTGTGCCTGTGCCAGCAGCTCTTTGTTCAACAAGCCTTTATCGAACGACAGATTGCTTTCAGTGCAGTACAGCGCTTTGCCCGGCTGAGGCTGTGCCGCGTGCAGTAGCGGCGACAGATCCAGCTTGTTCTGTTTCGCACTGAAACCGTCCAGCTCGACCAGCAAATCGGTACGACCAATCAGATCCACCAGACGGCTAACGCCCAGTTCTGCCATCAGCACGCGAGTTTCATGCGCGATGAATTGGAAGTAGTTGGTTACACGCTCAGGCAGGCCGTGGTAGTGATCGCGGCGCAGCTTCTCATCCTGCGTTGCAACACCTGTCGCACAGTTATTCAGGTGACAGATACGCAGGTATTTACAGCCCAGCGCAACCATTGGTCCGGTGCCGAAGCCGAAGCTTTCTGCACCCAGAATCGCGGCTTTAACGATATCCAGACCGGTTTTCAAGCCACCATCTACCTGAAGGCGGATTTTGTGACGCAGACCGTTGGAGACCAAAGCCTGTTGCGTTTCAACCAGACCCAGCTCCCACGGGCATCCCGCGTATTTCACGGAGGACAGCGGGCTTGCACCCGTGCCGCCGTCGTAGCCAGCAATGGTGATCAAATCGGCGTACGCTTTGGCAACGCCTGTAGCGATAGTTCCGACGCCCGGTTCGGACACCAGTTTTACCGAAATCATCGCTTTCGGGTTGACCTGCTTCAGATCGAAAATCAGCTGTGCCAGATCTTCGATAGAGTAAATATCGTGGTGCGGCGGTGGTGAAATCAGCGTCACGCCCGGCACGGAATAGCGCAGACGAGCAATGTACGGCGTGACTTTATCACCCGGTAACTGACCGCCTTCGCCCGGCTTCGCGCCCTGCGCCACTTTAATCTGAATCACATCGGCGTTAACCAGATAGGCTGGCGTCACACCAAAGCGGCCAGAAGCAACCTGCTTGATACGGGACACTTTATTGGTGCCGTAACGCGCCGGATCTTCGCCGCCTTCACCGGAGTTGGAGAAGCCGCCCAGTCCGTTCATCGCCTCTGCCAGCGATTCATGGGCTTCAGGGCTGAGTGCACCGATGGACATGGCCGCGGTATCGAAGCGTTTGAACATTTCAGAAGCGGGTTCAACGCTGTCGATTGCGATAGCCGCGCCTTCTTGCGGTTTCAGTGCCAGCAGGTCGCGTAAGGTCGCGGCTGGACGCTCGTTAACCAGTTTGGCGTATTGCTCGTAATCGCTGTACTCCCCGGTTTTCACCGCGGTTTGCAGCGTGGTGACGACATCCGGGTTGTAGGCATGGTATTCGCCGCCGTGAACAAATTTCAGCAGGCCGCCCTGTTCCAGCGTTTTACGTTTCAGCCAGGCACGCTTAGACAGGTTCAACAGATCCTGTTCGAAGTCGCTGTAGTTTGCACCGCCGATGCGGCTGACGACGCCCAGGAAGCATTGCGTCGACACATCTTTATGCAGGCCCACAGCTTCAAACAGCTTGGAGCAACGGTAAGACGCAATCGTCGAGATGCCCATCTTGGACATAATCTTGTACAGGCCTTTATTGATGCCGTTACGGTAGTTCAGCATCACGGCACGATAAGGTTTGTCGATGGTGTGGTTATCCACCATCCGTGCCAGCGTTTCGTAGGCGAGGTAAGGATAGATAGCCGTCGCACCAAAGCCTAACAGCACGGCAAAGTGGTGCGGATCGCGCGCGCTGGCGGTTTCGACAATGATGTTGGCGTCACAGCGCAGGCTCTTTTCGACCAGACGGCGCTGAACGGCACCCACAGCCATTGGCGCAGGGACAGGCAAGCGTGATTCGCTAATGCCGCGGTCGGACAGCACCAGCAGCACGGCACCGTCTCTGACTTTGCTTTCTGCTTCGTCACACAGCTTCTCGATTGTCTGTTGCAGCGTTTGCTGCGACGGATCAAACGTCAGATCCAGCGTGTCGGCGCGATAGTGCAGTTCGTCCTGCGACGTCAGCTGGGTGAAGTCGGAGTAAAGCAGGATCGGCGATTTAAAGCTCAGACGGTGAGCCTGACCTTCCGCTTCACAGAAGACGTTCATCTCACGACCAATACTGGTCGCCAGCGACATCACATGTGCTTCACGCAGCGGATCGATCGGCGGGTTGGTCACCTGCGCGAACTGCTGACGGAAGTAGTCATAAATGATGCGTGGACGGCTGGACAGCACGGCGAACGGCGTGTCATCGCCCATCGACCCTGTGGCTTCCTGACCGTTCTCGCCCAGCACGCGGATGATCTGATCCAGTTCTTCGCTGCTGTAACCGTACTGTTTCTGGAAGGTCTCCAGCAGCTCATCGTCAAATTCACGGCTGCCGACCTGATCGTCTGGCAACTCTTCAAACGGCACCAGACGCTTAACGTTTTTCTCCATCCACTCTTTGTAAGGGTGGCGGCTTTTCAGATCGTCATCGGTCTCGGCAGAGTGCAGGATGCGGCCGCTGCGGGTGTCGATCACCATCAGTTCGCCCGGACCGACACGGCCTTTTTCAACCACTTCGTCCGGCTGATAATCCCAGATACCGACTTCAGACGCACAGGTGATCAGCTTATCTTTGGTGATGACGTAGCGTGCAGGGCGCAGGCCGTTACGATCCAGGTTACAGGCAGCATAGCGCCCGTCGGACATCACGATACCGGCCGGGCCATCCCACGGCTCCATGTGCATGGAGTTAAAGTCGAAGAAGGCACGCAGCTCTGGATCCATATCAGGGTTGTTCTGCCAGGCTGGCGGAACCAGCAGGCGCATAGCGCGGATGATATCCATCCCGCCGCTTAGGAACAGTTCCAGCATGTT